>DGYI01000061.1:78179-78373 GCA_002396645.1 Firmicutes bacterium UBA5010
TTGAAACAAGAAGCTACATGCAGGAATTATCAGGTTTTCTAGTCAGAGAATCCTTATCTAAACTCACAAGCAAAGAGTCTGAGTACTTGGTTGAATATTTTAAAAATTATGATATAGAAAGTATAGAAGACCCATATCAAAAAAGGGCGGTAAAGAAATTCATAAAGAGATACTCTACAGATTCATTTCTTCTT
>DGYI01000048.1 GCA_002396645.1 Firmicutes bacterium UBA5010
TCTTTAACGCTTAAAACTTCATTATTTAATACTATTAAATTAGAATCTGCCATTTTGTCAAAGTGCATAGGATTTTCCAGGTCGGATATCTGAATTGTATCTCCTGCTTTTTTATTAAGCTTTAAAACAGCCTTTGCATTTTCATCTATGTTAGCATCTTCTGATTTTTTATTTGTTTTATTTATACCTTCAAACATATCAGGTGTCATAGGTGTTAATGACTCTATAGTTCTGATAAGTTTAGCGCCTAAAACCTCTTCAATAGTAAGGCAATCGGCAGGTATTTTCAGAAGTCCCGAGTCTGTTAATTCATCAAATATTGCCGGATCTTCCAAGTTACTTGCGGATATTACAGTTCCGGCTTCAGTTCTGCAGCAGACTATAGCAAGCTCTGTTTTTATCTCTTCAATGTGTTCAGCATTTAATGACATTTTATTTTCTCCTTTATTTTATAATCTTCTTGTTAGTTCATGATCAACTGTTCTGAATACATGGTCTGTATGATGATATACTCCCAGCCCCAAGCCCGGAGCCGAATTCATTACAGTATTACTGCAATCGCTGCAGTTAGATATTATAAGTCTCTTAGCGCCGGCTTTTTTAAACTGTAAAACAACTCCTGCCTGTCCCGGACATGTTCCCGGAGTTTTACATTTATTTGATCCTTTTATATGCTCCAGATTTTTACAAGGAAGCACCGATACAACCTCTGATCCCATTTTTTCGGCGATATATCTTAATCTGTTCTCATTTGCGCCGCAGGCACAAACCAGCAAAGCAACCTTATCTTCATATCTCGGAAATGGTATGGTGACTATAATTCCGCCGGATGTTTTTGTTACGGAATCATTATCCATATCTCCCGCAACCCCGGTATAAGGTCCTCCTATTAATACCTCTCCGTATTCCCCGTCAATTCCTTCGCATTTTGCTATCATTTCTTTTACGGGTGTTCCTATCGGAACTTGGAAGAATACATTTTGTTTATTTCCGTTAGCAAGCTTTCCGCCTACAGTTATGTCTTTGTCTATGACAGGTTTTCCTTCATCTACTGCTCTTACTATGTTCGCCAAGGTTTCCGTATTCAGAACTACGCAATTTGCTTCTAAAGGTAGCTGTGAAGGCTCAAGCCATTTTCCGAAAATCTCATGTATTATAGTTCTTTCTTCTCCCATTGGATAAATATCGGGAAGTTCTTTAATTGTGATATCTTCATATCCTTCCAATGCATTTTTAAGTGATATAATTGCATTTTTATTTTTTTCTTTTACAGCTATTATCCCATTTTCTGCCTTAACAGCCTCCATAGCGTATTTTATGCCCTTTATTACAAGCTCTGGACTTTGCTCTATCAATGATATGTTGTGATATAAAACAGGCTCACATTCTACGCAGTTTGCAATTATAGTTCCACCAGGTATTTCAGCCGAGAGCTTCACATGTGTAGGGAAACCTGCTCCTCCTGCTCCGACAATTCCTGCTTCAAAGCATATATCCTTTATGGAATTGCACTGCTCTATCTTTATATATTCCTTTGACTGCAATTCATCAGCTTGAATTAAAATATATTCGCCAGTGACTTCTTTTACAATCCCGTTTACGCTTGAATGTATTTTGGCTCCCAAGCCTTCCGGTATCGCTATACACTGTCCTCTTTTGACTGTATCTTTTGTATTCACTATGGACTTACAAGCTGCTCCCACATGCATTTTCAAAGGAAATTTATATATTAAGCTCATACTTTCCTCCATTACGTCGCTTCATGCGTCGTCATAATATTGTTACAATCTTTATTAAAGCAATTTTCATGCCAATTTTAAGCGAATATTGTAAATACTATTTTTGTCTTTAAAACTTATTTAAGTAAGGTTGAAATCGTTTTTCTTCTATATAAAGATTTTTTCTTGAAAATTACTTGTTTTACATATTAAAAGCGCTGTCAAATTTTGAACAGCGCCGCGTTATTTTTCTGAATTTATTGTTCGTTTTTAAACATATTGTCAAATTCTTAACATTTAAGTTTCTAATAGATGTTCTAAGTTATATAACTTAATTTTATAGTAAAATGTTGTTCTGTTTATATTCAAGAGCTTTGCCGCGTTAGTTTTGTTTCCTTTAGCAGCTTTAAGTGCATCTGCAAGCATTTTTATCTCGAGGCTTTTTATAGATTCATTGAAGTCACAGCCGATAAAGTGTTCTTTTTCAATCTTAATCTCAACAGGTTTTAGCCCGCTGATAATGTAATTTGGAACATCTTCTTTTTTTATCCTCCCATCATCAGACAGCACAACCATTCTTTGAACTACATTTCTAAGCTCTCTGATGTTTCCTTCCCATGAATACGACTCAAAAATACTGTATATTTCATCATCAAAGCTGTCTATGTGTATATTCTCCTTTTCAGAAAACTCCTTTACAAAATATTTAGTCAATTCCTTTATGTCTTCTCTGCGTTCTCTTAGCGGAGGTAAATCAACATTAACAACAGCCAGTCTATAATATAAATCACTTCTGAATCTTTCCTTTTCCATAGCATCTCTTATATCTATGTTGGTTGCGGATATTATTCTCACGTCGGTTTCTATAGTTTTATCACTTCCCAATCGGCTTATAATGCCGTCCTGCAAAACTCTTAAAAGCTTACTTTGCATTTTCAGCGGCATATCTCCTACTTCATCAAGAAATAAGGTTCCATTATTGGCAAGCTCAAACTTTCCTATTTTCCCGCCTTTTTTAGCTCCGGTAAATGCCCCTTCTTCATATCCGAAAAGCTCGCTTTCCAGAAGTTCTTCCGGTATAGCACTGCAATTTACAGCTATATATTTTCCTTTTCTTCCGCTGGCGTTGTGTATTGCCGTAGCAAATACATCCTTGCCTGTTCCGCTTTCTCCTGTTATCATAACATTGGCATTGCTTGGCGCAACTCTCTGAGATAGCGTAACCGCTTCGATAAGCTCTTTATTTTTACTGATTATTCCTGAAAAGCTATATTGCCTTGCTATCTGTTCCTTATATCTGACTTCATAATATTTAGACTTTTTTTCTTCTATTTTCAGTCTTTCCATTATTTCGTCAATATCGTGAATGTCCTTATCCGTAGTTATTACAGCGGTCATTTGATTATTTGAATTAAAAATAGGAACGGCACTTAAAAAAACCTTCTTACCCTCCACCGGCTGGTGAAGCACATCCTTTATTGCCTTTTTTTCTCTGAATACCTCGTTTACCAAAGCATTGGGAAAGAAGTTTCCCACATAATTTCCGATTATTTCGTCTTTTTTTATATTGTACAGATTTTCTGAAGCTTTATTCCAGTATATAACTTCTCCGCTGCTGTCACATATGCAAATAGCCTCTGAGAGATTATCAAAAGCCTCCTCGGTGATATTGTGCATATCTTCAATCCTTGTATAAAACTTATCACGTATATTGTTATTAGTTAGAATTCCTACAATATTGCCGTCCTTTTCAACAAATAATCTTCCGATATTTTTTTCAAGCATTAAATCTCTGGCTTTTATTGCATCTTCATCATAAGCAACTCTAAATATATCCATTGAAGAAAACTGTGAAACAGGTAAATCAAAAAATATTGAGTTTTTTCCCAGTCTGTGTATATCAGTCCTTGTAAACAGTCCGACAATTTTATTTTTTTCATTAACAAGTACAACTTCATCTCGTTTTGAAAATATAAGTTTTTTTATCGCTTCGCTTGTTTTTTCTTTATAATTAATTTTTATAAATTCTTCATCCATTATTTCGTGTACTTTATATTTAAGCTTAATACTCATTTTATCCCTCTCATTTTATCCAGCTGCAAAGATATACAAGTATTATACATGCTTTTTCACTTTGGGTCAAATTCATTATAAAGTTTATTTGGTTTTAATATCAACGCTGCCTGTTCCTGCATTTATTTTTATATTTGCAGAATTTGATTTATTGTCTATTTTTGCTTCTCTTTTATATTTATTATTATTTATCTCTATGCTTCCAAGTCCTGTTTTTATATCATAATCATAATCTTTTTCCTTGCCTTTAAGTTCAAGTTCGACACTGCTTGTGCCTGTGTTTATTGTGGCTTGTTTATTGATATCTCCGCTTATATAGGTGCTTCCCGTTCCACTCTCTATTTTAATTTTATCTGTTGAAATATCATATAGCTTTATACTCCCTGTTCCTCCGGAAATATTGCAGTTGGATATTTTTATATTGCGTGCAAGAACAGGAGATGTACCGCAATCAATATCAAGAGAATCAGCAGATATATCTTTTATTTCTATATTGCCAACTCCATTATTTATATCTATCTTACCAAGTTCATTTTTAGTCGGTATTTTAATTAGAAGTTCTCCTTTATAATCATTAAAATTAAACGTTCCTATCCATTTTTTATCCTGCTTTTGCCTTATAGTCAGATTTCCGTCTTTATAGTCTATCTCCAGTTTATCTACATCTGATCCGTTTACAATCATACTTGGCTTTTTAGCTGTCATCTGCACATTTTTTATATTACTGTCTCCTTGAATCACGATAGAATAAATTCCTAATGTTAAATTTATATTTTTTACATTGTCAAATTCTTTGTTTATTATGTTTGCATCTCCGTTAAAGCTTAAAACTTCTTTATTCATCAAAGATAGTTCATTGTTATCATTTTCGTTTAAATTCATTATCAATTTTCCTGCAATAAGCAGTATAAGTCCTATTATTACTATAATTATAAGTGTTTTTTTCATTTTCTTTTCCTCCTAATCTGCCCTGTTTTTAATAAAATCTATTATTGCCTTAATCAATTTGATAATTACTAAGATTATTATTATGAGCAGAGCTATGCTTAATATCCCTTTACCCAAATAATAAAGTATAGAACCGACAGCAGCTATGCCGACAAAAGGAAGCGTAAATACTGCAGCTATACCGGAAATCACTAAGCCAAATGCAGTGGCAATTATTCCTATTATCACCCCGAACAACCCCATCAGGAGTCCGAAAAAGCTCATAATTATAGGAAAACAAACAATAGCACCTATGACCATAAGTACAATATACACAGGACCCATTTTCTTTTTTGGTTTTTCCTCATGGTTATATATTACTTTACTATTAGCTGAAGAATTTTCTTTACTCTTACTGCCATAAGAATTATGACTGTCATCATCTCCAACTACAAATTTATTTGCTGACACAGAGCTTGAGCTTGAAGTTGAATTTTCGATTATTTCCTGGGCTATTCTTTCAACATCTCCCAGCTCGTAAATTACGCTGTCTTCATTTTCTGTACCTGCATCATCAAAATATTCTTCATAATAGCTTATCGCTTTTTCTCTTTCATCATAAGGTAAAGTCACTAGTTTAGTTCTTAATTCATTTATAAACTGCTTCCTATCCATTTATTTCCCTCCATGAAAAACCTTATTAATTTTTTCTACATATACTTTCCATTCTTCTAAATACACCTCAAGCACATCACGCCCTCTTGTAGTGATTTTATAATATCTTCTGTTTCTCCCCTGATAGGGCATATCATATATTTCTAAACATTCATCTTTTTGAAGTCGTCTAAGAACAGGATATAGAGTTGATTCAGATATATCCATAATCTCTCTGACTTCTTGCGTCAACTTATACCCGTATGCATCCTCTTTTGATAAAACCGATAAAACACACGCATCCAGCAACGCAGATCCTAATTGGAATATCATGTATGATCCTCCTTGTTTTATAGTCTTAAGTAAACTTAAGACCTATGATATAATATTATATGTCATATAATATTATATGTCAATATGGCTTTTATAAATTTTATAGGTATGCTGTTCAAAAAATATAAAGAGTCATAATTATCGGAAAAACGATAATTATGACTCAAAAAATACCCAATATTAAAAATTGTTTGTAAATTCAATTATATTTCACTGTATGATACTACACAATTTCTGGAAATGCTTTTTGCCTGATATAAGGCTACATCTGCTTTTTTTACGCAAGATACAAAGTCTTCATCCTCAAGTTCAACCTCGTATACGCCTATACTGACCGATACACTAATTCTCTCACCCTTTTCAACTAAATGCTTCTTGTTGAATATAAGTTTTCGCACTCTTTCAGCTATTGATTTAGCCTTATCTATTTTCGTGTTAGGAAATACCAAAAGAAATTCATCTCCGCCATATCTGCCTGCGAAATCAGCCTTTCTTATATTTTTAGTAATAGCTTCTGTTATTGCTCTTAATATTCTGTCCCCTTCTACATGCCCGTATGTATCATTGACATTTTTGAATTTATCAATATCAACCATGGCTATTGTAACATTTTGTCCCGTATCCCTAAACTGACTGAATGCAGCGCTTCCTATTTTCAGTATTTCACGTCTGCTTAAAAGTCCTGTCAGATTGTCATATATAGCAATACTCTCCATTTTCTTATAAGAATTTGCGTTGTCAAGTGCTATAGAAACATAGTTGCTCAAAACCTTCAATGTATTCATGTCATTCTGAGTGTAAACATTACTATCCTTAGCCTGCACTGTCATTATTCCTATAATTTTATCCTTAAGAATCATAGGTGTATACATTAGTGAGGAATATTTTCCTATTTTATCCGGATATTCTTCAACACTATTTATATTTAAATATTTTTTAAATTCACTGTCAAAGTTTTGTATTAAAATATCTTTTCTGTGATTTATACAGTATCCTGTAAAATTATTGCCTTCATTTATCTTTACAGGACCCTTCAGATTTATTTTTCCATCATCTACATATTTATACATAACCTCGTTTTTATTTTCATCATATAGAGCTATACTAAATGAATCTCTCTTCATAAGCTTATGAATTTCATTAGAGATAATCTTCAGTATATTATTCTCATCTAATGTTGAAATAATCTTCTTTCCGATTGAAGAAAGAAGTTCTGTTTTATCATATAGTATTTTATACAGATTAGCCTCTCTCTCATTATGACTTGCATCCAGCTTTGCCATCCACTGACTGTTTTGAAAATTATATAGTTTTTTATCTATGTTTGTGTATTTTTCTAAATAAAACAAAGCTTCTGCCAAAGAATTTCTTTCTTTGTAAATGCTGTACAGTTTATGGTATGAAAATCTAAGAGGCTGGTAAAATTCATATTCTTCTGCAATCGGTATAGATTCTTTAATCTTCTCAATAGCCTTATCCGTCTCACCAATCTTTATAAACATATCGGACCATTTAACTAAAGCATTGCATAGCTCAAAACTCTGATTAAACTTTATTGCCAAATCATAAGCCTCTTTAAAAAGCTTATTTGCCTTTTCATAATCACCCAGCTTGCAATAAATCATAGCCTCAATTTTTTTAGTTTCACTTATATAGAATTCTTCATTTATCTCTTTAAAAATTTCATAAATTTTATTTATTTCATCAAGGGCCTTATCTGTATCGCCTATATTTATTTCTATTTCAGCCAAGCATTGTGCAAAGGTTATTTTACTTTCTCCCACTAATTCAAAATCCCTGACTTTTATATAGTTAAGGATTTCCTTAGCTTTTTTAAAATCATCAAGCTGTGTATACCCGATACCTAAATTCAGCATCAAAATAAGGAGCATCTTAATTGAGAAGATTAAAGAATCTANNCATCAAAATAAGGAGCATCTTATCATCGCGAAGCTCTTCGGCAATTTCAACGCCTTTAATCCCCCATTCATTTGAAAGCTCAATTTGTCCGATTTGAGAATATGCCGACATCAAAAAGTTGCATAAACGAGCCATGCCATTTTTATCGCCATACTTTTCCAAAGTATTATATGATTCCAGTGCTATTTCGATAGCTTCCTTATACCTTGACAAATCAAAACAATACCAACAATAATAATTGTTAAGCCATGCTGTTGCTTTATCCAAATTATTCTTCTTTGTGAAGGATAATGTCTTCTCAAGTATTTGTTCTACTAATTCTGTATCTTGGCGAAATGCCCTTGAAACCAATTCGCAAAAAAAGTTAACATTATCTTCATTTTTTAACAACATATCAAATTGATCTTTGTATTGTAAATAGAAATCCATATAATTACCTTTCTATGCATTATTAAAAATTATACATTTAATGTAACATAATGTCAATATATATAATGCTGATAAAATATAAAGGATATTTGCAAAATCCTTTGCTATATCTTGCATATACTTAATAATATTGAGTAATATTACTTAATAATATAATTATATTATTAATAAATACTTATTTTAATATATTGTATTATTTGCTATAATATAGTTAATATACGTAAAAGCAAAGAGGTAATGGATTTGATAAATATATTGATAAAAAAATTAATACGCAATCACGAGGATATAAAAAATCCTACAGTCAGAGAATCTTATGGAAAGCTTAGCAGTATCTTAGGCATAATATGCAATGTTTTATTATGCAGCAGTAAAATTTTGGTTGGAGTAATTTTTAATAGCGTTGCAATTACAGCAGATGGTATAAACAATTTGTCTGATGCGGGGTCATCAATTATCACTCTCATAGGATTTAAGTTAGCAAGTAAGCCAGCTGACAGAGAGCACCCTTTCGGACATGCCAGAATAGAGTATCTGGCAGGTTTGATTGTTTCATTTATCATACTTTTATTGGGTGTTGAGCTTATTAAAACATCTTTTGCTAAAATAATTTCTCCTGTTCCTTCGGAATACAGCATAATAATGGTACTTGTTCTTGTGTTCTCCATATTGGTAAAGCTGTTTTTATGTTATGCAAACACTGTACTCTCTGAGAAAATTTCATCAACCACAATTAAAGCAACTGCAAAAGACAGCTTAAATGATGTCATATCCAGTACGGCAGTTCTGGCATCAATTATTGTTACAAGACTAAGCGGCCTTGAATTAGATGGATATATAGGAATGCTTGTTGCCGTATTTATTATATTTTCAGGCTGGGGAATATTAAAAGAAATACTTAATCCCCTTCTTGGCGAACCTCCAAGTAAAGATTTGCTCGACTCTATTGTTAATAAATTGATGTCATATGACGGTGTACTCAACATACATGACTTAGTGATTCATAATTATGGCGCAGATAAATATTTTGCCACTGTTCATGTCGAGGTTTCTTATAAAGAAGATATATTGGAAAGTCATGATATGATTGACAATATAGAAAGAGATTTTTTAAGTGATATGGGAATAAATCTGGTTATACACTTAGACCCTGTTGTAACTGATGACGAAGAAACAAATGCTATAAAAGAAAAAGTTATCTTAATTCTTAAGAAGCTCGGAGATGGTTTTTCTATACATGATTTTAGGCTTATCAAAGGCTCAACACATACAAACATAGTCTTTGATGTTGCTGCCCCATTAGAATGTAAGACAGCTGCAAAGGAATTAATCTATCAAATATCAAAGGAAATAAAAAAATTGGACTCTACATACTATCCGATAATAGTTATAGATTATAATTATAATTCTACAAAATAAATTTTGTGTAAAGGTTTAAATTACAACATTAATTTACTATTAAATTTTATTTTTCTAGTTAAAAAATTAACGCTTGACTTTATATAAATTTTATTTTAATATCTTTATAAAGATAAATATACATGGATGATAAGTTCGGGAGATACCATAGAATGGTAGCCGAAGAAGCAAGTTGTAAAACGTCAATTTACAGTGAAACTTTCAGGCACAATTACCGATCTTTGACATACCTCTGAAGAGCCTTAATGGCACCGTAGGAGCAACAGCTTTTTGGCTGGAATCTCTCAGGTCAATAACAGAGATAGTGACGATTTACTCGCTATCTCTGTTTTTTTATATATTTTCTGGGTATATTTAATCTAATAAATGAATATTAAGAGTAAATGCATAGCCTTTCTCGGGAAACAGAAAACATTTTCTTGAGAATTTTCCAAAAATAATTGTAACGTCTCAGCATAATTTGAGACTATGGAGGTAATTTTTATGAAAAAGACACCGTTATATGACAAGCATTTGGAGCAAAATGGTAAAATTATTGATTTCGGAGGCTGGGAGCTTCCTGTTGAATACTCAGGTATATTAGCCGAGCATGAGGCAGTAAGAACTAAAGCCGGTTTGTTTGATGTATCACATATGGGAGAAATATTGGTTACTGGAAAGGATTCTGAAGCATATATACAAAATATAGTGACTAATGATATTTCAACTATGGAAAACAATCAGATATTTTATTCACTGATGTGCTATCCTGATGGAGGAGTAGTAGATGATTTGTTAATCTACAAATATAATAATGAAAAGTATTTTCTGGTAGTTAATGCGTCTAATACAGAAAAGGATTATGAATGGATTCTAAAACACCAAAAAGGTGATGTGAAAATTGAAAATGTATCTCAAAATTACGCCGAAATTGCTTTACAAGGTCCTGCTGCACAAAATATTCTTCAAAAATTGACTTCAAAGGATTTAAACGATATAAAATTCTTCTATTTTGAAGATGGTCTGGATATTAACGAAATAAACGCTATAGTTTCACGAAATGGATATACAGGTGAAGATGGATTCGAGATATATGTTTCACCTGAAAATGGTCCAAAACTTTGGGATATGGTTTTAAATGCAGGAAAATCTTATGGGCTCGTACCTGCCGGATTAGGGGCAAGAGATACTCTCAGATTTGAAGTTTGTCTGCCTTTATATGGTCAGGAAATATCCGAGAGCATAACTCCTTTAGAGGCAGGATTAGGATTCTTTGTAAAGATGAAAAAGGATTCATTTATAGGCAAAGAAGCTTTATTAAGTCAAAAGGAAAACGGAATTAAACGCAAGCTTGCAGGGTTTGAAATGATTGACAGAGGTATAGCAAGATCTCATTACGATGTGTTTTCCGACGAAAAGAATATAGGTTTTGTTACTACAGGATCATATTCACCTACTTTAAAGAAAAACATAGGTTTGGCTTTGATAAATGCAGAATATGCAGTTGAAGGAAATGAAATTGAAATATCAATAAGAAATAAAAATTTAAAGGCAAAAATTATCAAAAAGCCTTTTTACAATAAAAATTATAAGAAATAGAAAATTTGGAGGTAAAAATGAAAATATTAAATGAATTAAAGTACAGTAAATCACATGAATGGGTAAGAGTTGAAGGAAACAAAGCTTATTTCGGAATCACAGATTACGCTCAGGATCACTTAGGAGAGGTTGTTTTTGCTGATTTTCCTGAACAAGGCAGAGAAATAAAAATAGAAGAGGCTGTTGCTGTTGTTGAATCTGTAAAGGCAGTTGCAGATATCTTTTCACCTATATCAGGAACAGTTGTTGAGGTAAATGAGGAGCTTTTAGATAATCCTGCCGAAATAAATTCTAATCCTTACGAGAGTTGGTTTGTAGCAGTAGAAATATCGGATCAGTCTGAATTGGATGCTTTATTAAGTGCACAAGACTACGAAAAAATATGTGAATAAGAGGTGATTTAATGACAAGATATATAGCTAACACAGAACATGAAAAAACAGAAATGCTAAAAGAAATAGGAATAGATAATATCCGTGATTTATTCAAGGCAATTCCTGATTCTGTATATCTTACAAGAGCCCTGAATATCCCTGATAATATATCAGAAATAGATTTAATCAAAAGCTTAAAGGCTTTATCAGAAAAAAATAAAAATCTTGACGATTATACCTGCTTTTTAGGTGCGGGAGCATATGACCACTATATTCCGTCTGTCATAGACTCACTCATATCAAGACAGGAATTCTATACTTCATATACTCCTTATCAGCCTGAAATCAGTCAAGGCACATTGCAATCGATATTTGAGTATCAGACAATGATTTGTGAGCTGACAGGAATGGATGTGTCAAACGCCTCTATGTATGACGGAGCAACTGCATTGACCGAAGCCGCTATCATGGCTTGTGAAGCTACAAAGCGTACAGAAATACTGATTGCTAAAAGTGTTCACCCGGAAAGCAGAAAGGTTTTAAACACATACAGTAAATTCAGAAATATGAGTATAGTAGAAATCGGATATAAAAACGGTCAGATAGATATTGATGATTTAAAATCAAAAATAAATGATAATACCGCTGCCCTGCTTTTACAATCGCCTAACTTTTTCGGTATCATTGAAGATATCGCATCTGTAGAGAAATTGGTACATGATAATAAAAGTCTCTTAGTTGTAAGCGCAGACCCTATATCAATGGCTATATTAGAAAGCCCCGGCAAGCTCGGTTCAGATATAGTTGTCGGTGAAGCTCAGGCTTTAGGTACCCCGATAAGTTTCGGCGGACCTTATTTAGGATTTTTCGCAACAACCGAAAAATTGATGAGAAAAATGCCTGGCAGAATAGCAGGTCAAACTGTTGATTCAAACGGAAAAAGAGGTTTTGTTTTGACATTACAGACAAGAGAGCAGCATATCAGAAGAGAAAAGGCTACCTCAAATATTTGCTCTAATCATGCTCTTAACGCTTTGATGGCTACAATGTATTTGACTGTTTTGGGCAAAGAAGGTCTGAGAAAGCTCGCTAATCTTTGTATTCAAAAGGCTCACTACGCATATAAAGAGCTAATTAATACCGGAAAATTTACAGAAGTATTCACCGCACCGTTTTTTAAAGAGTTTGTTGTAAAAAGCAATGAAGCTGTAGACAGCTTAAATGATAGGTTGTTTAAGGATAAAATAATCGGCGGATATTCTATAGAAAAAGATTATGATGACATAAATAACGGCTGGCTATTAGCTGTTACTGAAAAGCGCTCAAAAGAAGAAATTGATTTATTGGTAAGAAAGGCGGTTGATTAGTATGATAAAAGAAAAAGCATTGATATTTGAGATGAGCAAACCCGGACGTAAAGCATATTCACTGCCTGAATGTGACGTTCCTGAAACATCACTGGATGAGCTTTTAGACAGCAGATATATCAGAAAGAATCCTGCCGAATTACCTGAGGTCAGCGAATTGGATGCTGTACGTCACTTTACTCAGCTTTCAAGACGCAATCATGGTGTGGATTCCGGATTTTATCCTCTCGGAAGCTGTACGATGAAGTACAACCCAAAGATAAATGAACAGGTTGCCAGATTTGATGGATTTGCAAAAATACATCCTTATCAACCTGAATCAAGTGTACAGGGAGCATTAGAGTTGATGTACAATCTTGACACATATTTATCTGAGATAACAGGCATGGATAAATTCACTCTTCAGCCAGCTGCCGGATCTCACGGAGAAATGACAGGTCTTATGATAATAAAATCCTATCATTTAAGCAGAGGAGAAACAAAAAGAAATAAAATTCTAATACCTAATTCAGCACATGGTACAAATCCTGCTTCTTGTGCAGTTGCAGGCTTTGATATAATAGAGTTGAAATCAAACGATCAAGGCGGCGTTGACTTAGAACATCTAAAAAGTGTTATGAGTGACGAAATTGCAGGACTTATGCTGACAAATCCTAATACACTCGGATTATTTGATGTAAATATATTGGAAATTGCGGATATTGTTCATAAAGCAGGCGGATTATTATATTATGATGGAGCAAATGCAAATGCAATAATGGGAATTGCAAGACCGGGAGACATGGGCTTTGATGTTGTACACCTTAACCTTCATAAAACTTTCAGCACTCCTCATGGCGGCGGCGGACCCGGTGCGGGACCTGTCGGAGTAAAAAAAGATTTGATACCGTTTTTACCTGCTCCTGTGCTGTGCAAAAATGATGCGGGATTCTTTTTAGACTATGACAGACCTCAGTCTATAGGTAAAGTAAGATCATTCTACACTAATTTTGGTGTTATAGTCAGAGCATATACCTATATACTGAGTATGGGTGCCGAGGGGCTTAGAAAAGCATCAGAAACAGCAGTTACAAATGCAAATTATATAGCTGAGAAATTAAAAGACGTATATTATTTGCCTTATGACAGAATTTGCATGCATGAGTGTGTATTTTCAGGAAAATGGCAAAAAGAAAAGGGTGTATCGACATTAGATATAGCTAAACGACTTTTGGACTTTGGATATCATCCTCCTACTATATACTTCCCTATGATAGTTCCTGAGGCATTAATGATAGAGCCAACAGAAACTGAAAGCAAGGAAACTTTAGATGAGTTTATAGCTGTATTAAGACAAATAGCTAAGGATGTTACAGAAAATCCTGAAATAGTAAAAACAGCTCCTCATAATACTATTATTTCAAGATTAGATGAAGCTCTTGCAGCAAGAAAACCTATCTTAAAATATGAAAAAGAGCGGGTATAATTATGGATAAGGATTTATTGATTATAGGCGGAGGACCGGGTGGCTATGTTGCAGCCATCCGTGCCTCTCAGTTAGGCTCTAAAGTCACGCTTATAGAGGAAGATAAGGTTGGAGGGACATGTCTTAACAGAGGCTGTATAGCAACCAAGGCTTTGTATAAAAATGCCGAAGTATTAAATACCATAAAAAAATCCGAAGATTTTGGCATAAGCATAGCCAGCCACTCTGTAAACATGGAAAAAGTTCAGCAAAGAAAAAATGAAATCTCAAATGGGCTAAGAGAAGGTGTAGAACAGCTTCTCAGAGGCTTTAACATTGAAGTTATATATGGAAAAGCAAGCTTTATTGATAAAAACACAGTGGAATGTATCAGCGTTGAAGGTACAAAGTCTACGATATCTGCGAAGAAAATTATTATAGCTACAGGCTCAAAGGCATCAAAGTTGCCTATTGAGGGTATTGATTTGCCTAATGTAATCACAAGCAATGAGGCATTAAATCTTGATTATATCCCTGATGATATTGTAATTATAGGAGGCGGAGTTATCGGAATAGAATTTGCCGGAATATTTGCTTCATTCGGAGCTAATGTCACAGTTATCGAATATGCTCCAAGAATACTTCCTATGCTCGATGAGGAAATGGTAAAAAGACTGTCAATGTACTTGAAGAAAAAAAACATAAAAATAAATGCCTCTACAGCTGTCAAGAAAATTGAAGAAACAGAAAACAATAAATTAAAGCTGATTGCCGAAAGTAAATCCAATGTTGTAGAATATACTGCTGATTTAGTTTTAATGTCAACCGGCAGATGTATAAATATTGATGGCTTAGGTCTTGAAAATATAGGCATTGAATATGATTCCAAAGGAATTAAGGTCAATCATATATTTGAAAGTTCTGTTGAAAATATATATGCCATAGGTGACGTTATAGGCGGACAGATGCTTGCACATCTCGCTTCAGACGAGGGAAAGGTAGCTGTAGAAAATATGCACGGAATAAGTTCAAGCGTAAATTATGACTGCGTTCCTGCTTGTGTTTTTACATTTCCCGAGCTTTCCTCAGTAGGGCTTACCGAGGAAGAAGCTAAAAACAGAAAAATAGATTACTCCGCAGGCAAATTTAACTTCGCCGCAAACTGCAAGGCTCAAACTATCAGCGAAGGAGAAGGATTAATCAAGGTTTTGGCTGATAATGAGACCAAAAAACTTATAGGTGTTCATATTCTCGGACCTAGTGCAAGTGATTTAATACACGAGGCTGCATTGGCCATACAAAACGGTCTTACAATAAATGATATAAAAGAAACTATTCATGCTCACCCTACTCTATCCGAGGCTTTTCAAGAGGCCTCACTTGCGGTGACAGAAGAAGCTATACACGCTCTGCCGAGGAGGAAATTATGATTAAACCGATATTAATAGAGTCCAGTTATGACAATCCTTGGTATAACTTAGCTTTGGAAGAATATTTATTTAATACTATCAATCATGATGAAATTATACTTTATCTTTGGCAGAACAATAATACTGTAGTTATCGGAAGAAATCAAAATGCATGGAAGGAATGCGATTCAGAAAAGCTTGAAAATGATGGAGGAAAGCTAGCAAGACGCTTATCCGGAGGTGGTGCTGTTTATCATGATTTAGGAAATTTAAATTTTACCTTCATTATGCATAAGAGCAATTACAATATGGAAAAGCAATTATCCGTTTTGAAAAATTCACTTAAGTATTTTGATATAAATGCTGAATTTTCAGGACGAAATGATATGCTGATAGACGGCAAAAAATTTTCAGGTCACGCATACTATTTTAAAGATAACAAAGCTTATCATCACGGAACACTATTGGTTAGTTCTGATTTGGAAAAACTATCTTTATACCTGAATCCATCAAAGAAAAAAATCGAATCAAAAGGTGTTGACTCTGTACGTTCAAGAGTAACTAATATTGCAGATATAAACAAGGATATAAGCATCTACAAACTGGCAAATGCACTAAAGAAGAGCTTTGAAAACAGCTATGGTGTTATATCAAAATACAAGGTATATGATTATGATGATTCAAACATATTGGAATTGCAAGATAAATACTCATCTTGGGATTGGAAATACGGCAAAAGCCCTAAATTTGACATATCATTTTCAGACAGATTTACATGGGGTGAGATAGAGATGGCACTGTCATTAAAAAATGGTATAATTACTGATATGCAAATATATACAGATGCGATGGATACCGAATTGTTTGAAAATTTCAGTTCAGGATTTATAAGCTCCAAGTTTTCTAAGGATTCCATGTCACAAATCTGCGAAAAGCAAACTCAAGCTATGTCTGATGATATAAGAAAAGATATAAATAGCTTTATAAATAATTTAGAGATATAATATTCATGCCCCCTAGTCTTCAAAGCTAGCTGTTGGATGTAAATAAAAAAGTAGGTGTAAACGCATTATATACCTACTTTTTATTTATTTTCATCACTGATTACATTATCTAAAAATCTATTGATACAATCCAAGGTTTCTGAGTTAATCAAATGCTCAATTTTCTCTGTTTGATCAAGCAGAGTTTCCCTAACCCCTATGTATCTTAAAAAAGCTTCTATCGTATTATGCCTTAACAGCAAATATTTGCCGATATTTAAACCATTATCGGTTAAAAATACTGCTCCGTGTTTTTTATATTCACATATATCAAGCTCCGATAATTTCTTCATCATTTTGGTAGTCGAAGGTGGTCTGACATTCAATGCCTCAGACAAATCATTTACTCTGATACCATTATTGTTATCAAGGCTTAGTCTATATATCATTTCAATATAGTCCTCCATTGAAGGAGTTATGAGATTGCTGTTATTTTTGATATATTCATTAAATGTATAAAAATTTTCGTTGCTGATTTTATTCACCTCCTAAGAAATTTCTCTCTTATAATTATATTTCATAATTTTTCGACTATGCATACTACTAAGAAAGATGAACAGCTTATCTGCATTTTATTTAATAAATTTATTATATAGTCTGAAAATTGTAACTATACTCATTTCTCTTGAATATGTTTGTGAAGGGCTAAAATTATTATCTCCTGTACCATTCATAATTTCATTAGCATAACAATAATAAACTCCTTTTATTGCCCATTCGCTTATTGAATTGTTATCATTGAATTTTTTATCAGTGATAGTTGAGGATAAATTCAGTAATCTCGCAGTTCTCATAAGTATTGTTGCAGCTTGTTCACGAGTGATTTTCCCATCAGGATTAAATAAATTGTTGCCCACACCATCTATTATCCCAAGTCTAGCTACATTTAGTACATCCTTATCATCTATATCTGTGAAATAAACATCCTTTGTCGGCTTTAAATTCTTTGTTGCAGTTTTATTTATTAATTCCGATATTAGCTTAACAAACTCTTTTCTCGTTATATCCTGTTGATATAAAGATTGACACTCATCCGGCACGAGTCCGATATTTATAGCATTAATAATATCCTCTTCAGCCCATGATGCTGGAACATGAAATATCGCATTTGGCAGCGCTATTTTATCTGTTATCTTAATCATTTCCGGATGTTCGTCATAGTCGACTTCACCTAATCCTAACTCACCCCAAGCATTAGTACCACATCCCCATAAGGTTCCATCTTCTTTTAAAGCAATAGTAAATCCCAAATATGATGTTACATCTGCAACATCATCAAGAACCTTCTCCATTGTATATCTTGATATTGTTGTACCGTCGCCTAATTCTCCCGAATTATTTCTTCCCCATGTCCAAAGACTATTGTCATCCTTTATAACAGTTATATGATTTATTCCCGATACTTTTTTTACATTGCTCATTATTTTAACAGGTGTAAAGCAAGCTTCATTTGATCCTTGACTGCCATCTGAAAAAGTAAAAGTATGTGTCTCAAGTTCCCCCTTATACATTAATACATCATTATCAGATCCCCAACCCCATAATGTTCCATCTGTCTTGATTGCAAATGCGTTTGACCCTGCTCCGTAAACATTTTGAACATCATCCATTATTTTAATCGGAGCCCACCAGAACATGTAAGGTTCCTTAGTTTTAACACCAAGAGCACCAGAATAATTTTCCTCCCAGCCCCATAATGTTCCATCATTTTTCACCGCATAAAATGAACCGATACCTGCACCTATATGTTTTACATTATCCATAATCTTCCTAGCTTTTTCAAATTCACTTCCCCATTCCCATACAGTACCGTCTGTTTTTAAAGCTAAATATCTGTTATATGAATTAGCGGTCTCTTTTACATTATCCATAACTTTCATAGGAACATCCATGCTTTCTTTTCTTTCTCCATCTATATTTTCACCTGATCCTATTAACCACAAGCTATTATCTCTTCTTATAGCAAAGCCTCCCCACCAAGCTGCATGAACATCTATAACATCAGTCAATAGCGGCATTGGTTTTGAACGTTCATTAGATTGATCTCCTGATTGATTATTATATGTAGCTTTACCCCAATAATAAAGTGTTCCGTCTTCCTTGATAGCATAAACGCGTGCATTCGAACTAGCTATAGTATTTACAAAATGCAAAGTTTCAGCATATGCAACTGGTAACGAAATTAGTATTAACAGAGACAATAAGACAACAAATATTATAATTCTTTTTTTCAATTTTTTATCTCCTATAGTTTTTAATGTTATATAAATTTCAAAATTATCTAATTTTATATTATTTTAGATATATTTTCTATATTACCTGATGTTTTTATTTTTGTATAGTAATTTTTTACAAGGTAAATAATTTATTACATTTAATTTTCATCTTCAAATTATTATCTTATATTCTAAAAACATACAACTTTTAGTAGCAAAATTGTTTATAAGTCATAGAATAAATTATGTTTTAGCTTTGGCTAAAATATAATTTTAAGCATTAATAAAAGAAAGAGGGCATTTATGAAAAATTTATCTGAAGTTAATATAGGTGATAATATTACTATAATTAAAAATAACGCAAATGAATCATTGAAAGAAAGATTGCTTGCATTGGGTCTGACAACCGGAGCAAATGTAGAAGTATTAAGAAAAGGACCAAAGAATAATCTGACGGTATACAGAATCAGAGGTGCAATGATAGCGCTCAGAAATGAAGAAATAATGAATATTATTTGCGGTTAAGAACTTTATAGGGGGAAATATAAAATGGGGTTAACTTCACAATCAACAGGTAGGGTAAAACCTGGAGATATTTTTTATGTTGAAAAAGAAAAAGGCGAACATGTAATAGCCTTGGCTGGTAATCCTAACACGGGAAAAAGCACTGTTTTTAACTATCTGACCGGTTTAAAGCAACACACCGGTAACTGGCCCGGTAAAACAGTAGTAAATGCACAGGGGGAATATTCGTACAATAAAAATGACTATATATTAGTCGATTTGCCGGGTGCATATTCGTTGTTTACATCATCAAAGGATGAGGAGGTAGCAAAAGATTTTATATGCTTTGGAAACCATGATGCCGTTGTAGTTGTAGCTGATGCTTCATGTCTTGAGAGGAATCTCAATCTGGTTTTTCAAATAATGGAGCTGACAGATAATGTAATATTATGTGTAAACTTAATAGATGAGGCTAAGAAAAAGAATATTTATATAAATAGAGGAATGCTGGAAAAACTGCTTAATATACCCGTTATACTTACAGCCGCAAGAAGTGGCATAGGTATGGATGAGTTGAAAAATTGTATAGAGGAGGTAGTGTTAAAAAAACGATTAATCAAACCTAACAGAGTAATATATAATGAAAAAATAGAAGATAAGGTAAATTGTATAGTCCCTGTACTCGAGAGCTACGGAATCGACAATCCTCGATATTATGCCCTAAGATTTTTAGACAGTAGCTTAAATTATTTCGAAAATGCATGCAATCTGCCGCAGAGTCAAGAAAAAACAGATGAAATGCTGGAAGAAATCAAATTATGCGTTAATATAGATGATGATAAAGATGTTCTGAGAGAAGAAATATCCAAGGAAAACTATGAGCATGCAAAATATATAAAGGACAAATGTGTAAAAGAGGACTCAAAAAAGCTTTATATCGACAAAAAAATTGACGATATAATAACCTCAAAAATTTTTGGAATACCAATAATGCTTCTGATGCTTGGGGTTATATTATGGCTGACTATACAGGGAGCTAACTACCCTTCGCAGCTACTCAGCAAAATGCTGTTCAGCTTTGAAGGAGTTCTGACAAATTTATGTCTACAATACGGAATCCCCGATTTCATACATGGTATTTTAGTATTGGGATTATACAGAACTTTGTCCTGGGTTATATCCGTAATGCTCCCTCCTATGGCAATCTTTTTCCCGTTATTTACCTTGCTGGAGGATTTAGGTTATTTACCGAGAGTAGCATTTAATTTAGACCATTTATTCAAAAAAGCCTGCGCTCACGGAAAACAGTGTCTTTGTATGTGCATGGTTAATATATGCTATAATTGTTTATCTCATTGAATATGTTGTTTCATTTAAGTTTCCAATAAAGCGATAATAAATTTTAATAGTTTGCTGTTTTATCTTCCCTTTCAGGGTACTGGTGTATACACCTTGACCAATTTCTATTTTTTCTATGAGTTTATACAATAGATCTGATGTGAGCTCATTTATTTCCATTATTTCATTTAATAAATTAAAGAAATTTATATAAGCTTTTTTTTGCTCATCAGCTTCATTTTTAATTGAGCTGTTTTTTTCCAATATGAGGCTTATTTGCATTTGCTCTTTCTCATAGTCATTCATGAGCTTGTCAAAACGCTCATTACTGATTTTCCCAGAAACATTATCCTCATAAAGCCTTTTTATAATATTGTCCAATTCTCTGTTTCTCTCTGAAAGCTTCAGCATATCTTTATTATTAAAAATATTTGTATCTTTTGCAACTCTGCTATCATACTCATTTGTTATTAACTTTACTATATCATTTCTTTCCTTATCTGACAAGTTAATTTGTTTTTTTAGTTCCTCTAATACAATATCATATAAAGCTTCATAGTCAATAAAATGATTGCTGCACCTTTTACTACCATAAAGCTTATATTTGCCACATACTAGATTAGCTATAGCACCTTTTTTTCGTGTACCAGTTGTTGACATATTGCTTCCACAGTCAGAGCATTTAGCAATTCCTGAAAATATATTTCTGAAATCTGACTTACGTTTATTCGTTCTTGTAATTATATATTGCTTTACAATATCAAATGTATCCTGGTCTATTATTGCCTCGTGTTTATTTTTCGTGATTTTCCATTCATCCTTTGGCTTTTGAATAGTTTTTTTACTTTTAAAAGAAACTTTACAAGTTTTTCCTTGAACATTATGGCCAAGATATGTTTCTCTTTTTAATATTTTAGTTATAGTAGCCGATGTCCACTCTTTATATTTTGAAAAATCATCTATACTTAAATTAGGATGCATATAACATTTATATACTGCCGGGGGCATAATATTATCATTATTTAGCTTTCTAGCAATATCTATAGGCCTATACCCATTAACCGCCATTGAAAATATCTCTTTTACTATAGTTGCTGAATACGGATCTATTACAAGCTTATTTTTATTATGTTCATCTTTTTTATATCCATATGGAGCAAAATTGCCTATATAATCTCCATCTTCCATTTTGGCAATAAATGCAGAACGTATTTTTTTAGAAGTATCCCTTGCATATAATTCGTTTATAACATTTTTAAACGGTGCAATATCATTGTACGGACTATCAGAATCATAACCATCATTTATTGCAATATATCTTACACCATGCTCCGGAAAATAAATTTCGGTATATTGTCCTGTCGTGATATAATCTCTACCAAGTCTAGATAGATCTTTAGTTATAACCATATTTATTTTTCCACTTTCAATGTCATTAATCATTCTTTTAAAGTCCGGTCTATCAAAATTAGTTCCACTCCATCCGTCATCTATATATACATCATATATTTTATATCCATTTTCATTAGCATAAGTTTCAAGTATTTTTCTCTGCGTTAAAATGCTTGAACTTTCTGCAGTTCCTTCATCTTCTCTTGATAATCTCATATACAAGCCAGTATTATAAGTTGTTTCAGCTTTCAAGCATTTTACCTCCTCTCAATAATCTCGAAAACTTATAAAAACAACCCATATTTCTATGGGTTTTATTCTAACAAAATTTTATCCTCAATTCAAGTATTCTACATTTGTTTTACTTTAGTTGATAATAGTTCTTTGATTATCTCTGCGATTGTTTTTTTGCCATAGAAACTCTCTACTCTATATGTATCAGTAGGTTTTGTATTAATATTTTTATCTAAGTTTACACTTGACATATTATCACCTCGTATAATTATATGTTGATATAACGTAAAATATAATATTTCTAGCACATAAATTTACGCTATTACTCATGTGCCGTTTACATTTTCCTGATTCATCATAATTATACCCGGCACTCTTATCTGCACTAACTCGTGCAGATGTAAAATGGCGCTAACAATTACTTCCTAAATCATTAAATTAAAATTCAACTGTACACTATTTCACTCTGCAGCATAAAGCCATTTTGTATCTTATATATTAAAATTATATTTATTTTTTACAAGGGGTATTAGGGGTATCCCCTAAAAAATCGCATATGGGTACTCATATGCACTGCTTGCTATTCTTAAAAAACAGTTTTCGCTTTTATTTGCTTTCTGAAAGAAAAATACTGCTTTCGGGTTTTGTTTGAAAGCAGTATTTAATTATATTTTTATTTATCTATTATTTTAACATTCTGCTTTAACACATAATCTTGCAATACAGTTAAGCTGATATATTCGTCATCATATTTTATAAATATAGCCTCACCTTCAGAAGTAGTCCTAACTAATTGTATATTATCACTAAGGATCTCCCAGTCGTAAAATACGTATTTCCCATCTTCAATCTTAAATCTTACATTTGCAATGTTTGTTTTATCTCTTGCATATTCTGCTATTGGATTTTTACTAACATAAACATAATATTGAATAAAGTCAATATACTCTAAGCACAGTTTATTATCCATAGGTTTTATTACAAATGGGACTTCAGTATATAACCTATTAAACCTAGTCGGAATTCCATTTTCATCTAATTTTACAGTATATAATTCAAGTTCAACAACTTCATTAGGTAATAAATTTTTATCTGATAATTTTTTTTCAAAATTTTCTTGATAATAACTCACCCTATCATAGAAAAAATTAATTTCATATGAGTTTTTATCATTAGGAAATTTAACAATACCTTTACTGTTTCCTTTATCATATAATGTTTTGTTTTTACCTTTGATTATGTATATTTCATAATTGCCATTATAATTAAAACCGTTTATTTCCATTGATGATACCAATCTATGATTATCTTCTACTGTAACCAGAGTAATTAAATTATTATTTTCTCTGTAAAAGGATCCTGGTAGTTTTCTTTCTGAGTTTGACTCTATATAATTAATATATACTTTATTATTATCAATGTTGCTTATATACACCGAAATACCAATGGTTAATGTAACAACTATACATATTAGTGATATAATTAATATTTTTTTCATTTAATCTACTCCTTTAATTATTTAAATCAATAGTAGCACTTGTTTCTTCACGAAAAACCATTGTTCCGTCCGGAAAGATTACCCAATGACCGATACATTTCATATCATCAATTTTTTCACTATTAATAGTTATTTTATTTTGTGTTGTTGTTATATTTTTCTTAGGCAATAGTTCCTCACCTTCTGCATTATCTTTCCTATACTCTATTGTAATATTTGATGTGTTATCGTCTCCACCAGTTCCGCTTGAGTTATAATAGAAAGTTATGATATTCTTTTTACTCTCCTGTTTCAGCGTTATTCTTGCACTATCTCCATTTAATGTTTTACTTGATATTACTTTGTCATTTTCATCTAAAATTTCATGTTTATATTCACCAGTATAATCGTATCCGGAAACAGATTCTGGATATATATCAATAGGCTTTATCTCTTTTAATGATTGATATTTTGTTTCCTGATATATTGCTTTTCCGGTTGCTTTATCTATATATCTCATCTTATATCTATCCCATTTATAGACTGCATCAACCGGGAAATTAATACCGAAGTGTTTTATCATATTCTTTTGAGTTGTATCACTCCAACTAGTTCCATATTCATACTCAATACCGTTTAATATTCCTTTGCCATCTTTGTTAAGGATAACATTTGAACCATGTCCCTCATTTGGCGTATATGTTCCTGAAGGTATATATATCAATCCGGATCTCGCTTCACCATCAAAAGTATCATATAAGCGTGTCAAAGTATCATTAACACGGATACCCATTCTTGCATTTAAGTATACTTGTAATTTATTGTGCCAGTAATACTCTTCATCAATACCTAATATGTCATATACTGTCTCTATATATATTTTAACTTTTTCCTTACTTCCACTTACAATTGGTTTAAAATCATTATTTGTCATAAAATATTGAGTATCATAATTTGCCTTTCTTAAAGGTAAAAATTCACCTGTTGTTGCATCTTTTATTGAAATGGTATAGCCATATCCATAATATTTATATTTTGCTGATGTTATATTATGATCAAGCTCAAATTTTATAAACTGTCCTTTACTATCTCTATCCGAAGTAGGTACTGCTGGATCTTCTGTCACTGCATATATAACTACTCCTATTATTGCAATAACTATAACAGCAATTGCTGATAATATTACTATTTTATTTTTTTTCATTTTTCCTCCCATAAAAAAAACAGTATTGCAAGCTCAATACTGTTCTTAGTTTTTATTTTAATTCTTTTATATATATTACATATAAATACTCGTAATTAAAGTCTGCTTTACCACCTATAAGCTCCTCTATTCCATGAATTGGCGATCTAGGACGTCCAACTATATCAACTGCCATTTCATACCATTGTCCAACCTTAATGTTTGGAATATCTTTAAAATTCATGTATATACTATAATCATTTAAAATATCACTATCCGGATTAAATTTATTATTCTCCTCTTGGTCTTTTTTCAGCCTATTTCTAGCCAGCAAATCAAGCTCTTCTTTAATATTTGATGGATTGTTATGATTGTCAAATCTAAATCTAACTATCCCCCTTACTGCACTTGCACTATTCGCCCATACATGCATATCATCAGCAGTATAAAATTCTCCTTGAACAACTACTTGGTTATCTATTGTATCCTGAACAAATTTATCTTGAAAATACTCAAACCAATCTTTTTGTGATTCTATCCACTGAGTATTTTTCATATATTTTAAAGCTTCGCTTTTTAAATCATAGTAACCTTCTCCACAGTATTCTTTATAAGCATTTAAATAATATAAAAGCCATTCTTTGTAGTTCATAGATTTCGACTGCGGTTCCCAATAATTCATTGTAAAATCCAAAGTTCTTGGCTCATTTATTGTCTTGTAATCTCTGTTAACTATTAGCTCTATATAATCTTTTATGCATTTAATATCTTGTGCTACAGCTTCGTAATTTGTAAACTTATTATTCGCCCAATTATAATATTCTTTAACTGTCATACCGTTCATTGTAGGATAATCATATAAAAATTGCATATCTGGTGCAGGAAAGTCAGACAATTCTTTTGGAAGAACTATTTCTATAGGAGTTCTTTTACTTTTGTCAAGCATTCTTAATATTACAGTTGTTGCTTCGGAACGTTTTAAGCTATTACCCGGTTTAAATGTTTTATCCGGATATCCGTTAATTATTCCCATATACGCTATATAGAGTGTTTTTATATTGCTAGCTTTCAAATCTGAAAATTTATCAGCTAAAAATGCCATTTCTTTTTCATTTAGCTTGTCCATATCTTCACCGGATGAAGTCATAAAGTTATATATAATTTCTGCCATAGCTTTTCGGTCAATATTTGCCCCTATAAGCTTTGTCATGTCATTTGTAATGTAATTCTTCTCCAAAGCAATATCAATGTAATTTTGATACCATTTTTCTCCTTGTAACACTTCTATTTTTTCTTTTTCAGTCGCTGTAATTAACATTTTTATAAATTCTTCAAACTTTAAAGTGTTATTAGGCTTAAATGTTCCATCAAGATAACCATTTAATATGCCTAAGTCAGCCATTTTTATAACATTGCTATAAAACCAATCATCTTTTTTAACATCACTAAATGATATGCCGACTTCCGCGGATGCAGATGATGTAAATGTAGAAAAGAGTAAAACGGCTGTCAATAAAATTACTATTATTTTTCTCATATTCAATACCTACTTTCTTTAGCAAATATAATACTATTTTCTTATATTTTACCATATTTTTATTTTTTTTACAACCACAATATTTGCAATTCTCTTTAATTTTTCAATGTTTTTTATTATTTGCTTTCAATAAAAACCTTTAATTTTTTCCTTCAAAAGAAAAACAAAAAGGTAAGTTTTATTATCTTATTGACTGATCGGCTTTTTAGTGATATCATTAAGGTAATAGAAAAGGAACTACCGAATAAATGGTCTAGCTCCCGTTATATGTGATAAAAATAACCGCATAGTTTGGGGAAACTAATATATGGCGGTTATTTTTATGCCCAAATACACCTTTAAAGCATATTTTGCCTAAAAATATTCTATTCTTGCTTGTTTTTCAACAAGGCAATAATACCTATAATTACTAAGCAAAATGCGAACAAATCACTATATGTAACCATAATATTACCTCCCTTATGGGAGCAAGACCGCCTATCCGTTGTGGTAGTTCCATTTAAATATTATCATAATATGACAATATCTGCAATAATTTTAAATTAATTATGTAAGTTATTGTTGTTCTTTGTCCCCACTGGGGACAGCATCATATTTATTCTCTATATTCCTTGTATAAATCCCATGTATTACCTTTGTCATGAAAAAAATAGTATTCTATTTCATTTAGGCGATTAGTAACTCTAATTTTTTCTCCTCCTATGTCCCTAACCTCTTTCCAACCACTTTTATCATCATCCTTACACTTAAAATAATAAAAGTCGTCAAAATTAATATCTTGAATAGATACAGCTGGATTTGCTTTATCTATATATCTTTTGTTTTCATATCTAAATGCAATCCATGTATCCCCATAATCTTCTATTCTAAATTTTTCTTCAAAAGACGAGAACATATTTAGAACATATAAGTGTCTCTCTATTATATGGTTGTTTATTTTCCATCCTGACTTATATTCTACCTCTTTATCTTTTAATATTACTATAAAAATAGGCAAATAATGCATATGTTCTAGTTGTTTTATTGTCAATTCAGGATTATATATTTCATCATATAAATCAATAACTTTATCTGCTCTTTGATTATCATTTTCATCATATATAAAAGCCGATTCAACTTTACTAATTGTACTTGTTTTCATAATATTTAACCTCTCGAATTCAAAAATTTACTAATATCTAAAACTGGTTTATTAAAATTTTATTTCATATTAATTCATTGCATTTAATGAGTTATTTATCTAAGTCTTGATGCATCACTCCTTCACATTTCCCATGTATCATTCGCTTTATTCGCTAAACATATATACACGTATTCCCACATGCACTTTGTATCACTATATACTTGTTATCTAGTGCAATGCTCGTATAACTAAGGTACATTCATTAAATTGTCAAGGTACTAATTTTTATCTAAATATATAATTAAATTTATAACCTTAGCATTTGTATTTTCTTATTTCGTCTATAGATACACCCAAAGCATCACAAATGTTTAAAAGTTCATTTGCTTCAAGCCTTCTGTTTTTATTTAACATACTAATAAATGGTAGATATGCCATTCCTGATTTTCTTGCAACTGCAGTTTTAAAAATACTTTTATCTTCGATATAATTTCTTAAATTTTCTCTTATATCCATTTTATATCTCCTTTCATTTGTGTTTCTTAGTGTATATTTTGTATATACGTATATTAATTGTATTATAGTTTATATTAATACAATTAATATGCGTAGTCAATGTTTTATTTTTGTTTTCCTATAATTTAAATATTGATTTATAATAGTTAAAATTATAAAATTCGAGTAGAGGTGTTATTATGAACAAAAAAGATTTAGGTAAAATTTTAAAAGAACTAAGAATTGCTTCAAATTTAACTCAAAAAGATGTTGCACAAGCTTTAGGAAGAAAACAACAAGTAATAGGAAGTTGGGAAAACGGAATTTCACAACCTGACGTTCTTTCATTATTTGAATTATGTGATTTATATGGTACCACTGTTGATAGAGTCTTTAATTTTACAAATGATTATAATAGACTAACTGATTTACTAATTAATAAATCAAATAAGCTTTCTATCGAAAGCAAAGAAAAATTGAATAAATATATTAATATTTTGGAATTACAGGATGAAAACAATAAAAATAATCTTCCTTTTCTCAAAACAGGTAAAGAACAAAATTATATTGACACCTTAGAACTTCATATTATGACAATATTTGCAAATGAATTTCTATATGTCAGAATATGTGAAAATACGAAATCTGTATTAAATAACATAGCTAAAAATTTGAGTTTTTATAATGGTCTACGTGGTGAAAATATTTTATTGCTTATTTTGAAGGATTTTATGAAAGATTATATAAATAAACAAAAAATTAAACTTATTGAGCCTATAGAAATTTTTATAAATAAAGTTTCTGTTCTTGATCATGACTATATTGGTTACACTGAAATTAGAATTAGTTTAAATACGGAATTTTTAAGAATATTTAAAGATCTAAATTCTACAATGGGTGTAATAAGACCACCACTTACTGAAGCAATTTATCATTATCTTGAAAAATATAATCCTAAATATGATAACAAAGTACAATTAAACAAATTTATAAGTTTAATTGATTTGCAGAATAATAATAGAAGAATAGCAAATGTGCTTGGTGCAGAAAGAACTATATATAAAAAATTACGCAATTTAATATTAGAAAAAAATATCAATATTGATGAGCTTTCAAGTATAACAAACGTACCTGTATCGGTACTTATTACTATGGCGAATCAGACTGCAGATATTGATTCAGAAATAAACTTTGAACTATTAGACGCAATATCCAAAGCACTAAACGTTGATATAACATATTTTTTAGAAAAAGATACTCCTGTAGACAAATATATACCGTTAATCACATGTTCAACTTCATTATTTACAGATAATATATTTGACTTCAAAATATATAAAATTATTTATGATAATCTAAAATATATAGCATATTGTAACAGCGTCTTTAACGGAATTGATTATACCGATATTTTAGAACTGATACTGATAGATTTTTTAACCCATATACATTCCTCTGATATAATTGAAATTTCTGTTATTTCCATGTATTGTTCTGACAAAATGCCGGTATTAACCCAGCTTAGATGCAATGAATTTGCAAAAAATGTAATTTCTTCATTAATAAAAAATGATTACAGCAAAACCCTAAGTCATTTTGAAACCATGATTGTTGATTATATAAAATTTTTATTAGAAAAATGATAAGCAGTTTATGATTAAGGAAGTTCTTTTAAAGCAAATTAAGAACTCCTTTTTCTTTTTCATTATCCAATTTCAAGTTTCTTTTTATGGTTTCAAAATCATTCTTATCCTTTTGCTTCACTTCCACGATCTCTTTTTTCTCCCAATTGGTACGTTCAATAATTCTTTCAAGATAATAGCATTTTGTGATTTCTTTAAGCTCAATATTTCTATATCGTTCTTTAGTTTTTATGTAATTTTCAACTTTTTTAGTAAATTTATCATATCTGTCTTTTTTGAAACTTATGAAGCTAATAATTATATTTTTAAATATCTTTCCGAAGCTTCGTTCAAAATCATGTATAATTTCAAAATATCTATGTGCCGGCTTGATATTTATATAATCAAAAATATAGACAGAGAGCATATTTTCATCTTCAGGAAAAATAACTATTCTTGACATATCAAATAATTTAGTTATTAGCGGTTTAGCAGTTAAATCAATAACATGCTCCATTTCCTTTGATTGAAGTATCGCCTTATCGTATTCATTTAACTTTTTGTTGTAAGAGTTTGTTAGTCCTGATAGCATAGTATTCAATTCTGCATAATCCTCGCATTTAGTTTGCATTGCATTGATAAGTTTCAAAACTCTTTTTCTTTCTCTGACATATTCATCTTTTGCATCTGTCAATGCCTCTATAGGAATAATCTTAGTTTTAAATTTTATATCAGATAAATTTTTATATAATAATTCTTTGTACTTTTCCCTCGAAAATATATTGAATTCATTAACCAACTCATACTTTAAAAATGAAGAAATCAAAACTTTTTCTGCCGGTGTATTAGACACAATTTTTTTAATGTTATTCACCTTTTCAGTAACATTATTTTTATTGGCCAAATACTTTAATGCGTTTTGTGTTAGGTATATAAATTTAGCATTATTTGAGTAATTTCCAACAGATATTAAATTATGCACTTGCATTGCTTTTACCAGACGTTTAGCTTTTGAATCTCCGTATTTATTCTTCAGCTGCATGAGCAAAGCATACCCTCCTACTTCATAAAGAAGCGTCAGCTCATCATCATATTTGAAAACGGCCACAGCATAATCTTCTAAATTAATAACATCATCTCGTATTGTTTTTATCAATTTAGTTCCACCTTTCTATGTTTTTTTACATTAAAAAGCAATATACATTGTATTTTAAACAGTATATTGCTAGTTTTCCATATCAAATATTTCATTTATTTTCGCCATATAATAATTTTTTATTGTTGCTGGTGCATTATACAGAGAAGTTATAGTATATGACTTTATATTTTTTATATCTGTTGTTGTCTCTTTTAAGCATTCCAACACATACTCTATATGCTTATATTCTAGTTTTAAAAATCTTGATTTTACTATCTCGGCCGGCAATTCTTTTCCGGCAACTCTTATATATTCTTTCTTGCTTGTAACTATTTCAGTTATAATATCAATCATTCCATCAATCTCTTCCATCTTCCACTCACTAAGTCTTTGCTTAATTGTAGAGTAGTTTATATTTCTCTTTATAAGGTTTTTATATTCTTCATATGTTTTCAGTCCGTAAGTCAAATCATTATTATTTCTCTTATCTGATAGATAGATAGATAGATTATTATATATATTATTATTCTCTGTAGTAATCTCTGGTATTGCTGTTTTGTTTCGCTCACTTTGAAGTTGCGTTTTACAACTTCGAGGTTGTGAAACATTATTAACGTCCTTTTCATGTGACACTTGTTCAAAATTTTGTTCGAAATTATCTAATCCATTTTGTACTTGATTTTCAGCATGTTGCGTTTTACAACTTGCATTATAATCATTTGTAACTATTAACGGATAGCCTTCTAAAGAATAACCCATCTCAAATAAATCATATTGAATTTTTACTATATTAACTCTATACTGTCTTGTCCTATCCCATTTGTGATTGGGATTATTTCTCACATCAAGCCATCCTTTCGCTATTAGCTCATCAACATGCTTTACAATATTAGATTTATGCATATTTAACATTGTTTCATCTGCTAAAGCATCCGCAGTTTTATATATCCAACCATTTTGAAGTTCCAAATTATACTCTATATCACTTTTAACACATCTTTCTCGTTCTTCAGCTATAAATTTGTCAAAATCATATACACGTTCTGACCAATATATAAATTGATTCAAAAGTATTGCCTTTTTATAATCTCCTGTTAATGCGACTAATTCCTCTTTTATAACTATTCTTTTTAGTGGTTTAATATTATTCATAAATAATTTTCTCCCTCTTATTTTAGATTTATTTGTATAAAAATTCTGTAATGAAAAAAATAAAAAGACAATTCAGGATATTATCTGAACATCTTTCATGATAAAAAAATATATAAAAAATGATATAAAAAAATGAGCCATGTGCCTTTCCAGGGTACGGCTCAAAATAATATGTAACTTCTGTCAAATATTTAGTTAGTTTTTCAAATGGTTTAGCTACCTAAGTGTGTCAAAAATATATATAGGGCTTGGTGAAAATCTTGTCGCCGTATTTGAAAGCTGTCGCTTTCATCGGCTCAAATCATCGCCTTTCATTCCAAATCCGCTAAAGCGAATTTGCGGCGATGATTTATTTTCCCCAAGCCCTATATGGCCATGGCTACCACTTCGTGGTAGAAAACATTTTTTAAACAATAATTTAAATGTTACCTAAATTATATAATCTTATATAAAGCATAATAATTATTATTAAAAAATCTATTTTTAATTATTTTATCTATAGAAATACAGCTTGTTTTACAAGTTTTTTAAAGTAGCATATTTTTAACCATGCGTGTGCATGGGTTTTGGCTGTAATGCGGCAGGAATTATAGGATGCAGAATAATTGACTCTCCAAGAGAAAAAATGATAGCTATACTCACAAACAATTTTGTGCCTTGTAACGGTAGATTCCCTACTCTGATAGCTATTTCAACAGTATTTTTTGCGGTTAGCTCATCTAATGCGCTCAACAGTATAATTCCGGCTGTCTCAGTAACTCTCATGATTATAATAGGAATAAGTATTACCCTTTTAGTCTCCTACCTTTTATCAAAAACGATTTTAAAGGGAATATCTTCTACCTTCACTCTTGAGCTGCCACCATACAGAGCGCCTAAAATAGGAAGAGTTTTGTATTCATCTCTTATTGACAGAACTATATTTGTCCTGTCAAGAGCAGTCGTTATAGCTGCTCCTGCAGGTGTAATAACTTGGTTAATATCAAATATAATGATAGGTGATTTAAGCATATTAACCCATGTTTCAAACTTCTTAAACCCATTTGCTAAGCTGATAGGCCTTGACGGATTCATACTAATGGCATTTATAGTCGGACTCCCTGCAAACGAAATAGTTCTGCCTGTACTGCTAATGGCATATTTATCAACAGGCAGCTTAATAGAGTTTAGCAGTATACAGGAGCTTAAAAACATTTTGCTTAACAATGGCTGGACTTATCTGACAGCCCTAAACACTATGCTGTTTAGCTTGCTTCACTGGCCTTGCTCCACTGCTCTTTTAACTATAAAGAAAGAAACGGGAAGCTGGAAGTGGACTATAGTGGCATTTGTGATTCCTACTGTTATTGCTGTAGTGGTTTGTTTTATTACTACTGTAATTTATAATTTAATATTTTAATATTAAAAAGCCCGTTATCGTCAATAATTAGCGATAGCGAGCTTTTACTATTTCAGCAATAAGATTATAATCGCGATTCTAAACATAATACCGACTCTTTTATAACAGCTCTCCAATACTCAATACATATTGATTTCTTTATATATTCATTAACTTTAGAGCAGTTGTTTAGCTCTCTTAAAGATATTAAGATACTATCATAATATATTTCACTTAACATGGAGTCATTTTTTGCATAGCTGACACATTTTTTTAACCCCATGATTGGTATGTTGGAAAATAAAAAAAATAATACTAAATCATAATATTCTGTTCTGTTAGATGCCCATTCCCAATCTATAAACCAATATTTATTGTTTTTATCAACAAGTATATTAGACGGTAAAAGGTCTCCGTGTGAAAAGCTAACTTTAGGATTATTCTTTTTGCTGTTATTAATCTCATGAATTTTTTCAATTAAATTACTATCAATATATAATTTACATTTTTCTAAATATCCTTTTATTTTTTCATATCTGTTAAACTTATGATTCCAATTATCAATTATAGGCATTTGACTTATTTTAAAAATATTATCAATAATATAATCTATTTGCACAGGTTTAGATATTGCAAAATCATCTCTTTTTGCCCCCAAGGCTTTTCCCTCTACCCTCTGTGTAGCAATAATACATATTTGATCAAAATATGAATACTTCAACTCAGGAATATTAAAAGGAAAATGCTTATAGTTTTCATATATTTTAATCTCATTTTGCAAAGAATGATAGTATTCTAAATTACTTGGAATACAAATCTTAATAAATAAATCATTATGATTTAAGTAAACTCTGTCATTTTCTTTTAATTTATTTAAAATCATATCTATATCAACTTCATCTATATTAAAGTTTTTTGACAATTGGCTTCTAATTATATTTTCTTTACACATTGAATACACCCATCTTTTTTATTAGTAAAAAAAGCACTGACTAAAGTAAAATATTCGGGTAATGAATCTTTAGCCCATTTAATTTCCGTTTTGAGCAGTTCAGATACTGTTTTTGCAACATCAAACCCCAGTGATTCTAAAGAATATCTCATTAAGTCCGGCTTAATGCACAAAGAACTATTTAATCTCGTGCAAGTATTACAACTTATACAGCTGCCTGCAAATAATGAAATACTGTCAGGATATCTTTTCTCTAATTTTAAAAGTTTCTTATCAAGTTTCTTTCTGACATCATTTATTATTTTGTATGTACAGTTGATAACTTCATCCTTTTTTGTTTCTCTTATTAAGCTATCATCCAGCAGTATTTTTGTACAAATTATATATGCATATTTATATTTGTTTATATAATCACCAACATTAAAATTATACGGAGGGCATGACCATAGTGTCCCATATTTGTCGCACTTGCTGCACAGCTCATGAAACTTTTTCATATCGAAATATGAATTTATATATTCTTCCATATTTATAATGGTATAGCTTGTCTCTAATACATAATCAACTGTTTTATTTTTCATACTTCCCTCTAATTTTATCTAAGTAGCTCTGATTCATAAATAAATTCATTTTCCACTTGATTAACTTTCTTAAAAACCAATGGAATTACTACTAATATTATAGTGCAATATTGTTTATAGCCTTGACTTATTTGGATTAAAGTGCTCGAAAAATCTAGGTTCAAAAACACCTGTTTTTATATAGTTTATTAAAGAATCTTTAATAGTTATAGGTACAAAAGGGATATTGTTTATTTCTGTTATAGGTATCCATACAGGTTTTGCTATTAATTTAGGATTATCGGGATTAACATCTACTTCTGTTGGTTTTTGAATTTTATTATTTAATAACTTGCATCTGAAAAATATACTAATATGATGATTATTGCCTTCGAATGAGTCACAATGAGAGGGTTCATATTCAAATGTAAAAACATGATGCTCTACTTCTATACTGTATCCTGTTTCTTATAAAAGTTCTCTTACAACAGCTTCTAAGGCTGTTTCATTTTCTTCAATTCCGCCTCCGGGAAAATTATAATATACACCATCACCAAATTTATTTAGTAATATTTTGTCATTGTCAATTATAATTGCCCTGGAGCTTACTCTTATTTTATAACCCATTCAAACCTCCCGATATTATCAGATATTTATTTACCAGCAAAAAAATTAAGACATATAATTATATATCTTAATTTGAATTTATGTCAATAATAGAAAAATTTAACTCTATATAAATCTAAAAAGTTTGTTTATACTGTAAGCTAGATTTATGTTCCGCAAAAAGTTCTATACGGAGCATTTGATTTAGGTGGTAATTTTGAATATTCCAAATTATCATTTTCATAGTTATAGGGTTTTGATAAAGCATCTATAAGACGATTCATTACACTGTAATCATCATTATTTACCGCAGCCTCCAAGGCTTCTTCCACTCTGTGATTTCTCGGAATGACAGAAGGATTTGACTGCTGCATGAGTTTTTTTGACATCAATTTGCTTTCCTGTTGTCTTTCCAGTCTTGATTGCCAGAGCTCATACCATTTTAAAAATTCATCATTTTTATATAAGCTTACATTTTGTGGATTATCATGGCTTAGCTCATAAAAAGTATTTGTATAATCCACATTATGTTTTTGCATCATACTAAGCAGGTCTTCGATTAGCTTTTTATCATCCTCTTCTTCATTAAATATACCCAGTTTTGCTCTTATTCCAAGCATGAAGCTATTATTATATAAATCATTGTAGCCTGAAATTGCATCTTGAGCAATCTCTATAGCCTTTTCCCTGTTATCATGCAACAAAGGCAGCAATGTTTCTGAAAAGCGCGCTAAATTCCAAGCTCCGATAGCAGGCTGATTGCCGTAAGCGTACCTGCCGTATTCATCTATTGAGCTAAAAACAGTTGCAGGATCATAGCTATCCATGAAAGCACAAGGACCATAGTCAATGGTTTCACCGCTTATAGTCATATTATCCGTATTCATTACTCCATGTATAAATCCCACAAGCTGCCATTTTGAAATAAGTTTTGCCTGACGCTTAATTAACTCTTTAAGTAAATAAAGATATTTATTATCACTTTCTTCAAAGTCTTTAAAGTGTCTTTGCAAGGCATAGTCAGCCAAGATTTTTAATTCTTCAAAACTTCCCCATTTTGAGGCAAATTCAAATGTTCCCACTCGTAAATGACTTGAAGCCACTCTTGTAAGGACAGCACCACGCTGAACAGTTTCTCTGTACACCGGATCACCTGTTGTTACTACCGCTAAGCTTCGTGTAGTAGGTATTCCAAGTGCATACATAGCCTCGCTTATAATATATTCTCTAAGCATAGGTCCGAGTGCGGCTTTTCCGTCTCCCCTGCGCGAATAAGGAGTCTCGCCTGAACCTTTAAGATGTATATCCATTCTCTTATCTCCGGGCGCTATATGCTCACCGAGCAGCATTGCTCTTCCGTCACCAAGCATAGTAAAATATCCGAATTGATGTCCTGCATAAGCCTGAGCAATAGGAAAGGCTCCACTAGGAATTTCATTTCCGGAAAAGATATCAGCTCCCATTTTTTCATCAAAAAACTCAGTATTCAATCCCAAAGAATCAGCTAGCTTATCGTTGAAAACAACAAGTTTAGGTGAGCTTGCAGCATATGGATTAGTTTTTGAAAAAAATATTTCCGGAAGCCTGGAATAGCTGTTATCAAAATTCCAAGCTGCATTTTGACTTTTATCTATCATAATTTGTCTCCTCTTTTCACCGTTATAGTAATTTTAGTTTTTGCCTATATAAAAAAACTATACAATTATTTAAATTTAATGAAGACATTTATTATTTGCCGCAATGTCCTCCGACATCACCGTATTTTATCATTATTAATTTTTCTCCTGCTTCACTGTCTACTATGAATCCTATTTTTTCAAAAAGATTTCTAAGCGTATTGTCAATATACGCATATGTTTTTTCTGCTCCCATATCAACAGCTTTTCTGACTAACATTCTTATAATTAGTTCACCATATGCATTTTTTCTAAACTCTTTTAAAACACAAATTTTATCGATAAGATACTTGCCATCTTTAAATATAAGTCTTCCTGTTCCTGCTGCTTTTCCACTATCATACAGCAAAACATTTTTACCGAAGCTGTCATAATCATCATATATATATTCTCTTTCAAAATTAAGCTCATTTTCAAAGACAGCAGTCCTTATCTTTAAAACCTCTTCTAAATTGCCTCCTTGAAGCCATTTTGTTGAAATCATAAAATCCACCTCTGCATAGTATAATAATATACTTAATTATAACATAAACAATAATGTCTTTACTATAAAATATAATTGACTTTAGGATAATAATGTGTTATTGTATGCTTGCATCTAAGCCTAAGGTTTACACTAAGGGCAAGGAGAAAATATGTTTTAAATTCTCCTTATTTACATGCAAATAAGGTTTTTTTATTTTCAGGAGGTTTTCATTGTGGAATTAGAAAAGAGAATCGGAGTTGTAGGTATCGTTATAGAGGATTTGGAGCAAGTGCCTGTTATTAATGATATTCTGCACCAATATGGAAATATTATAGTTGGAAGGCTTGGTTTACCCTATAGAGAAAAAGGAGTTAATATTATTTCATTGGTAGTTGACGGAACTACAGACGAAATAGGAGCACTTAATGGAAAGCTCGGGAAAATAAGCGGCGTCAATGTAAAAAGTGCATTGTCAAAAAAAGTTTTTTAGGAGGATATAGTTTTGAAAAAATTAGCAGTATTACTTAGTTTTATATTAGTATTCAGCATGGTGTTAACAGCATGCAGCAATGAACCGAAAAATCCTACACAAGTAAATGTAATAGGACTTAAGGGACCTACATCTATAGGGATGATTAAGCTTATAGATGAAAAAGCCTTAAACGGCGATGGATATACGGTTGAATATTCTACAGTTGATGCTCCTGATATAATCACAGGAAAAATTATCAACAACGAGGTACAAATAGCGGCAGTTCCGACTAATCTTGCAGCAGTTTTATATAATAAAACAGAAGGTAAAGTGCAGTTTTTAGCACAAAACACATTAGGTGTTTTATACGCTGTGGGAAAAGATAACATCAGCTCGCTTGAAGAGCTTGAAGGTAAAAAAGTTGCTATGAGCGGCAAGGGCGCTGTTCCTGAATATGCTGTAAATTACATACTTAGTCAGAATAATTTAACGGATAAAATAAGCATAGATTATCTCCCTGACCATGCAACGGTTGCTCAAGCTCTTCTTGCCGGAGATATAGATGTAGCCATACTTCCTCAGCCATTTGTTACACAGGTAACACTTAAAAATGCAGATATAAAAATATTGATAGATTTAAACGAAGAATGGGAAGAGGCATCCGGAGGAGAAAGTGTTCTTTCAATGGGTTGCTTGGTTATCAATAAAGAATTTGCTGAAAACAACAAAAAATTTGTTAAAGAATTTTTAGAACTGTATGAACAATCAGTAAATTTTGTAAATTCAAATCCTGCTGAAGCATCTGTTTTGGTTGAAAAGAACGAGATAATAAACAATGCTGCATTGGTTGAAAAAGCAATACCTTATTGCAGTATAGTATATAAAAACGCACAAGATGCCAAGGGCGAAATAAATGCCTTTTTACAAGTATTATTCGACTCTGACAACAAATCAGTAGGAGGAAAACTACCTGATGAAAGCTTCTATTATAAAGACTAGTTTTAAAAAAATATTTATATTATTATTTTGGTTAGTTATATGGGAGATATTTGCCTTGCTTGTTAATAAGGAGATTTATCTCCCTTCTCCTATTTCTACATTTAAAACCTTAATTATAATTCTGCTGGATAAGTCCACATACTTTATAATACTAAGCAGCACTGTTCGTACTATTCTTGGATTAATCTTATCCTGCATCTTCGGTATAATTCTTGGATTTGCCTGCGGTTTAAATGACTTTTTATATGATTTAATAAATCCCTTAGTTATAGTAATCCGCTCTACTCCTATTGTATCTATTATAATACTTGCTATAATCTGGCTGAAATCTTCAAATGTTCCTATCTTTGCATCATTTCTGATGTGCTTTCCCGTAGTATTTACTAATGTTGCTACAGGTATAAAAAGCACAGACAAGAAAATATTAGAGATGTGCAGAGTCTATAGTTTAAGTAAATTCGAAATTATAAAATCAGTTTATTATTACTCTGTTTTGCCTTACATATATTCAGCCGTTATTTCATCTATAGGTATCGCATGGAAAGCCTCATCTGCTGCCGAGGTTTTGAGTGTACCGAAGTATTCTATAGGGAAATATTTGTTTTATGCTAAAACAAGCCTCGAGCCTACAGCACTTTTTTCATGGACAATAATAATAGTAGCATTGAGTTATATACTTGAAACTATATTTATAAAAGTCGGGAAAAGAGGTAGAAAGATATGATAAAATTAAATAATATATGCAAATCATACAATCATGATCTGATATATGAGAATTTTAATATAGAATTTGAGGAAAACAAAATTTCATGTATACTTGGACCCTCCGGTATAGGAAAAACTACTCTTGTCAATATGATTGCAGGATTGATAAATCCTGACAGCGGAAAGATTGTTCTGCCGCCTAACACTACATTTTCATATGTATTTCAAGAGCCAAGGCTTCTTGAGTGGTATAATGTGCATGATAACCTGGATATTGTCTTAAAAAAGCATTATAATTCTCACGAGCGTAAGATTATAATTGAAAAAATATTAGCTTTGGTGGGATTGCAGGAATTTTCCAGATATAAAATCTCTGAATTAAGCGGCGGAATGGCTCAAAGAGTTTCTGTGGCCAGAGCATTAGCTTATCCTTCAACTGCGCTTATATTGGATGAGCCCTTTAAGGGTATGGATTATAAGCTTGAGGAGGATTTATCCTCAAAGCTTAAAAATATATGGTCAGAGGACAAGAGAACAGTTATATATATAACCCACGATATAGAGCAGGCATTATTTTTATCAGACTATATATATATATTTAAAAACAAGCCTATTGAAATAGTATATAAGATATCCCGCAGTGAATTTTCAAAGGATATTTTATATTATAAGGATATTATTAAAAAATATTTATAAATTAGTATACACTTTTCGCGAAAATTGTCATATATTGTACTAGATGCACTTCAATTTATTTATCCCCCAAAATTAAAATTGTTAGTGCATCAACTAATATCCCCTTAAATTAAGAAAGGAAGATTTTAATGGCTCGTAATAATCCATGCTCAAATGTACAAAGCGAATTTGGTGAAGGCTGCTACAGATCAGGAGATGTATTCTTTATATATTGTACACCTTATTCAAACCAATTATTAAGCGAAAGATGTAACGGAGTTGTTTCCCCCGGAGGCGGAAGTAATGGCAGATGTAATGGAAATGTCTCCCCTGGAGGCGGCGGATGCAGAAGATGCTGCTGTCGCAGAAATTGCTGCAGAAATAATTCAGGATGCAACTCAGCTTTTGTAGGCGGAGATTTCGGTAACTGTTTTTATTAACAATATTTTCAATATTGTTAGAATTTAAATTCCATACAGATAAAAAACGTGGTAAGATAACTATTTTAGTTATTTTACCACGTTATTAATATATGCACTGTCTTTAGTCGTTTATATCAAATTTTAAGTATTCTATTTCATTATGTCCGAAAAATTTGACAATAAGATTATGAGGAAATGTCTGCATAAATCTATTGTGCAGCATCACCGTGTCGTTATAAAATTGCCTGTAAACAGCTATTTTTTCTTCGATTTCAGTTATTTGGTTTTGCAGATTCAAAAATGTTTCATTTGCTTTCAGCTCAGGATAAGATTCTGCTAAAATATATAATTTGTCTATATCGCAATTCAACTCTGAATTATTCTTTATATTTTCATTAGCTGACTCCGAATTAATCAATCTTTGTCTAAGCTCGGTTATCGATACAAATAAATCCTTTTCATATACGGCATATTTCTTTGAAACTTCAACTAAATTAGGTATTATATTTACTTTTGCTTTCAGTTGAACACTTATCTGCGCCCAACTGTTGCTAACCTTTAATTCCCATTGCAATGCCTTATTATAAACATATATTACATAAATTCCTAAAATTATAATTAATATAGCTAATATTTTCATAGAACACCTCCTGTATTTTAACTGCAGCCACCCCCGCCGCCGCCTCCACCTCCGCCGCCTCCAGAGGAGAATCCGCCTCCCGAACCGCCGGCAGAGCTGCTTGCTGAAAAAGCATTCTTTATACTGCTTCCCAAGCTATTAACAGAATCAAACATACTGCTGTTAAAGCTTGCTTTTCCATTGCTTAAATCATACATCATATATAAATTATACATATTGTTTCTTCGGAAATACTCAGCATTATTAAGCTGAGGATACATTTTCGGCAGCTCCTTGAGTATTTGTTTGCCCATTCCTATAGCAACCGCATATACAATATATTTTTCCCATAGTATTAAATCAGGCAGTTCCTTTTCATTAAAGGATGTAAAGTCTTTAAGAAAATTTTTATATCCTTCCCATAGAGCTAATTCGTCTTCTCCGCTTTGCGATAATCTTCTGCATCCTATCATACAAGTCATGATTACAAATACAAATAAAAACATACAAATTCCTAAAACATACTGCTTAAGTATTAAAGAAATTATAGCTATAATAATAAAAGCAATCATTCCGATAATATAGTTTTTGGTATATTTTTTCAGAGAATTATCGATAAAACCCATTTCTTTAATTTTATCATTTGATTCCTTCATAAATTTATTGAATGTTGAAATTACTGAATCAGAATGTTTCTCAATATATTTTTTAATGGTCTTCTGGTTAAGTGTGAAATCTCCGCCTGCCATTTCATTTATAAAATTGAGCATTGTTCTCTCATGCTGCTTTAATTCATTCGTATTTTTGTCTTTGTTTATAGTTATAATTAAGCTATTTTTACGTAAATTTTCGTCTTTACTTAACGAAACAAAGCCTTTAAGGCTAAGGTCAAGCAAGGTAGATGTAAACCTTTCGTCATAGCTATATCTTGGTTTATAAAATCCCATTAAGTCAATAACTTCAGATGGAGTTAATCCTGCTTTTGATAATTCTCTGTAATATTCAGGCTTAAAGAGCGGCAAGAATCTTTTGCTTAATTTGCTGCTGATTACTATTATATACACAGATAAAGCTATGAATAATAAAACCGGTAGAATAAAAAATGTAACTAGATTTTTCTTTGCTGATTCACGTTCAGAATTAGCTTTATCGGCAAAGCCTTTCTCTTCGGCCAATATACTGTTTAATGCATTACCGCTCTTATAATTGGTACTCTCATTAAATAATTGTTTCGGAGCAGCTATTCTTGCTTCTACATATGTATATTTAGGTACTCTATCTACCATCAAGTTTACAAGCTCAGAACTTTCTATTCTTACAAGACCTGTCAAGGGTCCGTGTGCCCAGGCTCTGATGTCGGCTTTATCAGCCCCAGCAGGAAGATTAATATTTGCAGAAACATTATTTAATGGTATTTGCCACTCATCACCGATTACTTTCCAATAAAATTCCGCTATATCATCATGTATAATTACTGCATTTTCTACTACATATGATATTTTAAATGTTTTGCTTTCATTTTGTGCTGTATAATATATTTCTGAATCTAAACTTTTTTTAGAACTTTCTATAGCATAGCAATTTTCAGGCTTATTTTTGTCAAAGCTATTAAGCTTTTCATATTCTGTATCTCCCTCCGAAACTCTGAAATCATTTATAAAATAGTTTCCTGAAAGAGGAATATTGCGCGTAAATTTTGTAAACTTGCCTCCGACATATCTCATTGTCCAATATTCTTCAAACAAGGCACTCCCATCATTTCGCAATGTGATATTTATATCCAGCTTATCACAGCTGTATGATTTATCATCGGCATAAGTATTTGTTAGCATTGAAAAAATCATTGTTAGAACAAGTAAGAATGAAAAAATTTTTTTAATCAAATATAGTACCTCCCGAATTTTATTAATATCATATTTTTCGTAAACTAAAACAATTAAACCCTCACGATATTATTAGTCATTAAAAATATGCATAGTCTCAAGCTTCGCTTGAATCTTTTCATATTATACAATATTAATGGTATTACAAAAAATACTAAAACACAAGAAAAATAATTAAAAAAATAGAGTGTAAACCACTCTATTTTATATATTAATTAGTTTAAATCTTAATCTATCGGTTTCATTGTCGGGAACAGTATTATATCTCTTATAGATACCTGATTTGTAAGGAACATTATAACTCTGTCCACACCTATTCCCAATCCGCCTGTTGGCGGCAATCCTACCTCTATAGCGTTTATGAAGTCATTATCCATCATATGAGCTTCGTCATCGCCTGCTTCTTTTTGTTTTAACTGGTCTTCAAATCTTTCTCTTTGATCAATCGGATCATTTAACTCAGAGAAAGCATTGGCAATTTCCTTTGTGTTGGCAAATGCTTCAAATCTGTCTGTAAGTCTCGGGTCCGCTACATTTCTTTTTGCAAGCGGAGAAATTTCAACCGGATGATGCGTAACAAATGTAGGCTGAACAAGATGCTCCTCACAGTATTCTTCAAATAATGCATTTATAACATGACCTCTCGTCATCAAAGGAGTTATTTCTATATGTTTTTTCTTAGCAACTTCTATGGCTTCTTCATCTGTGTTTATAAGGTCAAAATCAATTCCTGTGTATTCCTTAACTATATCCTGCATTCTTACTCTTCTCCAAGGAGGAGTAAAGTCAAGGTCTGTACCGTTATAATTTATTTTAGTGGTTCCATTAACTTTTTCGCATACATATGCAATAATATTTTCTGTCAATTCCATCATGTCATTGTAGTCGGCATATGCTCTGTATATCTCTATAGCTGTATATTCAGGATTATGAGTTGCATCCATTCCTTCATTTCTGAACATTTTTCCCATTTCATAAACACCATCTGCTAATCCGCCTACTATTAATCTTTTCAGATATAATTCGTTGGCAATTCTCATATACATGTCAATATCCAAAGTGTTATGATGTGTGATAAAAGGCCTTGCATTAGCTCCACCGGCTATAACGCTCAATATAGGGGTATCAACTTCCATATATCCGTTGTTATCCAAATACTCTCTTATTCCTTTTATAATTATATTACGTTTTTTAAATACTTCTTTTGTTTCAGGATTTACAATCAAATCAACGTATCTTTGTCTGTATCTGATTTCCATATCTTTTAAGCCATGATATTTTTCAGGAAGTGTCTGTAATGATTTAGTCAGTAAAACTACATTTTCAGCTCTGACTGATATTTCACCCATTTGAGTTCTGAATACCTCACCCTGAACACCTATTATATCTCCAATATCATTACTTTTGAGATAATTATATTCTACTTCTCCTAAAGTATCTTGCTTTGCAAATATCTGAATTCTTCCAAATGTGTCTTGAATATCATAAAAGCCGACCTTACCCTGACCCCTTTTTGACATTATTCTTCCGGCTATCGATACAGTTTTACCTTCCATTTCGGTAAACTTATCCTTTATCTCCTCACTATTGCTTGTAACATTAAATTTTGAAATCTCGAAAGGGTTTCTTCCAACTCTTTTCAATTCATTAAATTTGTCTAATCTTACTTGTCTTAAATCACCTTGATTTTGTATTTCAGACAATTTGCACACCACCTTTTTTATCCTATTTTGTATTTTTATTCAAGAAAGTCATAAAGAATCAGAACAATTCTTCCATAAAGTGAAGCTCCACATTTACCACAACTTCACTGAAGAATCGGTACGATTCTTCCATAGAGCGAAACTTCGTTTCGCTCTTTATACTTCCAAAATTTCATATTTTATATTTTCTCCATGAGGAGAAACAACCTCAATCACATCGCCTGGTTTTTTGCCTAGCAAAGCTGTTCCCAGCGGAGAAACATTTGATATTTTACCTCTGAACGGATCAGCCTCTGCTGAGCCTACTATATTATATTCCATTATTTCATCAAATTCAATATCTCTTATTGTAACTTTTGAGCCTATTCCAACAGTTCCTTTTTGTTTATGCTCCTCTATTATCTTAGCGTGTTTAAGCATCATTTCTAATTTGGCAACTCTTTTTTCTACAAGAGCCTGTTCATTTTTTGCTTCATCATATTCAGCATTTTCGCTTATATCGCCAAACGCCAAGGCTGTTTTTATTTTTTCCGCTACTTCTTTACGTCTAACTGATTTTAAATTTTCTAATTCATTTGTAAGTTCTGTATAACCCTCAGCAGTAAGTAATATTACATTATTATCCATGCCATCTCTCCCCAAAAATTATATCTACTATTTTTGCAAAATGCAAATATCTTTATGCCAGAATCATGTACAAAGTATTTTGTCAGTTAATTAACACATTATATTAAAGTTATGTAAATATGTCAACCATTATTTTGTATAAAAAACAGTGAAAAAACTATTTTCAGGCTAAGGTTTTAAGATAATTATCAAGCAGTTCATACAGCGATTCTAAATTGTCTATCTTGTTTATTTCGCATCTTGTCTCTGATGAATTTTTAAGACCTTTAATATACCAACCTGCATGCTTGCGCATTTCAAGAACTGTCAATTTTTCAGGTAATTCATTACTTAGCATTTGTGCATGCTTTTTCAGCATTTCTATTCTTTGTACAGGTGTGGGAATAACTATCTTATCTTCATTGTTCAGAGCATTTACCAAATTCCCGACAAGCCACGGATTTCCCAAAACTCCTCTGGCTACCATTATACCGTCACAGTTTGTCTGGTTTATTAAATTCAGGGCGTCCTCAACGCTAAAAACATCTCCGTTGCCTATTACAGGTATTGAAACACTATTTTTAACTTCCTTTATAATATTATAGTCCGCTTTTCCCGAATAAAACTGCTCTCTATGACGCCCATGAACCGTTATGGCATCTGCACCGCTGCTTTCTATCACCTTAGCAAATTCTACTGCATTTATACTGTCAGCATCCCAGCCTGAGCGGAATTTAACCGTTAAAGGCTTTTTAGAAACAGCTTTCACCCTTTTGACTATTTCTCCTGCCAATTTCGGAGTTTTCATCAAGGCTGCCCCATCGCCGTTTTTCACTATTTTAGGTGCGGGACATCCCATATTGATATCTATTATATCAATATTTTTCAAATCATTGATTACAGTTTCAACCACGTATGCCATTATATCAGGCTCATTGCCGAATATCTGCATAGATATAGGTCTGTCATATTCATTTGTTTTGATTAATTCTTCTGTTTTTTTATCTTTATAGTACAATCCTTTAGCGCTTACCATTTCTGTTGAAACAAGCCCTGCTCCGAATTCCTTGCAAATTGTTCTGAATGTTAAATCTGTTATGCCTGCCATCGGCGCTAATATTACATTGTTTTCTAAATTCAAATCTTTAATTTTCAGCTTGTTCATCTGTCCACCATTCAATAATATCCTGTCCGTATTTTAAAAGTCCTCTTGCTTTATTATTGTCTATTATCTCTATTTCTCCGAACCTATTAATGTCTATAGCTTCAACTTTTCTCACAGTTTTTTTATTTATTATTTTAACTCCTATTGTCTTCCCTAAAATACAATTATAATTTCTGAATATCTCTAAGGAGCTTTTAAGCTTCTTAGTTTCTATTAATTCATCATAGTATATTTCAATTCTGTTCAAAATATTACTGATTATGCTTTCTTTATTTATTTCCTCACCAAACACATCAAATAATGTAGCTTTCGTAATGCCCTTGTCATCTTCTTCATTTTTATCTGAAAGATTTATATAGATACTGATAATCAAGCTGTCATTATCTTTTTTAAGTATTTTTTCAGAAAAAACACTGCAGATTTTTTTATCATTTACATAAACATCATTGGGCCACTTTATGTAGCAATTGATTTTATCATCTAATTGCAATATAGATTCACATACTGCGGCTGCAGCTATTTGAACTGCCTGTGAGCTATAATCATGCTTTCCGCTGTTTTTGAAAATTACACTCATAAAAATCCCTTCAATAAGCTTGCTGCACCATAACTTGCTGTTCTTTAGCTTTATGTCTTCTTGTCTTTGAGTCAGAACTAACATACCGCTTGGACAATTTTCACTTATATTCTTAGCTTTCGCATGAACAGACAATAAATCTTCAAACTGCACAAATGTTTGACCTACATATCCGGTTGATAAGTTATCCTTTATCTTCTCATAATCGTACATTAAATTCTCCTAAAAACGGCATTATATGCTGCTCGGACTGTACGCCTTTGCTACTGCCTCTGATACCGCACTGGCTACTCTTTTATCAAACGGATTAGGAATTATGTAATCTTCTTTTAATTCACTTTCGTCTATTAAATTTGCAATAGCATAGGCTGCCGCTATTTTCATATCTTCTGTTATTTTCTTGGCTCTTACGTCCAATGCTCCTCTAAAAATACCCGGAAATGCAAGTACATTATTAATTTGGTTAGGATAATCAGATCTTCCTGTGCCTATTACTCTTATACCAGCCTGTTTTGCTGCCTCAGGCATTATTTCCGGAACAGGATTAGCCATAGCAAATACTATAGCATCTTCATTCATAAGCTTGACCATTTTTTCAGTCAATACATTCGCGGAGGAAACCCCTACGAATACATCTGCTGATTTTAACGCGTCTTCAAGATTTCCTGACAGCTTTCGATTATTAGTATTTTGTGCTATCCAGAGTTTATGAGCTTCTAAGTCTTTTCTTGTTTCTTCTAAAATTCCTTTTCTGTCACAAACAACTATATTCTTTACACCAAGAGAAATCAACATTTTAGTAATTGCTGTTCCTGCTGCTCCCGGTCCGTTTATAACAACATTAACAGCAGAAATATCTTTTTTTACTATCTTTAAAGCATTTATAAGAGCGGCACAAACTACTACAGCCGTTCCGTGCTGGTCATCGTGAAATACAGGTATATCAAGAGCCGCCTGTATTCTTTCTTCCACCTCAAAGCACTTTGGTGCAGCTATGTCTTCCAGATTTATTCCTCCGAAACTCGGAGCCATATTTATCACTGTATTTACAATATCATCAGCATTTTGAGACTTTAAGCAAATAGGAAATCCATCTACTCCTGCAAAGTTTTTAAATAATATGGCCTTTCCTTCCATAACAGGCATAGCTGCTTCGGCACCGATATTGCCAAGTCCCAGCACTGCTGTTCCGTCGGATACTATTGCGACTAAATTCCCCTTAGCTGTATACTTATAAACATCATCTACATTTTCATGTATCTTTTTGCAAGGCTCTGCGACTCCGGGAGTATATGCAATACTCAAATCATCTCTGTTCTCAATCTTTACCTTGCTTTTAACTTCAAGCTTTCCTTTAAATTTTTCATGCATCTTTAATGCTTCTTCATTATAATTCACGATTATTCTTCCTTTCAACTCAAATGATTTTTTATCATGCAAAAAAAGAGCCGAGATATTTTTATTGTAAAGATACTTGGCTCTAAAATACATTAAAATAATTTGCTGACAGCAGCCTTTGCTTTTTCTCTTGCAATCTCCTCAGGCATTTCCATGATTTTGACGCAATCTGCCATGAATTTAATTTTTTGTATGAATATTTCATTGCTCATAGCATCAAATCCGCTCATCTCTAAGCTTGACAGCGTTGAATCTTCTACCAGCCATGTACGTTTAACAGATGTTATGGTTATACTGGCTTTTTCAATTCTATCTTTAAACTCGCCTTCATTTTTCTCTATTTGCATAACTAAAATATTAAATTTATTTATAATACAGCTGTTAATATCATCTACAAATTTATGTATTGAACCATCATGAGTCATGCCATTTTCACAAGTTATCTCACAATTACACTTTTGGTTATAATTAATATTTAATATCCCATTATCGTTTATGTTCACAAATTCATTTCCTGATTTATTTAAAATTTTAATATTTTTAAATCCGATTCCTATCGGTTCAAAATTTTCAATATGATCAGACTCAATTATTATATAAAAGTTATAATTCCACATAGGGTGAGTTCTAAAAATATCACGAATCAATTCATCAGTAAAACTTTCTGAGTATAGAGACATCTTGTCTCCTCCTTTTGCACAAATTAACATATATTTTAATATATACATAATATAATATAAAAAATTAATATTGTAAATATATTTTTCATTAATCAAACTGCGAATTGTATAGTCTGTTGTAAAAGCCCTTCTTTTGCATCAATTCTTCGTGATTTCCCTGCTCTATAATATTTCCGTTATTGACAACTAAAATCAAATCTGCATGTTGTATAGTTGAAAGTCGGTGGGCAATTATAAAGCATGTTTTGTCTTCCATTAATTTTCTCATAGCCTGCTGTATCTTTATTTCTGTTCTTGTATCAACATTTGATGTTGCTTCATCAAGTATAAGCATTTTACAATCTAAAAGCATTGCCCTTGCAATTGTAAGCAGTTGCTTCTGACCTTTTGATATATTTGTACCATCTTCTCTGATAATAGTATCGTATCCATTGGGAAGTCTCTTTATATACGAATGTATTTTAGCAGCCTTGCACGCTTCTATGACTTCATCCAGTGTGGCATCCTTTTTACCATAGGAAACATTTTCGAATATAGTTCCGTGAAACAGCCAAGTATCTTGTAAAACCATGGCATAAGACTTTCTTAAGCTAGACATTGTAACCTTTGTTATATCATTATCATCTACCGATATCTGACCGCTGTCTGCATCATAAAATCTCATAAGTAAATTTATAAGTGTTGTTTTTCCCGCACCTGTAGGTCCGACGATTGCTATTAAGCTTCCTTTTTTAGCAAGAAAGCTTAGATTATGAATTATTTTTTTATCAGGCAGATATCCGAATTCTATGTTTTTTAATTCAACATTTCCTTCTACATTATCCAAGACAACAGCATTTTCTGTATCTTTAGCCTCTTCTGCCTCATCCATTAAATTAAATACTCTTTCGGCTGCCGCTAAGGCTGACTGAAATTCCGATATTATATTTGCCATTTCATTAATAGGTCCTGAAAATTTTCTTGAATATAAAACAAAGGAGGATATGTTTCCTACACTCATCATCCCTCTTAAGAAAAATATTGCACCCAGTACGCTTATTAAAGAAAGTGATAAATTGTTTACAAAATTAACGGATGGTCCTGCTATAGCATAGTATTCCGAACTGTAGTATGCATCTACAGCCTCTTCGTTTTTTACATCAAATTTATCAACAGTATTTATTTCTTGATTATATGCTCTGATAGTTTTTTGTCCTGAAACTATTTCTTCAACAAATCCGTTGAGCTCACCGAGCTTCAAGGAACGCTTTCTAAACAGCGGACTTGTTTTTCCTGTTATAAATTTGGTCAGAAATATCGAAATCGGTATTGTAAGAAAAAACACGCTTACAAGATAAGGTGAAATAGTAACCATCATAACAAATGAGCCGATTATTGTGATAATGCTGGCAAAAATCTGAATCAAATCTGTCGAAAGAGAAGTGTTTATAGTATCAATGTCATAGGACATTTTACTTAAAACATCTCCCGTTTGATGCTTATCAAAATATCCGACAGGCAGCTTCAAAAGCTTGGAAAATAAATCCTCTCTCATTTCAAATACAACTTTTCGACTTATATGTATCATCAAAACCGATAGTAAGTATGAAAAAATTGCAGATAAAACATAAAATATAATCATCAGAAAGGCATAATAGAACACTCCGTCAAATTTTACAAGTCCTTTGCCAAATTCAATATTATCAATAGCCAAGCCTGACAGCTTTGGTCCGACTAAGGCTAAAAGATTGCCTGTAATTGTAAGCACAAACGCCAATAGCAAAAGATATTTGTGCTTATATAAGTATCTCCATAATCTATATATAACTTTTTTTCTTGATTTTTTCTTAATTGCTGCTGTCATATTAACTCACATTCCTTCTTTCTTTAGGCGAATTGTGTAAGGATTCACTTTCACCGCCCATCTGTGACTGGCTGATTTCTTTGTATACCTCACAAGTATTCATTAATTCATCATGGTTTCCATAGCCTATTATTTCGCCGTCTTCCAAGACAAGTATATGATCTGAGCTCATTATTGAGCTTATTCTTTGTGCTACTATTATTGTTGTTGTTTTATTAAAATTATCATTAATTTCTTTTCTTAAGTTCGCATCGGTTTTATAGTCCAAGGCACTTGAGGAATCATCCAATATAAGTATTTCAGGTCTGCCGGCAAGAGCTCTTGAAATTAAAATTCTTTGCTTTTGTCCTCCGCTTAAGTTTGCACCTCTTATATCAAGTTTTGCATCGTAATTACCCTCTATATTTTCTATAAAATCTGATGCCTGTGCATAAATTGAAGCTTTCTTTACCTGCTCAAGATCTATCTTTCTGCCAAGAGTTATATTTTCTAATATTGTATCTTCAAATATCGTATCATTTTGAAATACTATTCCGAATTTTTCATTTAATGTTGATTTTTCTATGCTTTTAATATTTTGTCCGTCAATTAAAATCTCACCGGTTTTTACATCATAAAATCTCATTAAAAGATTGATTATAGTGGTTTTTCCGGAGCCTGTAGAGCCTATTATGCCCAGTGATTCTCCTCTTTTGAGCTTAAAGTTTATATCGCTGAGATTATTTTCAACACCATTATAGGAAAATGAAACATTATTAAACTCTACATGATACTCGCTTTTTACAGTTTCAATATCTTGCTTTATTAAATCTTCCTCTGTTTCTAAGACCTCTTTTATTCTGTTTGCAGAAGCACTTGCTTTAGAAAGAGCTACAAATATTCTTGTCACAGCCATCATTGCGTTTAAGATTATAGTGAAGTAGGTTAAAAACGCTATAATTTTACCAACCTCGGTCAAACCTAAATTTACTCTGTAGGCTCCTACAACTATAATACAAACCAATCCTACGTTTAACAATAAGCTCATTGCCTGGGCATAATAGGCTCTACAG
>DGYI01000018.1:0-23467 GCA_002396645.1 Firmicutes bacterium UBA5010
CTTTTAATAGTTAGTCACCTCAAAATTAAAATTATTATTTACTTCTATTGTAGAATAGAGTAAAATAATGTAAAAATATAACTATTTAGGAGTATAAAATAATGCTTACCCCAGAATTGTATTATGAAAAATATAAAAAAATATCACAAATATTTAATAAATATCTTACAAATACGTTGTTTTTCTTTTTATTAATAATTCTTTTTTTAATCTTTATAACCAACAATTTAGAATTAATTATTCCTACACTTTTAATTCTATATACATCCACATTCATCTCAGTGATCATAATATTTAAATTAAGAATAAATAAATTAAAAAAATTAACAGACGATAAAAATATCAATAGACGGAATTATCATAAAAAACTAGAAATGTACTCTCTAGTAATACTAGAAACAATATTATCAGAATACAACATCGATATTAATATTTATAATAATTTTTACCGTGAACAACTTAAGGATTATTATAACAGAAGTAGGAATATATTAACTGATAAGCCATATATGACATTTATGTTTGGAGCTATTTTTGTCGGATTTGTTAACACAATTTTTCGCATTGTAAATTCTCCTGAAATATTAATAATAAAAGATTTAAGTGAGTATTTTTCTATTACTTTTATTATGCTTTTCGCATCTGTAATTTTTATCTTGTTGTTGTCACTTATTATTTATGCTTCAAATGATCTTTTTAATAGAAGTAAAGAAATAAGTAAATTAATATATTACACTGAAATAATTTTTAATATAAAAGAAAAATATAGTATAGATTAGGCATAAAATAATATCTTTATAGTTCTTTTTCTATGCCTCTAAAAACCCTTATTTGTCCGTCTTATGTTTATAACGTGGACATTATTCTGTTTCTGAATACACATCCTCTATAATAACCATTAAATCTATTAAATCCTCGTCCTTGAGTAACCCTACCGTCTGCCACAGCGCAATATTTTTTATGTTTTGTTCCTTAGTGTTCAACTTACTTTCTATAACCCTTTTCTGCAAATTAAAATAATAACTTCTTTCCATTAGATACCTCCTAATAATTTATTTTCTATTTCCTGTGACCTACGATTAACCTCTGCTACTTCTAGTTGTAGGATTCTTTCTTGTAAAATTTCTAGTTCTGATTTTGGATGTGTGTATGGTATCGGCTCTGGTTTTTCTAAAACTATAACATCTGTAACAACACCATCTTTTTGTTTAATTTTTATAAACGGAAAATTATTGATAATTATTTTACCAAATTCAGAATTTTCTTCTACACTAATATAATGTTCTTTACCATTAAACTCATATTCATCACTTGCAATAACGTATGAGTTTTCTTTTACATACAGCATCTCATCACTCCTTATATATATAATCTAGTATTAAGCTAACACTACATTACCTCTATAAAAACTAACCATTCCATCTGTCGTTACATAGAAATATAATGTTTTTAATTTACCATTATAATAAATATCTGCTTTAATTGGTCTGTCCCCATTGCTGGGAAATTCTACTATAGCGGTAAAAGTATTAGCTGTAGCAGTACGAAACCCTGAACTAAAATCATTGCCTTGCCTATAATACATAATTTCCGCATTGTACGGAAGTTTAACGCTTGTATTTATTCTTCCATTTACACCATCACCGTCAGTACTAAATTTTAAAATTATATCATCAAACGCATACTCTTTTGCAGGATTTTCTTTTGTGTAGTCTATATAATTAACAACTATTATTTTTTTGCTTTCTAAATTTATTATCTTGTCGTTAAGCACTTTCCCTTGATATGCAGATAGGGCTTGCCCTTCAGCATAACTGGATTTGTCTAGGTAGTTATATATACTTACATGTCCATATAGAGCACCAGTTCCCAATCCATATGCATTATTTGCACTGGCATGGTTTGTTGGTGCTTTTGAACTATCGCTAACATGAGAGTGTGTTGATATTTGTCCGGTCAATTTAGCTTCTATCTCTGCTTTAGTTATATCGCTGTTTTTTTGTGCGTTAGTTGGTGCATGAGTTGTTTGACTGTGGTCATATGCTATTTTACCNNATATGCTGTAGATGATGTTTCTCCGAGACTTAATCCGCTTGGTATATCATTTACAGTTGCTATTTCATTACCATTAAGTGTGGCAATACCAGTAAACTGAGGATTTTCTTTTGGTGCATAATTCATTTCCGGCAGCTGATTTGACGGTATTTTGCCATCTATCAAGTCAGCTCGTTTTGCAAGTTCCTCATCAATAATATCGAAATTATTATTAATTCCATCGATGTTTATGTTGTCGTTTCCTTGTTGCTTTTCTAAGTTATAATTAGTTGTGTATTCTGCCATTCTATCACCTCACTCTTAATTGATTCCACGTATAGGCACCTGCTTGCTGCCATGTCATGTGCGCTATATCGCTCCACGTGTTATATGTATACTCGAAAGTAAAAGCTAAATGCGCCGGCTTAATTTCCTCGATTGTGAGTGTCAAATCTGCCATATTGACCGGTATACCCTTTACACCAACAAACTTTACTATAAAGCTGTAGTCCTCGAAATTTTCTATTACTTCTACTTCTCCATTGCTGTAAGAAAAAGCAACATCCTCAAGCATTTTCTTAGTTACTGTTCCGACTCCTTTTGCCCTTGCTTTTATTCTCTCACGTCTGAAGGTATCAGATTTCGTAACATCAACTGTAAGTCCGTATATTTTTTCATACCGACTCAATAAGTCTGTAGCTGTACTTACAAAACACTGGTCTATTGTATTATCAAAATCGGCAACAAGCGTATTTATTTCATCGCTAAGTATTCCTTGAAGCTCTTTCATAGTGTTATTTTTATCATATACCGGCGGCAAATAATTCATCAGATCCATATTAACTTACCTCCGTAAGCGTGATTGTTCCTATCATAGGCATTTCTGTATCTCCGATTGGTATATTTCCATTTCCCCCATTAACTAATAAAGAATTATAGTCTGCTATTCCGGGAGTAGATAAAAGTATACTTCCTATCTTAGCATAGCTTACACTGTATGTCTCAAAGGTTAATTCTTTGAAATAATTTGCTATTAAGGCGGTAAATGAAGCCACTACATCATCATAAATAACAGAACCATCCAAAACGATATTGGCTGTTATTCCTATTGTTTTTTCATTTGGACTATCCACAGTCACTGATGCTCCTATAGGTCTTACGGTTTCAATGTAGTCATGTACAGCAGACTCTAAACTTTCATCAATTTCCATATTGCTGTTTACTATAATAACCTTTACAGTACCGTTACCGTCCCATAATGGAAAGACTTTAGCATCGCCGACACCAGGCACTAACAAAGCCCATTCTTTATAGTTAAATGCATTACCACTTGTTGAAGGCCTTTGAAGATATGCATAGAACCTTGACCTCAGATTATCGTCCGATTCGGTATTTTGACCTGAAGAAATAATGTCCGTCAATATAGCCGTAATTCCTGATATGTTATCAATGTTCTCAAGCGTACCGGTATATGTGTTTCCTACTTCTCCGTATTGCTCGCATTCAGCCATGTATGTGTTGGTTAATATAATCTCCGTAATAACATAAAATGTGTCATTCAATCCCCATCTGCTGCCTATAGGTATGTTTCCGTTTGTAATTACTTTTCTTATTGCTCTGGTGGTCAGCTTTCTTGTCAATCCGTAATCAGCAACTACCCTGTCCAGGTATTCTCCTACCGCTGTATCACCGGACACCAGGTCAATAAAATTGTTTAAATTAAAATAGGTCTGTGCCAATTGGAATGCTGCAGGAGCAAGAGCATCATAAATAATAGAGCCTTCTCTTTTATCCACATCGCTTGTAACTCTATTAAGCATATCGTTTAATATATTTTCATATGTCATATTTTCAAACATCAGATGTTCACCTCCTGCCTTATATTTAGATCGCCATAAATACTCTGCACATCAAAAGTACAGCTGATAGCATCTCCGTTTTCTTGGTACTGAAAATTATCAACGCTTGTAATTCTTTCATCTTGAAACAAACAATCCTTGATGCGTCTTTTTAGCTCAATTTTCACATAATCTCTGTCTTTGCCTATGAGGTTTCCAAGTTCAATCCCATAATAAAAGCTATATATCGGATACTCGTATTTTTCTGTACTGAGTGCCTTATATATAGCTTGTTCTAATGCGTTTATTTCATCTATGTAGCCTTGCAGTTTCGATTCTGTCATTTTATATGTTCGTGTAGTTTGTACAATATCCTCTAAAGTTAACTCTGCTGATATTAAGCTGTTAGGAATCATTCAGAAACCACCTCCAGGATATAAAACTGCTGACCGCCGTGGTTTCGTAACAATCGAACCTTACGTCCAAGCACTAAAGAACCTTTTAAGTTACCTACAACCAGTTCAAGAGGTATTGTTAATTTATCACTTATCTTAATCCCTTCATTTGTTACCGTGCCAATTAAAAAGCTGCACAGTTTAGCATTATTAAGGTAGTTTTGAACAATTGTTTTAATTTCATTTATCACATTGCCACCTCCACTGTCATAGTATGGACCGGCAGAAAATTATGAGTAACAGAACGTACTATAAGCCTTTTGTTAAGCTCTATGTCCTCGATGCTTCCGTAAAAACTGCTCCCGGCTCTTATTCTCACATCACCTAAGCAGTTTAATGTAAGTGTTTCCGCCTCACGGTTGTATAAACTCAATAGCATATCAGTTTTTGCCTTAATTTGAGACGCATTACTATTCTTATCTAAAACCTCAAAATATTGCAGTAAGCCATATTTATTTACAGAGTTACTATCTTTTGCAATATATGCATCCCTTTTGCCGGATGCCTCGTTATCACTAACGAGTTTAATTACATTGTATAAGTCATCAATAGATTTTTCATACTCATAATCGTAACAAAAATTTTCATCACCCAAAATCAAATCTAACTTTAAATCTTCTAAATCCCTTATAGCTACTCCGCCAAATTCATCACGCAAAGCAAACCACTTGCCTTTATTGGTCAATGTGTCAGATATCGCACTATATATGATATCAAGCCATGTTTTGTCGTCTTGAACGCTTGTAGGAAGAGCATATTCGGCATCCATAATTATGCCGGTTCTCAGTCCAAAATAGTTACACATTCTCCTTGTTAGTGTAGACACAGTATCACTCTTTACAACTATTGTATCTTTAGCTTTACAATATCTTAACTGGTCATAGGCAATTACTGATGTTTCCTTTTTCTTGTTTTGTCCATGTTTAAATACATACCCATAAAAAATATTTTCACTATCGTATTTAAACCTTACGACACTTCCGTTCTGAATTTTCAAATCGTCATCAATATATGAAAAATCCAGTTTACTGCAACCGTCATTAAGCCTATCTGTGTATGATATGTCTTTGAGCAAATCGTTTATTTCATATATTTTCCCTTCTACTTCAACTAAAAACTCAATCATACAGGTATCACCAACTTTTGTCCTGGGTATATAAGAGAAGGATTCTTGATTTTGTCCTTATTTGCATTATATATTTTAGGATATTTAGAGCCGTCTCCATAATATTTCTTTGCTATTGCCCATAAACTATCACCAATTACTACAGTATGATTTCCTGAACTCTTAGGATTCATCTCAGGTTGTGATTTAGACAGAGTATTTACAATTATGCCGCTATATTGCACAACAGCCTGTTTTTTGCTGTATTGTTTATATTCAACTAAGTTAAAAGAAGCATATTTATCTCCCTCTTCTCCAGATTTTTCTGTTATGTTAAGCTGCTGAATCAGTACAAGAGAATTTATATCCTCTCCGATTCCGTTGCTTGCTATAAATCTCACAGGTTTTAGCGACTTTCTGCATTCATCGAAAATCTTAAGATAGTAATCTGATCCTTTAAAATCTCCGGCTGTTTCAACATAGCTACGCACGCTATAGGGTAATTCAACTTCAAAACTATATTCAGTAAGTTCCATATGAGAAGGGACGACTATTTGACCTAATTTTAATATCTCATATTTTTTACTTGCTTGTACTGATGATACTTCGATTTGTTCAGGATTAACTGGTAATCTATATGTCATATTGTTATAATCAAAAAATACTGCATAACTCATTAATCGTATGCCCCCTCTGCTACTGTTGCTATTTCTTCCTGAAGGATTTTCTTTATCCTGCCAACAACTTTATTTGCGTCAGCCTCTTCATGTACGTCACCAAAAGTAATTTGTATATTAGGTGCTAAGGTTGCGGTACTGAATTTATTTATGTATTCTCTTTCTGCAATATCCCTTAAATATTGTAAATCCTCATCAGCCATATTAACATCAACTTTACCGTTTGAGCCGGCACCTTCAACAACTATTGGATTGTTACCCGTGCCACTTGTATCAAATTTATTAAAGCCTTCTAAAGCATCTCCTATACTATTTGATATTTGTTTTCCCACAGAGCTACCTTTTGAGTAACCGTCTGAGAAATCCATAAATTCTTTAGTTTTTACTATTTCTTCCCATTCAGATTCATTTTTAATCTTTTGTGCTTTATCCGCTATATTATCCTTAAAATTAGATAGACCGCTTGTAATATCAATTTCGACACCGGGTATTTTGTTTATTAAATCCTCTATTCCTTGTAACATGGTCTCAATAAATCCTAACACCGCTACCATTAAGTCGTAAAACAATATTTGTACAGATGCGATAGGGTTTTTAAACACATTCCCGAAAAAATTAATAAATGCCGCTACAGCGTTCCAAATCATTACAAACGCATTATAGAAAAATGTTACAAAAGCTCCTACTACCCCACCTACAAAACCGAATATCTCTTCCCAGCTTATACCGAATTGTCTTGCTGCAGATATTAAAATTGCTATTACCGCTATAATCAATAAAATAGGCCAATAAACAGCCAGCCATGCTATTGCTTGTGCTCCTAGAGGAGGTATCATTGCCCACAGTTTTGCAATCATTGCCGCAAGATATAAGCCTGTGATTAATGCAAGTATTGGTCCAATAGTTCCCCAACCACTTACCACTGAATCAATAAGCCAGAAAACAGCTTGTGAAATTAAATCGAGCCCTATAATAATTCCGTTTATAAACTGCTGTGCACTATCTGTATTTATCAGTTTGTTGACTTTGGCTATAACTGCATCAAATGCTTGTAACCCCCCATTTTTTATTTTATTCCAAACATCCGCAAAGGTCATCGGCAAAGTTTCAAATTTAGCGTTTATGTCGTCACCCGCAGCAAACATAGCGTTCTTTATAATATCTGCAGTGATAGTTCCTTTCGCAGACATTTCTTTTAATTCACCTTTAGACTTACCCGTAAATTTTGCAATAGCGTCTGCTATCATCGGTGCATTTTCCATTATGGACCTAAATTCATCACCCTGCAACTTTCCTGCTGACATAGCTTGTGTGAGCTGCAAGAGAGCAGATGATTGTTCAGAAGAACTTGCCCCACCAACCTTAAAGGATTTTTGAATAAGCTCGGTAAATGCTATTAATTCATCATTGGAATCGAAAGAATCTCCGGCCAGAATACCTATTTTAGATATTGCGCTTGCCATGTCGGCATAGGATCCTTTTGAACGGTTAGCTGCTGCAAATATTTTATCTTGTAACTCTGCCTGTGTCTGTAAACCATCGTTAATTAAATTAAGTCTTGCAGCTGTATTCGTATACTCATCTGCTATGCTCATGCCTTTTATTGCACCGGCAATTAGTGCAGCAATACTTAAAAACTTACCCAGTCCTGAACTAGCCTTAGTCGCACTGGCTCCGGTGTCATTCAATGTTTTATTAAATTTATCTGTTTGACCACTTGCCTTTAATATTTTATTTGTTGCTTCATCCGTTTTCTTATTTATTTTATTAATGGTCGATGAATAACCGTCAAATAATTTGAACACCGATTTTAATGTCGCCATTAACGCTTGCCTCCCTTCGACTTTATTTTGGATAATTCTCTTTTTTCATTTTCAACTCTTATCTGTATACTTGCGTATATAAAAGCTCTCTCTTTATCACTCATACCTGCAAGAACAGAAGGAAGAATATGAAGCTTTTGCAAGGCAAAATGTGCAAGATTAAACTCTACATCACCTTGCTTTATTAGTTTTTTGCTTCTTCAATATCCTCGTTTATATCAGCATCTAAGCCGCTTAATTCCTGTGCTGCCTGTGCTAATTCTGCATATTCTCCGAGGTATAGCATCTTTTGCAATAGCGCAGATTCACCTAACACTTCATATGCCTTTTGCAATTCAGCATTTTTCAAATCAGGAAATACAACTGCAGCGGCTGTCAATGCCGATACATATTCTGCTCTATCGAAAGTTTCAACACCTTTTTTATCTCTTTTAGTGTATTTTTTAATCAATTGTTTGTTTTCAGCTTGAGAAATCGGACGAATGATAAAAGGTACCGGCTTTCCGTCCTCTTGAAATCTGTTTGAAATAATAACTTCCTTATTTTCAGCCTTTATCGGATTTAAAAATGCATTTAATGAGCTCATATAATCATTCCTTTCTTTCCTAATATAAAAAGCACTCCATTGAGTGCTTTTATTTTTTGTATCACGTATCTAATTCTTTTTTCTTTCGATTCTTTCTATTTATTTGCTTTACTCTCTCATGTGTTTCCATAAATAACATCAAGGCTTTCTCAGCAAATTCTTCATTTGATGTTATATCTGGGACATAAACAAATCTGTTGTCAAATTTTAAAGAATAATTAGCCATTGCCAAAACAAATTTATCAGTGCAGTTATAAAAATCCTCTCTATAAACTTTATAGTAAGGTTCACCATATAGCTCAACCAGTACACTGTCTAGCTCTTGTAAAAATAAATCATATTGGTTTTTTACATACCGGTCATTGGTAAAACCGACAGATTTGCGTATTCTTATTAAATCGTATGACGAATATTTATTTACTAGGGCTCCTATAACAAAAGTAGCTAAATCTCGTGAGGATGTCTCTAAGTTAATTTTTTCAATCAAATCAATTCTTCTGTGCATAAATGCTGATATCAAAAGAGCATCTGATGAATATGCAAGGAACGAGCTATTTTTATGGTTCATCCTTAGCCGATTTATCATATTTACTGCTTTTTCAAATCTTCCATGCAATAAATGTCTTTCTAAGCCATAATAAAAGATAAATACATAGCCTATATCTATTTCGGTATTCGTCACATCCTCCAGCCATTTTAAATACATATATCTTTGTTCCGGTGAAAGTTTATCATAGCTTGGATAATACCCTATGCTTTCTTTAATGTCTACCGAAAGCACCATGTGCCTAATAGGTAATGTGGTATCTATCAAGGAAGGTTCATTTACCATATTATTTTCATTATCGCTGTAATTTTTACCCTTCACCCAAAGGAGCTCTTTCACATCGTCAGGTAAATTTACTCCCTTAATAAGCACCTCTCGATTATCAGGCACCTCTTTTTCTTCCATTACAACATTAAAAATATCTGAATTAATCGCAATTAATTTTTTCTGGCTTTGTACACTGTTAGAATTTTGACCCTTACCTAATTTGTTAAAATCATTCACCCTGCTGTTGTAACACTCATTAATTTTACTAAATAACTCATAATACTTTGCATCACTTATTATGCCTTGTTCGACACACTCTCTTAAAATATCAAGCTTTTCCAAAGCTAAAACATGTCTTGAAAAGAACGTATCTACATTTTTCGTTTTTGCCATTAATTCATAGCAATCATTTAGTATTCCCAATGTGCTTTCAAGTTCATATTTAAGTGTTTTGTTTGGCGCATTATGTTGTTTGTTAGAAATTGGTGTTATTGATATAGTATTTCTATCTTTGCGGGAATTATGTTCCATATTTGTGCTATCATGGTAATTATCTTTTTTCTTCTTACGTGAAATCTTAAAGTACAATATTATTATTGGAATAGTGGCCATAATTATCATAACTAAGTAATCCCCTGGACTATATTTTCCAAAATTCAATACCATACTTGAAATGCATAACATCTCCCACCCTATTAACAAAAGCATCAATAAACCCTTTTTCAAAGCATCATCCCCTTTATAAAACTCTTAATATAAATATATTCTACAAAATATATTAGATTTTTACAAGGAGTTTCCATTTTATAATATTTTCAAAGCAAAATTAAGTACTTTTATCTATAATTCTCGGGTAAATCAAAGAAACTTAATCCTTCAATATCATCAAAGGTAAAGTCAACATCAATCGTTATAGGGTCATCGGACTGATCATCTAACGTAGTAACCGGTATAGTGGCTAGTATGACATTCATAAGTACAACTTCCTGCGTACCGATTGTGGATTGTTCGTCTTCATTTTTAACTTGAATCTTTATACCGCCATATGATCCGTTTTTTATGTAAGCCAAGGCAAGCTTAAGCATATCGCTATTCATAAAATACATAGTCATACTTCCTGTGCCTTCTGCTCCTGTTACTTTATGTTGTGTCATTCTATGGCCTAACATTCGCCTTGATTGTATGTTTAATTCAAGCTGTGCTGTCAAGCTTGATATCTCAAACAATTCTCTATTTGCCCCATTTATCGTTATATAGGCTTTACCTTCCTTTGATGATATGGTATCGGCTAGCCTTGTATAATTATTTGACATTAATTATCCTCCTTTCTTATGCCAAATTGACAGTAATATAAATCTTTTCTACGCTGTCAACCGGCTGAATGTAAGAATCAATTATGACTGCATCCGAATCAATTCCCGCAGACACAGTCACGTCCTCAGCTGTAAAATTCTGAATCGCATTAAGTCTCTGCAGCTCGTTGAAATACTCAATTAAAGTGGCTCTTAATAAAGATCTCCCGTCAGCGTTATTATTAACTTTGCCTATATAGTTGCTCTCGAATATCTCCGTGATATCATTGTTAATGCCGTCAAGTGTACGTATTACACGATTTTTTCTGAACACCTTGCCTTTATTAATTGTTTCTGTAGTCAAAGAATTAATATCATATACTGCTGTAACATTTTGCGCAGTATCCACTTTGAATATAAATTTGCCTACAGTAATTGCTGCTTCCATTTCTGTTTTGGTCATTCTTGGTACAACATCAATAGCACCAATATATTTTTGACCGGTGTTTGACTTATTTACACTCGCCCCTGCTGTTTGTCCTGCTACCCATGAAGTAACTTGTGCTGCCGTAAACTCTGTATCATTATTTAATTTCACCCCTTGAGTCACATTTATGACTGCTTCTGAATCGGCAACGTAGTTTGCAAATACACCTTGTACTTTTATCCCCTCATCTTCACGCATAGATTCAATCCATGTCCCTATAACCGACTTATTTGCATCATATCCAACTCCGTCATATGGATATGCCAGTGTATTAAATTGTACTGTCTTAAGTGATACTAATGCAGCGGTAATATCTTCTGCATCATGCTCTGTACCTAAGTTATAGACAAGTACGGTTTTAGCCCCTTTTAAAGCTTCATTGACAAGTATCTTGTCAGCTGCGGTTACGCCTTCGGGATAATCATTTTCTGTTGCCGTTATTGTGTATATCTCGCCTGCAGTGCCAGCGTTCATTTCCTGTAGTAACACTACTATTCCTCTATCTCCCGGAGTAATAGAGAGCGGTGCATTGGTTCTAAAATTTATATACGCTCCGGGAAGTATCTTATTTTGGCTTTCCCATGTCCCTGCCATTTTTCAACCTTCTTTCCTAAATATTTGTATTTGTTTCTTGCGTCTGCATTTTATCCGACAATTCTTCTTCTTTAATTTCTGAATAATTGATGTCAAAGGTAAAATGCAATACATTATCTGTTATTGTAGCTTGTTTATTTAGAACTCTATAACTTTCTATCAGATCAAAAGCTCTGAATAGAATTAATTGTTTATCAAAACAATCAGATTTAATCTCTGTAACTTTTTTATTGCTGAAATATGCAATATCAAATGATATAAGACTCTTGAATTTATTATTCAGCCTTTTACTGTAATCATGGTCTGTCAAAGAGATTAAAAAGGATTGCTTCTTGAAGTTTTGGGGCACATCCTCATCGTAAATTGTATATTCTTGATATAATTCAAGAAGCTTATTTACAATCGTCTGTTTCACATTATTTATCATGCTTTTTATTCACCCTTTCAATCTCTTTTCTAAACTCCTGCAACAAAACCTTATCAACTTTATGTACGGCTCTCTCAAGCATAAATTGACCTTTAACCCAACCAATTGTCTCTCCTGATTTGTTTACTATTCTATGACCGTAATTTACATATGAGCTATAGTCCGCTGAGTTAACCAAGACCTTAGTAACCTCGCCTCTATTAGATTTTATAGCAGGAGTAGCGCGCCAGCTCTTTTGCATGTAACCGGAGATAACCTTTGTATTTTCCTTGGCCACTTTTGCACCTTCATTTACAGCTTTGTTGATAACCTTAATATCAATATCTGCTACGTCATCAAGTAAGGCTTTTAATTCTTTACGGAATTTATCAATTTCTCTTTTATTATGCTTGTGATTACTGCTCTTAATATAACCTATGCCTCATCACTCCTTTTAACAGAAAACTCCATGTGATTTGTGTATAGAAATCCCTCACCGACCGATAATTCAATTTGACGCCCGTTTCTCTGAGTAACAATCACTCTGTCCCCTTCCTTTAAGTCTGTACCTACATCACAAAACAGAGTGTGTGAGTTTTTGAGAATAGGAACGCTATTATCTCCTGTGTCTGTTAGTGAGCCTTTGCTGTAATGACATCTAATATTAGAGTGTAATAAATCCTCTCTACTCTTAGTAACTCCTTTTTCTATATACTCAGCCCACCTGTAAATATTCATGGTGTCTTTCCATAGTCTTTTTAGAGCGCTCACTTCCTTGTCCTCCTGAAACCCTGTAGTGCCTTTTTATCCCTGTCTGATAGTCCATAGATTGTCTCTTTTGAGATGTTTTCATCCACGTTGTATGTAACTGACGTATCACCCTCTTTGATAGTTTTAACGTCAAATACGGAATCATCGCCGTTCTCTTTTTCATAGTTTACAATGTCTTTTACTTTCTTTCGTATAAAAGGCTCAAGCTCTTTCGGCAATTCGGATAGGTTACAGTAATTCATTGCATCTTGAATAACATCTGAAACAATAAGGTCTTTATCATCACCATATACTTTTAAGTTCTGTTTTACTAAATTCAACATTTCCTCTTTAAGCACCTCATCAACTCCTTAAAAAGAACGCTTTTTATTCAGCGTCCCCCTTTTCATCTTCATCTGCTTTATTAAGTTCTTCAAGTAATTTTAACAATTCTGTTTTATTAGCTCTTTTATCATATTCAACACCCTTTTCATCAAGCATCTTTTTAATTTCAGCTATAGTAGGTTCATTAGCTTTTTCAGCTTTTTTCTGATTCTTTATAACATGATCATGAAGTCGCTTTACTCTTTCTTCATACAGTGACATGATAACCCTCCTTATTAATTAGTCTTAAACATGAATTTTACAATTCTTATTTTCTTAGGCTCATAGACTCTATTCCAGTTAGTTCCTGTTGATAACTCGGTCAAATTAGGAAACTTCTTAGTTAATCCACCGGTTGGTTCAACCCATTGAATTCCACGTGGATGTAAGATTGAAAGCCTTCTGTTAACTAAAATATCTTCACCTGCAAGGGATAATCCATTACGCACTACTTCTGTTTCCTTAATATCTTTATGATGACCATTACCCCAAGCAATTGCACCGGCTCCGAAAAGGTAAGCTTCTGAAGCTCCGGTCTCTGTATCAAAAGCAATACTGTCATCAACAATAACTCTTTTGTTCATGAAATATGGTACTCTTACCTTGCCTTGTGATTCTTCTCTGTATTCAATTAAGTCATTTTTAGCAAGGAATGTTTCTGTAGCACTGTGAATCATCATTCCTGTTAATAGATCCTTTGCATCACCCATTAACTGATTAGCATCTAAAAATGTTCTACCGCTAATTAATGCTGCATCGCCCGTTTTTCCGGTAATGTCATGTACTTTCTCTGCCATATTTGTGGCTGCGAATATACCATCCAAAATTGACAATAAAACTCCTTGATATTGTCTATTCCAATATGCTGCAAATAGATCGGCTATAGCTTTCATAGGGTCATCTCCGGATAGCAATCCTGCCAAAGCATTTGCTCCATAGGATTTTACAAATCCCAGCTTTCTTGCTATATCTTTGTCAGAGCCAATACTCCCCGGTTCAGAATCTCCTTTGTCATCCATGATTTCTAAGTCTCCAGTTAAATCATTCCAAAATGGCATATTGGCCATTAAGTTTGGACCACTAGCTAATTCATCAAACTCTCCATTATTCTCTGCTATTCCGCTTTGAATCAAAGCGGATAATTCCATTGTTCTGCTAATAGTATAAGGTGTAAACACCTCAGGTTGAATAACATCAACTACTCTTGTAATATCTGGCATAAATTTTACCTCTCTTTAAAATTATTTTGTGCTTGCCATAAGCTGTTTGGCAAGCTCTGGATTTTCTCTGAGTAATTTTCCCTGCTCAGTCAGGTTAAAATGTTCTTTACTCCAAGGATTTTTTTGTCCATTCGGGTTTTTCTCTTTATTGTATGGGTCATTACCTTTTACCGGCGGAACAAATAAATCCTTGTATGTTTCTTTAATTGTTGTCAACTGCTCATCAATACCGGTTACAGTTCCGTCTGCATTTATAACTAACTTTGTCTTATCAAATTTAGTCATTAATAAATCCGGATATTTTGTGTCAGTTAGCTTTGCCTGTATAGCAGCAGTGATTGTCATTTCTTTAATCTTAGATTCATACTTCTCTGTTGTGTCTTTGTTTGTATCCTGCAGATTCTTAATAGTTTTTTCAAGTTCTTCATTACCTTTGGCTTTATCCTGCAGGTCTTTTAGTTGCTTGTCTCTGTCTTTAATCTGCTGTTCCAGATCTTTCTTGGTGTCATTTAAAGCATTAAATTCTGTTTTGGGTACCGCATTTTTAGGGAATTCTGTTTTTATAGCTTCCATAAGTGCATCTATATCAAGAACTCCGTCTTTAATTGTTGCTTTTTCAAGTATTACTTTTAACCATTCCATAATTATTCCTCCATAGATTTTTATTCCCGCTCTCCGGGTATTGGGACATAGCCGCTTATTCTCCGGCTGAGTGTTGATAGTTTAACGTGATTCCGCACATGAAAATAAGACGTATTATCCAACGTCTTTTGGGGAAATAAAAAAATTTCCTCACTAAATGCATTCTACATCTTGATATGCCTTAAGAATTTTCGGAAACTGAATTGCTATCCAGTCAACCATTTCCTCATTCCTTGCCCACATATCGGTACTGTTTGAATTTTCTTCAAGGCCACTTTCGTGTAGAAATGCATGTATGATTTCATGTCTTAATATCTTTTTTCTGTACCACTCAAGATCTACCTGATATGTATCTGGATTGGGTTGCATCTGTGCTATTACTATTTCTTTTCTGCTTCTGTCGCAAAATCCGTCACAGGTTTTTAAATAAGGTTCTTCTTCATCAGTCTTGTAAAGTACTTTGTATTCAGTTCCCATAATATTTAACTTCATTTGTACACCCCCTATCCTGTAGATTCAATATATTTAAGCACTTTTATAGGTATGCTTTTTTTATTCGGGTAACTTTTACTGCGAGCTCTGTGAGTAAAAGCAAAATAACCGTTTTTATCGCATCCAATGCCAACAAAATATTTTCGTCCATTTTTTGTTATGCTTTTCTGTAATTGCTCGGGTAGTTGTTTTCTTATATTAGTCTACCTCCTTTTTCAAGACATAATAAAAGCACCTACTTTTTTTACTTAGTAAGTGCTTTTATTTCATACTTGTTATTAAATTATTTGCTTCTTCCTCTGTAATTTCTTCAATTCTGGACATCATATCTGAGCTGCCAATCCTATCATCGTCATATCCAATAATTCGATCCATTAAGATATTATCAATATCTTTTTCCCACCCTTTTTCAGGATTAAATATGTGGCAATCAAGCATCCCGTCTTGTCGCCCCATAAGATTTTTATCAAGTATTTTGTAATATGTTGACAAGTTATTTCACCCTTTCTATATCTTTTGGTAATTTCATCGATTCAGATAGCTTTTTCATTTGTATTTCAATGTTGACTTTTTCTTCTGAATCATTTGGTAGTAGCCTCCACTTTTCATAAAGTTTATGCATCTCCCCATTCTTAACGTCAAAGCTTCCAGGTGTATGGTATTGTAATTCAAACTTTTGCCCTTTAGGTGAAGCTATAACTGTATTTATGCCATTATAAGGATTATTTTTATCTAGCCAATAGTTCTTTACCTCAATTGTATTATACCCTAAATTTTTATGTGCATCAATAGATTTTAAAGTTTTATCTGTATACTTAACAGAGTCAGCTGTATAAGTATATCTTAATATATCTTTTATCTCATATTCATTGCCTTCAGGGTTATAATTGCTCCGTATCTTCCTTAGATAAGAATCTTTTCCTTTAATTCGATATTCTAAACCTGCCACATCCGTGCCCACATTTTCAGCTACATTTTTAACATGCTCTGTTATTGCCGGCTCATTTACAATAGCTTTGTTATAGTATGTCATTCCCTTGACCTGAGCTTTTAATATCCCATACTCATCATTGTTGGCATACTTCAAGTCCTGAAAACTATCAAAAGATTTAGGAAGATATTTTGTGCCCAACTTTTCTTTATATTCTTCAAATTGTCTCTTGTCAGTAAATCTATTCTTCCACTTCTTTTCAGCAATAACAGCTTCGGGATTACTCTCAATATATTTCTTATGCCACTCCTTATAATTCATATCGGCAGGAACTTCATAGCTTTTATCTGTTACAGGATCTCGTGCGACTCTTTTGTTATCTGAATAATCAGAATCTTCATAATATGGCACTGTTGTAGACCTACAGAATATATGGAACGGCGGATAATTTACTCCCGTAACAGCATTATCAACATCATATATATTCCCGTCTTGTCCTCTACAAATATCAGATGTTTTAATATCCAGTGTCGCAAGTATTTGATATTTTATAACCCCTTCTTCCTTATATGCCGCAAGTGTACCCTTCTCAATCATGAATGAACCTTCTGTATGCAGTAACCGATAAGCTTCAAACTTCTTGGTGTCAAATTTCTTTGAAAAATCTCCCGCTAGTGTCTGAGGATTTTTCCCTTGTATCAGCATTGTTGTAATTGATTCATTGAGTTGCTGCAGCATATGGTCCTTTTGCTTCCATAATCTTGTTGAATAATCTGCACCGTTAAATGGGTATTTTATTAGTTCCTCTATTGTGTAAGGGGTAACTTGTGCAAATTCTTGATGAAATCCGTTATATTGGTCAAAATCAAACCATGTTTGATAGTAGGTATCAGTATAAATATCTTTTAAGATATCTTCTCCTTTGTGCTTATATTCTACACTGTATAACTGTTGAAGCAATGCATCTATTTGTTTCTCAAGAGCTTGATACCTGGTTATTCTTGCTTTGATTGACATGTTGTTAAGCTCTTGATTATACTCACCCATATTTTTATTTACAAGGGCGATAAACTTCTTCAGGTCTCCTATTTCCTCATTGCTTAATGCTCTTTGTGCTGCTGTAAACGAAAGTCCATTTTCATTTGCATATCGGCCATAAAATTCATTAATTACTTTATGAATCTCTTTCTTAGATTGTTCAAATGACTTTTCAAGTTCAAGATAATAATCCTTAATTTTTTTCTCTCCTGAGAGGAATTTCTGCTCTTGTCGTTGTTCCCAATAGGATTTATCAGGCATTATTCCTCATCCTCTCCGTCACCAAATGTAGGAGGCTCGTGTGCTCGGTTCTCTTCTTCAATTTGGCTCAATTCTGTTCCAGCATCTTTCACCCAAGGGTGATTTGCAATTATAGTCTGGTTAGATATAGTACCTTTACTATTTTGGCAGTCTGTTATTGCCTGGCTTTCATTTATTGCGATGTCACGGTTAAATACAATGGTGATTTCTTCATTTGATGCTGTCTGCTTTGTTAATTCCATATACTTATTGACAAAATAAAGTAACTGTTCAAATGCCCATTTGAAATTATCTTCCATAGCATTACAATTTAAATCTAAACCAGAGTAAATAAATTTAAGTGCAATTCCAGACGGACTATTCCCCAGCTTATCGCTATTCTTGTCTACGCCTTGTCCGAAATCAAATATATCTTTCCTAAGCTGCTGATAATGTTTCTCTGCCGCATCGATATTTATCGTTGTTTCAATTTTTTCAAGTCCTGCATTCTCATCTGCATCTAATTTAACAGCTCTGTAATAGGATAAGTCTCTCATGAAATCGGAAAGTTTTTCCCCTCCATAACCGCGTAAACCCATTATGAAGTTCTTTATATCTTCAATGTCATTTGAAACATCAGACCTTGATTTGTCATAGTCATCAACAAGAGTTTTTACAAATTGCAAATCCGGCAATTCAAAGTCGTTATTTTTAAACGGCACAAATGGAACCCTTTCCCATGTACCCCGTACCCCATTAACTTCAAAATGCGGTAATATTAAGTTTTCACCGTCAGTATTTAGATACATCTCCGCATCAAGTATTATTTCCCCATTGCTATCCTGCATATAATAGGCAACACCGTCAAATGTATGATATTCAGCTTTGGTTATGATTTTCTTTTCCTTTCCCTCATAAACCTCTACACCATAGAATCTGATGAATGCCTGAAGCTCTTCATGGTCATTATCCATCCAAATAGGAATACATTGCTCAGAGGGTATTTTCATTGCTTTAAATTCACCATTTGGGTTTATATATGGGTGTAGCCAAGCTTTCCCTTTATTACTTGCTTCTGTACCTAACTGAGATAGTTTTTTCTGGAACCTCTTGCCTAATATATCAGTCACCGACTTTAAGTATTTTTCATCTTTACATTCAAGCGTATAAGGCTTTACAAGAAGATAATTAACCTTATCGTCAACCAATATATGCATAAATCCGTGAGCCAGTCTATTGTTTGTTTTAGTTTCGTCTTCAACCTTGTGTTCATCTTCATAGCGATACATCTTCCTGTCAAGAATATCATTCTCAACTTTATAATAATTTTCACCCTTAATCATCAGCTGGCGCTCTTTAGATACATTGAATTCATCAATGTATATTTTAATTAATTCCGGTATGGTTAATATATTTACATCATTTCTTATCACTTTATCATCACCTCGTTACTTAAAGATTGTTATACCTTTACTGCTTCTCATATCATCTTCTAAGCCATATCTTGCTGCATCTATGGTGTGGTTATCCTTATCCGGATATGCGCTCTTTACTTCTCCATTTTTGTCTGTTTCAAGAGCATAGTTTATAAATTCTTTAGCAGCTCTCGGACACCTTGTAGGATCTATTATAATTTCCTCTATTTCTTCCGATAAGAATTTAATTCCATATTCTACTGAGTCAGGTCCTTTCTTTGCACCTTTTACTTTCATACCGTAACCTTTTAATTCAGAAATAGATTTAGGCTCTGCGCTGTCAGCAGTGGTCATACTCGATGTCTGTTCTTTAATTTTATCGTATAGTTTTCTGTTTGAAATTTGTATACCGCTAAATTCGTATATGAAATACAGTTTACGTCTAGTCTTGTCATAATGCATTTTTTCAAATGCTACAGGATCCACTGCATAACCAAAGTCAAGTCCTTGTTTTATTCTATCGAAAGCCTTAATTTCTTCATCAGTAATTTGCCTTAAGGTTACATTTGTAAATACTTCTAATCCAGTTCCAACTTCTTCGCCCAAATACTCATGCCTGTATGCCATTTCATTTGTTTTTAACAAATGTTCTGCATCAACAATAAATACTTTTCCTAACCAGTTTATCGGTACCGATCTGTAATCAGAGTGGTGTACTTTTCTCCCTGGCTTTAAAAGTTTTGCTTCTTGATTAACCCATGACCGCACCGATTTAGGCGGGTTATATGTGTAAAATACTACAAAAGTTTCTCCACCTCTCATAAGAGACTGGTTAATTGTTCTTATTTCTTCCGGTCCAAAGAATTCATCAAGTTCCTCGAACCATATGTATTTTATATATCCCTTTTTAACTTTCGTTGATTTAATTTTCTTAGGTTTATCTGCACCTCTAAATAAAATCTTCTGCCCGGTTGGAATATATGTTATTTCCAATTTACTCAGAGGTATATTCCATTCCCCAGAAACACCTAACACTTCTATCGCCCACGATAACTGTTCAAATACACTGTCCTTCAAGGTATCTTTTACTTTTCTGATTGCTACGGCATTTGTATATTCTCCTTGTTTTGCATCTCTCATCATTCCAAGTATTATTTCTATGCTTGTAAACGATGATTTTGTAGAACCCCTCCCGCCCTTTAACATGTATTCAGTATTCCTGTTATTTTTTATGTCAATATGCAAATCATAAAAAGAAGGTGCAATAACATCTGATAAATTAATCCTCATGTTCATCACCTTCAATATCATCGATTATTGTTATCGTTGATGTTCTACTCTCGTTCTCCGTTATCTTAGAAATCTCAGCCTCAAGCTTTTTAATACGTAGCTTCTGTTCCTCTGAAGCTGATTCCCAGTTCTTATGAAGCATTTCATCATATTGCTTTAGCATGCCCTCAAGTGTTTTCATAGCTCTTGATTGTGCATTTAAAAAAGTAGCATGCTTATCCCAGGAAAACTGTAATTCATATTCATCTTCCCACGATGAAGAAGTATCACTGTCTGACCTCTTTTGTCTTTTAAGAACTTTAGTTAAATCGCCTTGGTCTTTAACATGCATAATATGCTGTGCTCTAATAATGGCAGCATACTGAATAGTAATATTACTCCATAGGATATCTAGCGGATCTAACTTAGATATAGAATTCATTATCTCGGCCGTTTCTTCCGGAAGCCACTTAGAAAAGAAGCCATGCTTTTCTGCATTCTTATTACCCGGTGGACCTGTAGCGTTTTTATTACCTTTTGGAGCTCCTCTATTTCTCTTTTGCAACGTTGCATTATCCGTTGCGTTGCACTCCCATTTATATCTATTCTTCCAGCTCCTGATTGTCCCTTCCGGAATATTAAGTTCTTTAGAAATTTCTATGAGTTTTTTCCCTTGTTTAAACAGCTCATAAGCAATCTCTTTGTTGTTTACTTCACCCACACCACCACCTCGTTTTGTCGTTTTGTTTGCAATAAAAAAGACCCGAAAGTCTTATGTTATATCTCTTTATTCTATTAACTTACTAAACTATTTGATTTAATAATTCTTTTAATACACTTTCTATTCTTCTGTTTATATACTTATATACGCCTTCTGGAAGATCCGCTTGCATGTGCCTTGCCATATCTAAAAAACCTCTTAAAAAATACTCAACTTCCATAGCACTTAGTTGAATTTTTTCATTTTTTCCTGACGCTTTAATGCTATACTCATTTTGTAGCAATATAATTTTACCCAAAAGCTCCCATTGTGGATTTGCTAAAGTCTCCATATATTGTATTTGTTTTTCTAAATCATCCCTATGTTTATTTTGTGCATTAAATAGTTCATCTCTAAACTCAGGATTTAAATCATGTACTATAATCTTTTTCTTAAAAAACATATAATATCCTCCCAACGTTTTCTTTTATTGTACCGTATTATAACAATACAGTGTATAAAAAGATAAAAAATCCTTAAATTAATAACGTCTTTAATTAACTATATATTTTATTATGTTACTAATAAATTGTTTAAGTGGTTCAATGCCTGCTATTATTGTTACTATTGAGCTGATTAACCCAATTAAAGTAACAAGAAATGATATTATTTTAAATAAAAATGTAGATATTATTTTATTATAAGTTGTATGTTTGATTAACCCACCCCAATAAAATATTGAAATAGGTAAATTAACAATTACTTTTATGCCTTCTTTAAACCATATTAAAGGATTTTTACATTCTTTCTTATATTCTTCATATAAATCATTATAAGCACCAATACAGGTTAGCAAGGCATCATCAACTAAAATAATTTCATCTGAATCATATGAGCCAAATATCCCACCTGTTTTATAGCCAGTTCTTATTTCACTTAAAGAGTTTAATATTACTTGATAATCATTTATAAAATAATTAGCGAAAGCTGGCTTGTAATTACCTATTCCGTAGCTTCCCATTATACTCTGTATTTTAGAAGATTTAAGTTTTAACTTATTATATAAACTATTATTAAATGTTTCTTTATCTACTAATTCATTAGAAAACTCAATAAATTCATTTCTAAATTCTATAAGTTGCCCCTTTTTTTGATATACTTTATTAGCATTAATTAAAAGCTTTATAAATCCAATTATTAATATTACTACTAAAGTAACTATAACTGTAATTCTATCCAAAGTATTCCTCATCCCCTTAACACTTTATTTACCAATATTATACCAAGGAAAACATTCCCTTGCAACCATAACTTGACAAAATATTGCATTAAAGACAATAAAAAAGAACCCGGTTAGGAGTTCTTATAATTCTTCATATTCAGTTTCAAATGTGCAAACATAATCTAATATATCCTTTGTTTTTACTAGAGAAGTTATATCTTTAATACTTCCTATATCCAGTACTAACGATTCCTCTATTCTTTTATTTAATCCCAATATCCTGTATTCATGTTGGTAGTTAAATTTATTTATATCTTTCCAAAATGGAATTCTTGTTCTGTCGTTACCAACATCTAATACATATTTAGAATCATTTATATTTAAGTCTGTATATAAAACCTTATTCCCTATCATTTCAATATTATTATTTAGAAAAGCTTTTTTAATTTTTTCCAAGAAAATATCGTTATCTATTATTAATAAAGCATAATCTTTAAAATCTTTAGTTATATTTTCTTTATCAAAATTATTAAAACCTAAATGGAATTCATATACTCCTTCTTTTCCACTTTTTATACTTTCTTCTAGAATATTCCTCTTATCTATTGTATATAAACAAAATACTGGGACATATTTGAATTCATCATGCTCTAAAGCAATCTTAGGAGACGAAATTTCTCCAACATATCTATTCGTATCTTTTTCATAAATATAAAAATTTATATTGTTTAGTATGAACTTTCCATCATTCTCATCGCCTATTCCACTAACTCCAGTATCCTTTTCTAAATCGTTATAATATTTTAAATTACGCATATACAATTTTCCATTTTGCAGGTCCTCTAAATGCTCTTTTTCACCAAACTTTATAAATATATTAAACTTATTAATTGTTTCTTCATAGTTCTTAAATTTCATAATATATCCTCCCGATTATTTTGGTACAATCAGTATATCAAATAAAATATTTCTCATCTACGATGTTCTACATAAAGAGTTCTTTATTATCATGCTTCATCCCATAAATTTAAAATTCAAATATGTCCCAGTATT
>DGYI01000018.1:23475-24136 GCA_002396645.1 Firmicutes bacterium UBA5010
TACTGATTAATTAACTTTTCTAGTGGCTTTGATATATCATATTTAGATGTATACACGATTTTATCTGAATTGTGTTGTATATTCCAATCAGGATTATAATACTTACTGCCAACATACCCATATTTCATTAGTAATTTTCCGCAGTCTTCAAAAAGTCGCTTTATTTCTTCAAGAAAACTTTGTTTTAACTTATATGTAACCGAAACACCGCTATTATATCTCACTTCATCTATTTCTAATTGTTCATGTTTCCAGATGCCGTTATTTACTAAATACGCATCTATTAAATTAGGCACATTATCTATCAATATTCTAAGTTCATCCTTTAATTTTTTTAATTGTTCAACACCGATATATTTTGTATGTTCAGGTCTCTTAATTACTTCATTTTTCACTTTTTCATCATACCATTCTTTTACAAATACCTCTATTTGCAATAATATTTCTTGTTTAATTTGGATAATACCTGTCAATAAATTTGATATATTACTCTCGTATTTTAATATTTCTTCAACTAAAGTTTCTATACTTTTATTTGTCTCCATTTTACCCTTCTCCCCTTTATAAATATAATATTTTACTATAATTATAACAAGGAAAACCTTTCCTGTCTACAATGTTTTACATAAAAAGACACCCGTTTCCAGGTGCCTAATTAAAA
>DGYI01000057.1:0-291 GCA_002396645.1 Firmicutes bacterium UBA5010
CTAACAGGTATACTTTTTCTTTATCTTCTACAAGCTCTGCTCTGAACAACGGTGCTTTTTCCAGTTCAAATGGTCTTACAAAGCTATTTATTATATCTTCTATATTGCCTTTTCTTTGCTCTAATTTAAATTCATAGTCATTATCTATCTTTTGTACTATTTCATTATCTATCATCTCAAAGTAGGTTCTTAGTGCCTCATGTCTTTTGCTTAGCTCTTTGAAGGCCTCTTCTATTTTATTCTTATCAATTTCACCTTCAATCTCCAACACCATAGGCATGTTATATGCTG
>DGYI01000057.1:432-836 GCA_002396645.1 Firmicutes bacterium UBA5010
TATTTAATTCTTTATGTATTTTAGACACCAAAACCGTAGCTTTTAGAGAATGTCCTCCTAAGTCAAAGAAGTTATCGTTTATCCCTATTCTCTCTACTCCTAATACTTCACTCCATATTCTTGACAATATTTCTTCTACTTCATTTCTTGGTGCTTCATATTTGCTTGAAATTAACTCCATATCAGGATCCGGAAGTTGCCTTCTATCAAGTTTTCCGTTTGGTGTAAGAGGCATTTTCTCTATTTGCATAAAGTAGCTCGGTATCATATATTCTGGCAATATCTCTTTTAAGTAATCCTTTATATTTAATTCTTCTAGTGGATTTTCACTTACGATATATGCACATATATATTTATCTTCTTCTTTGTTTTCTTTTACTAAAACTGCTGCTTCTTTTACTTTT
>DGYI01000057.1:1060-2604 GCA_002396645.1 Firmicutes bacterium UBA5010
CATAGGTTTTCCTATTGGAATTGTTTTGCCTTCTTCTTTCTTAGAACAACGATAAATTAAGGCATTAATAGTTGTTTCTGTCGGACCATAATAATTATATATTTCTTCAGGCTTAACATACTTAATAATTTTTTTATAAAGAGAAACATGCAGCGTCTCTGCTCCTAATATAATGCGTATATTATTGCAATCAAAATCTAGATGATCAATAAAAACCTCCATTTGTGATGGTACCATGTTAATAAATTGTACTTTTGTCTTCTTAATATATTGTGCCAAAGCTCTATAATCAGACTCTAAATAATCAGTCATAAGATGTAATGTTGCTCCACTGCAAAGTGCTGTAAAAATATGCTGTACTGACACATCAAATATAGTTTTTGCATATAGCATATGGTTTGCCATAGCACCATATCCATAATCTCCTATCAATCCGGTTATCTGATTTATTACACTTTTATTCTCTATCATTACACCTTTTGGATTTCCTGTAGACCCTGATGTATATATAACATAGGCTAAATTAGTTGAGTTGTTTATTTTAATCAAGTTGCTTGTATCATTTTTATACAGCTCTTCTTTGTATAAATCTATTGCTATACCTTCAAACTCTATATTCTCTAATAATGATTCTTCGCTTAGCAAAATCCTTGTCTCACTATCCTTTAACATATATTCTATTCTTTCTTTAGGATAGTTCGGGTCTATCGGCAGATATGCTCCTCCAGCTTTTAATATCCCCATTATTCCTATTATCATTTCCAGAGATCTTTCTGTCATTATTCCTACTATGGAATCTGCCTTAACACCCTTATCTCTTAAAGCTCTGGCTAGGCTGTTAGCTCTTTCATTTAACTCTCTATAAGTCAACTTCTTATCTTCAAATACTACTGCAATATTATCAGGTGTATTTTCTGCCTGAGCTTCAAATAATTCATTGATTGTTTTATCTTTTGGATAATCAGCTTTTGTATCATTAAACTCATATAGTATTTGATTCTTTTCTGCTTCTGATAGTAAATCAACTTCACCTAATTTTATTTCCATGTTACTTACTATGCTATCTAAGAGTTTTATATAGTGATTACTTAATCTTTCTATTGTTTCTTTCTTAAACAGCTTAGTGCAATACTCTATACTAAAGTATACTTTAGCTCCACTTTCTATTGCNNTTAGTATAATATCTTCTAATTTGATATCTTTATTGTTTATTGTATCTGCTATATTAAACATTACATCAAATAATGGATTTCTACCCGTGTCTCTTCTTACATTAAGCTTTTCTACCAGTTCTTCAAACTGATAGCTTTGGTTTTCATATGCTTTTAATGAGTTTTCTTTTACTTCTTTTAAGAAGTCTATATATTTCTTGCTTCCCTCTGGTTTATTTCTTAAAGCCAGTGTGTTTACAAACATCCCCATTATATTCTCAAGGTCTGCATGTGGTCTTCCCGCTATCGGTGTTCCTATTACTATATCTTCTTGGACGCTATATTTTGATAACAGTATGTTAAATGCTGAGAGTAATGCCATATGCATTGTTG
>DGYI01000047.1:0-3698 GCA_002396645.1 Firmicutes bacterium UBA5010
GACGGAGCTGTAGTAGTTGAAATTTTGTGCAGTCTTTTTCTTCCGACTTCGACTAAATCCTCTAAGGATCTCTCTCTTGTTGCTCTTACAGAATTAGTTATACCTCCGCCTCTTTCCATAATGGACATATAGGTATCTCCTCTAAGCCTCCAAGAAAATTCGTCTGCTCTGTACCCGCCGAATACAAGATGAGTATGTGAATCAATAAAACCCGGCAGCACCGCTTTATTTGAAGCATCTATAACCCTATAATTTTTTTCATCATATTTTGATAAAATCTCATCGGTAGTTCCTACTGCTGTAATTATACCATTTTCAACTACTACAGCTCCGTCTTTTATAATGCCTATATCAGACATTTCTGTGCCCCTCTTGGGAGCATTCCCCTTACAGGTAACAAGCTCAGAAGCATTTTTTATAATAAGATTATTCATATTTAACCTCCCCAGTCTCAAACATAGTTTGAGGCTCTCAGACTCTTACTATAGTCTGGTTTCTAAAACCTGATCTATACTAAAGTTTTCTATTCTTAAATAATACTCTGCACAATCAATTAATGCCTGCATCGGAACTAAGCCTATAACTTCACTTCCCACAACATTAACTCCGTATCTTTTTGCTTCCATCTTAACTGTTTCAAATACTCTGTAAACTGCTGACTTAGTATAGTCTGTTAAGTTCATAGAAACCTGAGCAATTTTTCTGTCCTCCAGCTCAACTCCCATTGCTTTAACAAATCTAAATCCTCCGCCTAAGTGTCTTACTTGCTTGGCAATCTTATCTGCTACGGATAAATCACTTGTTCCTAAGTTTATATTAAATGCAACTAACGGCATTCTTGCTCCGATTGCAGTTACCCCTGCAGTAGGGTGGATAGTTTCCGGTCCGAAATCAGGCTTCCACATTTCATCCTTCATTTTTTCAGCCATTCCTTCAAACTGACCTTTTCTTACTGTTGCAAGATTTTCTCTGTGCGATGCTGATGCTGATTTTTCATATAAGAAGAAAGGCAGTCCGTATTTTTCCGATGCTTCCTTTGCTACTTCCTTTGCCAGCTTATCAGCTTCTTCAATAGTTACATTTCTAATCGGAATAAAAGGAACAACATCAACTGCTCCCATACGAGGGTGCTGTCCTTCATGCTTAGTCATATCAATCAGACTGACCGCATTTCCTATAGCCTCTATCATTGCTTCCTTAAGAGCTTCAGGCTCTCCTACTACAGTAACTACACATCTGTTATGATCCTTATCTGTGCTGTAATCCAACAACTTTACATTTTCCTTTGCTCTGAATGCCTGAACAATTTTCTCTACCTTTTCAAGGTCTCTGCCTTCACTGAAATTAGGTACACACTCAACTATTCTGTTCATAATATAAATATCCTCCCTGTTTGAATTGTATAATAATCACACTTCAATTATTTTTTATAATTTTTAAAAGTTTTTTCAATTAAATCATCATTTGCTACAAACGGTATTGTTATATGATCCTCACCATTTGTTATTTTGTTATATTCCATAGTTGTTTCAATTGAATTTTCACATCTTGCCCATGATCTTCTTGAGACTCCTACCATAGTATCCCATGGAATAGCAGTTCTTAATATATCATCAACTCTTTCGCTTCCGTCTAGTACCATACCGAAACCGCCGTTTATTGACTTGCTGATACCAACTCCGCCGCCATTGTGCAATGCAACTAAGCTCATACCTCTTGCCGCATTTCCTGCATAGCATTGAACTGCCATGTCAGCTGTAATGTTACTTCCGTCTTTTATATTTGATGTCTCTCTGAACGGAGAATCTGTTCCTCCTGTATCATGGTGGTCACGTCCCAGCATAACCGGTCCTATTTCACCATTTCTAACCATTTCATTAAATTTAAGTGCTATGTCACGTCTTCCAAGAGCATCCTGATATAAAATTCTGCACTGTGTTCCTACAACAAGCTTATTTTTCTCCGCATCCTTAATCCAAATATAGTTATCTCTGTCTTGTCCTCTTCTGTTCGGATCAATAATTTCCATAGCAGCCGCATCTGTTTTTCTCAAATCTTCCGGTTTTCCGCTTAAGCAGCACCATCTGAAAGGTCCGTATCCATAATCAAAAAGCATAGGTCCCATAATATCTTCAACATATGAAGGGAAAATAAATCCTTCGCTTGTGTCAACTCCGTTTTTAGCTATTTCTTTTGATCCTGCGTCAAAGCAAGCTTTCATAAAAGCATTTCCATAATCAAAGAAATAAGTTCCTCTGTCAACTAAAATCTTAACTAATTCAAAATGACGTCTTAAAGATGTATTAACCAGTTCCTCAAATTTGTGCTTATCATTAGCCAGCATTTCGGTTCTTTCTTCAAAACTCAGACCTTGAGGGCAATATCCTCCATCGTATGGAACGTGGCATGATGTTTGATCTGATAAAAGATCTATTTTTATATTACTTTTTACCGCATATTCCAATAAATCAACTATATTTCCATGATAAGCTACAGATATAGTCTCTTTTTTCTCCATATATTCTTTTGCAACTGCAAATACCTCTTCTAAATTATCACTTATCTTAGCCACCCAGCCCTGCTCATATCTGGTAACTATTCTTGAGTAATCAACCTCTGCAACTATACCTACTCCATTTGCTATTTCTATAGCTTTAGGCTGAGCTCCGCTCATTCCGCCAAGTCCTGATGTAACAAACAAATGACCTGCCAAGTCTCCGTCATCTGCTATACCTAAAACTTTTCTTCCGGCATTTAACAATGTATTAAATGTTCCATGAACTATGCCCTGAGGGCCTATATACATCCAGCCTCCGGCAGTCATCTGCCCGTAGCTTGACACTCCCATAGCTGTTGCGTTTGCCCAGTCATGCGGATTATCAAACATACCTATCATCAAGCCGTTAGTTATAATAACTCTCGGGCTTGTTTTGTTAGATTTAAACAATCCCATAGGATGTCCGGACATCATAACTAAAGTTTGCTCATCTGTCAATTCTTCTAAATATTTTTTAATCAATTGATATTGCATCCAATTTTGGCATACCTGTCCTGTTTCGCCATATGTCACCAACTCATAAGGATATAAAGCAACAGCGTGATCAAGATTATTGTCTATCATAACCTGAAATGCTTTGCCTTCAACACATTTGCCTTTGTATTCATCTATAGGCTTGCCATAAATTCTGTCTTTTGGCATAAATCTGTATCCGTAAATTCTTCCTCTTGTCATAAGTTCATCAAGAAATTCCGGTGCTAAGGTCTCATGAAGTTCTTCGGGAACATATCTTAATGCGTTTTTTACAGCCAGCTTAATTTCTCTATCGGTTAAATTAAGTTCACGTTTTGGAGCTCTTCTGATTCCCTCTTTAAATACAGGATATTCAGGCAGCTTGTTATCCAATTTGATAGTCATCGCTTCAGATATACTGTTGTTATTTATCATTTCAAACTCCTCCTAATTAAATTTATTAAATAATATTTAAATATTGTTTGTAATACAATTTTAGTATTCTCACGTCGATAAAACGTCTAAGAAAAATTTTATAATAGTTTAAGATTAATTAAAGCTTTTAAGGATATAATGAACTTAATTAATAACGTAAGTTATTAGTTTATTTTCCCTCTCCCCCTTGTTTTTTATAAAAAAAGACTGTGCACGGTGCACAGTCTTTTATTTTATCTGATAGGAAACTTCT
>DGYI01000047.1:3724-72523 GCA_002396645.1 Firmicutes bacterium UBA5010
CGGAACGATTCTTCCATAGAGTGAGCGTAGTTCACTTTTTTATTCGTTAAAAATCCGTGCATAATAATTTCTGTCAAGTGTTTCTGCCGAAAAAATAAATTTTCTTGAAACAATTTTATTAATATCTTTAATATACTCTTCCTCTAATGCTTCCTCTGTTAAATTAATAACCTCTTTTGTCTTTGCATTATACATTGCCTTGTCTGTTATGAAGCTTCTGTTTGAAAAGATTACCAAAGGACTTGAATTTGATAATATATCTCTGCCCATTAATAATCTTGAATCATATTCAAGCCCGAACAAATTAGATAAAGTCGGTATTATATCAAGGCTTGAGCATGGCTTATCAACTACTACGGTTTTTCTGCCGTTTGCCCAAAGGATAAATGTACTTTTATACAGCTCAAAATTACTTTCAACTACATGACCTGCTATTTCATCTATTTCTTCCTTTTCGAGTCCATATGGATAATGATCTGCACTTAAGGCTATCACAGTCTTATCTAAAATATTCTTTTCCTCTAATTGTTTAATTAATGATTCCATAGCCTTATCAAGCTCAATATTGCATGCAAAATATGCCTTTACAGCTTCCGAGGCATCCAAATGCTCAACAAGCTCTTTATTTTTACCGGCAATATAATTTCCGTAAAAATTATAATTTTTATGCCCGCTCACTGTCATATAATAAGTATGAAATTTCTCGTCATTTATATATTCAGGAACTGTTACCTCTATCATCTCTAAGTCTGATTCAGGCCATGTTTCTTTTATCTCAAGTCCGTTTCCGATTCCTTTATAATCATAGCCCATATTCGGATGCGATACATCTCTTCGGTAGTAATCATAATAGTGGTTATGATACGCACGAGTTGAATACCCAAGCTTTTTAAATTGATGACCCATGACAAACGGAAGATAATTTTCACCGGAGGCATAAAAACTCCAAACCCCCGACTTTGGTATCAGGCCTTGACAAGCAACATATTCTCCATCGGATGTGCTCACGCCCCACACAGGATTATAAAAATTGTTAAATACAAAGCTTTCATTTGCCATTTTATATAAAGTAGGGGTCAATTCCTTATCTACAGCTAAATGCGAGAAACCTTCGGCGGTAATCAATATAAGATTATACCCCTCAAATATGCCTGTATACTCGTTTTTATTTGTAGGTTCAACCGAAGAAAAATATTTGTGCATAGCAGCTATATTTTCATCAGTCTCAGTTTCTATCAATTTATCAAAATCTATCATCATAATATTAGGACTTGTATCTATTTGTTCAACTTCTTCTCCTGCTTCATCATCAATTTCATCAGGAAAATCAATGATAATATCGTCTGAATCATCCTGAGAATTGTCTATATCGTCATCAATATACTTGTTTAAATCTGATGAAGATGAGTCATTTTTTGAATTTTTAAAAATTATACTGCCTAAATCTTTCTGCATAACCTTTAAAATACCAAATCTATTTATAACTAAATCGGGTATATTTATGCCATAATAAATATCATAATCAGAATTTACGTCTCTTCCGCCAAGAGATAAAGCCGTAAACGTGAAGAGATTAATCAAGATAATAGATAATATGGTTATCAATTTCCGCTTAATAAGAGCCTTTTCAAACACCAGATTTTTTGCTTTTCCAATTAAAATACTAAAAACCGGAGCAAATAAAAGTATCATAACAGACAGATTTTTTATGATTTCTTCAAAAACCATATCGGCAAATTCCATAACCTGCCCTGCTCCCGTAACAGAATACAATACCATTGGTGTATAAAATAATTTATAGTAAATGAACTGAACGCTTACCGCAAAGCATAAAAATGACACAAAAAATATTGATATAATTCTGTTAACTTTCTTATTGAATAAAGTGCATATAAAATCAATTATTAAACCAACTGCCAAAGAATACAACAGCAAATATATCAGTGATATATCTATTCTTTGTTTAAGACCAAAAACTTTGAAAACAATTTCCAGATAAAAAATAGTTGCCGGGAAAAGCAATGAAGAAAGAATAGTATTTTTATTTATTTTTTTATAATTCAATTTAATCTACCTCGATATGTAATTATTATACATAGTTTAGCAATGAATATACTTCTGATACTGTATCATAGCCTAGTCTATGTTAAATGTTTTTAAATATGCTACACATATTATATCATAAAATTTGCTAAAATATATAAAAAATTAGCAGTAACTCATATTTTTTTAATATTCCTTAATATGGCTCTAAGTCTTGTTTAAGATTGCTTTGTCATATATATATTAAAAATTATTTCTTGACTTTGATATTTGTAAAATATATAATTTTTTCAGAAAAATATAAGGAGGTTTTTTATGTTAACTTCAATAGTAGGAATCAATTGGGGAGATGAAGGAAAGGGAAGAATGGTTGATTTGCTTGCCCAAGATTATGATGTTGTATGCCGATATCAAGGCGGAAACAACGCAGGTCATACAGTTGTGAACAGTTCAGGTAAATTTATACTTAACCTGCTTCCTTCGGGTATATTAAGACCGGAGGTAGTAAATATAATGGGGAATGGTATGGTTATTGATCTTGAACATCTCCACAAAGAATTAGGCAATTTAAAAAACTCCGGTATTAAAATTACACCTGATAATTTAAAAATAAGCAATAAGGCAATTATATGCCTCCCATACCACGTAAAGCAGGATATTTTAGAAGAAGAACGTTTAGAGGATATGAAATTCGGCTCTACAAGAAGAGGAATCGCACCTGTTTACGGTGATAAATATTTAAAAAAAGGTATAAGAATGGGCGATTTATTAAACGAAGATAAGTTGAAAAAACATGTAGAACAAATTGTAGAGTGGAAAAATTTAACTATATCAGGTGCATATAAGTCAACAGCATTTTGCTCTGATGATATATATAATTGGTTGTTAAAATATGGTAAGGAATTCAAAGAATATATATGTGACGTAAGTCTTTACCTCGATTCATGTATAAGAGAAAACAAAAAGATTATGTTTGAAGCACAGCTTGGAGCATTAAGAGATATAGATTTCGGAATATATCCATATACATCTTCATCCTCAACCATTGCTGCCTATGCTCCTATAGGTGCGGGAATACCCGGAAGCAAGCTTGATAATACTATAGGAATTATGAAGGCTTACTCTTCATGTGTCGGAGAAGGCCCATTCACATGTGAAATGTTCGGAGAAGAAGCCAATGCCTTAAGAGAGGCAGGCGGCGAATACGGAGCTTCAACAGGTCGCCCGAGAAGAGTGGGACCGTTTGATGTGGTTGCATCAAAATACGGTGTAAAAGTGCAGGGAGCTGATATCCTTGCACTGACAAAGCTTGATATTTTATCCTATATGGACAGAATACCTGTTGTTACTGCTTATGATATTAACGGAAAAATCACCGAAGAATTCCCTATAGGTTCTGAGCTGGATATAGCACAACCTGTTATCGAATATGTTGACGGTTGGAAATGTGACATAGGAAAATGCAGAAACGAATCTGAGCTTCCTAAAGCCACATACGACTATATAAAATATCTTGAGGATAAGGTAGGATGTAAAATTAAATACGTATCTGTAGGAGCAGAAAGAGAAGACTATTTAATTCTATAATTATCATTTGGAGAATATAATGAAAAAAATAACCGGTGAATGTTTAATTTGCAAAAAGCCTATAAAATATTATAATATTGATAAGTCCGTCAAATGTGTTTTTTGCGGCAAAGAAGCTAAAAGTAAAACACAGTGTGAAGATGGACATTATATATGCGATAAATGTCACGCCAAAAACGGTATTGAGTCAATAAAAAGATACTGCTCAAAGTCAACATCAAAGAATCCTGTTGAAATGCTTTATGATATGATGAAAAATAAATATATTCATATGCACGGACCTGAACATCACGTAATGGTCGGAGCCGCTTTGCTGACAGCATATAAAAATTCGGGTGGAAATATAGAGCTTGAAAAAGCATTAAATGAAATGGCAGACAGAGGAAAAGAAGTTCCCGGAGGAGTGTGTGGATTCTGGGGTGCTTGCGGCGCAGGAATAAGCAGTGGAATTTTCATGAGTATACTAACAAACTCTACACCGCTTAGCAATGAAACATGGGGATTATCAAACAATATGACAGCAAAATCGCTAAAAAAAATAGGCGATATAGGCGGTCCGAGATGCTGCAAAAGAAACTCTTTTACAGCGTCAGTACAAGCTGTAGAGTTTGTAAAAAAGAATTTCGGTATTGAAATGGATTTACCGGAAAAAATAGTTTGTGAATTTTCAATGAAAAATAAACAATGTATAGAAAACAGATGTCCATATTTTAAAAATACAACAACACATAAATAATAACAGTGCGAACTACAAATGTAGCTCGCACTGTATTTTTTCATAATTAAATTTCAATGTTATCTTTTAATCCTTCAAAATCTAAGTAATCTTCTACAAATTGTTTACGCAATAGATGCTGTGGAATAAATTCATTGTATTTACCACGAATCTGAATATTATCCGGCAATGGAAGATCATATAAATTCAAATCAGTGCTCAATATATCATGAATAATATTTTTAAGCTCATCTGACGTTCCTTTAAAATTAACCTCCAAATATATACAGCTCATCCATGGCAGTTTATTTTTAATTTTTCTTTTAAGCAATGCATAATGAAGAGTAAGAAGCTGTCTGGTACCTACCCACGGAAATACAGCATATTTTGTATCTGAAAGAGGCATAATCAAATTATCTAAAATACCGCTGTTTCGTGCAATATATTGAATTTCAATCAATCTCTCCCTGCACCGTTCGCTTAAATAAGGATATTGCATGTCAGTTTGAAGAATACCGCGAATTTTTCGAACAAGTGTGGTGTGAAGTTCGGCATCAAAATCCATATCCCAGTCAACTACTGAAATTCCGGGAACTCTTTTTACAAAAATCACTTTTGATTTTATATTTACATCTACAGTCTCCCAAGTCAGCCCCGCTAATGCAAATCGAATACCCACCGGATATACTTTATCCACTGTACCGATTGTTCTGTTTTCATCCTTTACAAGTAAATATTCCGGTGCTAAAAATACCGTCAGGAAATGATGGCTGTTTACAATTTTTTCACCTTCACGCCCGATAATAAGACCGCCTCGCTCAGTACGCTGAAGATGCTCAGTATCTATCAAATAACTTAATAAGCATTTATAGTCTTCCTGTGATATATGCTTAAAACATCCCAAGGATAAAATAGTCTGAGCAAGTCCTGCCGCGGATATCTCTCCACTGCTTTTTAAGTGGCTCATAGTTTGATGATATAGTAAATTATAAGCATGATTATGAGGATATATAGGTTCCATCCAGTGGTCCTTTGTATATAGTTCAATAATCGCAATAGTTCGGATAAAATCCCAATTTATAGGTCCTAAGGTATCTGCTGAATTAATTTTTATATCCTCAACAAAAGTAAACAAAATCTGCGGTATCTGTCCTCTTCTTCCGCAGCGTCCTAAGCGTTGAGCAAAACTGGAAACCGACAGAGGAGTGCCAATCTGAACAGCTTGATCCAATGAGCCTATATCAATACCAAGCTCCAATGTCACCGTAGCCCCTGTTACGATTTTTTCATCGGCAGACTTCATCTCATCCTCTGTGTTTTCACGAATCAATGCAGAAACATTGCCATGGTGTACACGATAAACATCCGGCGCTTTATTTTTTAAAGCAACTTCTTTCAAATTAGCTATAACAAGTTCAGTCTCTTCACGGCTATTGGTAAAAATTATAGTTTTTTTATCCAAGGTCATCTTAAAAAGATATTCGTAATGCTCTCGATTGCCCATATCTCCGCCTGTGCTGATTGTATTGTCACTACTGTCGCTATCAGAAATATCACGCTTGTCATGCAGATTGACAAAGCGTTCTATATGCAATCTTATGCGTTTTTTCCCCTCTTCGGTTACAGGAGCCGCACAAGCACGGTCAGTGCCTGTGTTTAACCATGTTTGAGCAAGTGATAAATCTCCTAGAGTAGCGGACAATCCTATTCGCCTGGGACTTACACCTGTCAGCTTTTGCAAACGTTCTAACAAGCAAAGAAGCTGCACACCTCGTGCATCACGCATAAATTGATGCACCTCGTCTATTATAATAAAACGCAAGTCAGAAAACATTTGAATACAAGCTCCTCGCTTATTAGTAAGAAGACTTTCCAATGATTCCGGAGTAATTTGTATTATACCTTCAGGATTTTTTATAAGTTCGTTCTTTTTAGTTGTTGATGCGTCCCCATGCCATTTACATACCGGAATATTAGAATCCAGCAGCAGCTGTTCAAGCCTCTTAAATTGATCATTAATAAGAGCTTTCAGCGGTGAAATATACATAACTCCGACTGTTCGGGACGGTTTTTGGTATAGCTCTGTCAGCACAGGCAAAAAAGCAGCTTCGGTTTTACCCGATGCCGTTCCCGAAGAAAGCAAAAGATTATCGTCACTGTCAAAAATCACTTCACAAGAAGCAACCTGTATGCCGCGTAATTCTTCCCATTTGTTCTGATAAATAAAATCCTGTATAAAAGGAGCGAGTCGATTAAAAGCATCCATAAAATTTATACCTCAAATTCTTGAAAATCACTGTGTATTTCTTCATCTGTTATTCCGCCTTTTGCCATTTCAAAGCTATTGCTCCCCAAAATTTCAGACATGCTTTTTTGAGGATTTTGATGAAGTATATTTACTAATTCAATAAAATCACGGATAATTTCTCGTGGTGTAATATGCGTTTGAGCACCAACTCGATTATATTCTACCGTAAGAAAGTATATCAACTCGTCATGACCTATCGTCGGTGTATAATTGTAAAGCTGCGCATGTATATTGCGCAGTTTTTCTATAAGAACATACATCTCTTCCTGTGTCAGCATTTGTAAACGTATAATCGGAGCAGATAAATCCTTCAAATCGGCAGTAGCAAAATGCCCTTCCTCAAGTCTGGAACGCAGAGCTTCATAACTGAAAACTCCTTTATATTTATCCTCTATACACTGTGGTGTGCCCCCCAATAAAAAACCTATGTGCTTTGCTTTTCCCTGAAGCACATCATTATACATAGTGAGGATTTTTTCATAGTTATTCTGTCTGGTTATAGAATTGGGAATCTTGAAGATATTCACCAACTCATCAATGACAACCAGCAAGCCCTTATATCCGGCACTTACCAAAAAAGCAGCAAAGATTTTTAAAAAATCATACCATGTTTCATCTGTGACAATAAAGTTGATATTTAATTCCTCTTTGGCCTCCCTGCGTGAGCTGTATTCACCTCTAAACCATTTTAACACATTGGATTTCATAGCAACATCATCTTGACGGTAAGCACGCCAGTAAGTAATGATAGCCTTTGCAAATTCAAAACCATTGACCATGCCTTCAAGAGAAGCTGCAACTGTATAAATCTGCTTTTCCACCAAAAAATCAAATTCATCACCCTCTGCATCAAACTGAAGTTTTATCGATGCCTGAATCCCTGAAATCCATTTTTCCAGAATAAGCGGCAAGGCTCCGCCATCCGGCTTAGATTTTGTAGAAAGGTTCTGAATAAGCTCTTTATAAGTAGCAAGTCCCTGACCTTTAGTTCCTGCAAACCGCCGTTCCGGAGAAAGGTCAGCGTCTACAACCGCAAAGCCTTTGGCGGTAGCGTAATTTCGGATTGTTTGCAGCAAAAAACTCTTTCCGCTGCCGTACTTACCCACAATAAAACGAAAAGATGCACTTCCATCTGAAATCATTTCAATATCATGCAAAATAGCTGCAATTTCCTGAGCGCGCCCAACGGTAATATATTCAAGACCTATACGAGGTACGACTCCTCCCTTAAGTGCATTAATTAAAATATTCGCTATTCTCAATGGTACTTGATTTTCCATTTCAATTTATATTCCTTTCTTAATTTATCATAGTCTCACAATCCCAGCATTATTATTATTTTATCTTTATATTCATCATATATTGTCATGCTTATATCCAGCTCAAGAATACTGTCCCCTATATAGTCAAAAGATTTTTCATTGATACTGTCTGCAAGCACCTCTATCATAAGACCATTTTCATCTGCAAATTGCTTTATATCTTTATCATCCTGAACTAATATCGAAAGCGCTTTTATTTCAACTTCATTTAGTGAATCCTTAAGGCTTAGCCAAATATCGGACAAAGAGGTTTTATTATCATGCGACATAGGAATTTCTTCTTTCTTCTTAACTAAACAAGAAACTTCTGAGGAAAAATCCGCAGCACTCTTAAAATCATCCTCTGATATGATAAGTTTTTCTTGTGTATCTAAGGCTTCCAGCCTTATTTTATTTAAAATTGTTTCATCCACCGACACAACAGTTTTATTTCTCTCTTTGTAAAACTCTAAAACTGCATCGGTAATTGTTTTTTCAAGATAAAAAGCTGTTGTACCAAGTCTTTGAACAACTGCCGGACTTAAATTAGCTGAAAATTTATATTTATATTTTGTAAGCTTTCTTAAAGCAACTTCCATTTGTTTAAAAATATAAGCAATTAGCTGTCTTCCGCTGTCTGTTGTTATAAGTTTGCTTATCACCCAGTTATTACGGCTGCAAGTATATATTTCATTTTCAGAAAGCACAAGCCTTCTGTCACTTTGTTTTAAGTATTGATAAAACAATGCTCCATTAAAAGGTGTCCAGACAGATTTACTATTAGAGGATTGAAAAATCAAATTATTAAATTCTATCCCCTCTTTTTCAAACATATCTTTTAACTTGCAAATCACAAAATCAAAACAAGCTTTAATCAAATGCTTTGTTTCGTCACTGTAAAAAACGGATTTCTTTATATCATATTTCGAAATGCTGTACAATTGTTCAAAATTGCAGCTTGTTTCAGGCTCATATCCGACTATATCAGGATAATAGTCCTGCAATTTATTTTCACAAAGAAATTCTTTAAATGACTTGGGAAGCTCATAGTAGATATGATAATCTTTCACCCACTTTATCAGATATTTTTCAATCGTTGTATTAAAGTCTCTAAAGCCTTTCCAAAAAGTCATTAATTTATCCAAGCCTTCAGTTGGATTATTTACTCCGATATTATTAAGCAATTCATAAATATAAATAAAAGCATAAGAAAGAGATGTGTTTTCAATGCTTCCTCTTCTTATCTTTGTTCTCCAGGTAAAATATGTTCTGAGTTGTTCATAGCTCATCAATTGATAATAAGGAAAATAAGACGAAAAAGGAATTGAATTAGTATAATCATCCTCAAAGTCTTTCATAAATTCAGCTTGCCTATAAAAGATTTTTGAATTTTCATATTGCACTTGCTTGCTGTAGAACTTTGTATTTAAAAAATAGGATGAATGGTTAGATCTTGAAATATCTCGCATTGCAATAAAAATTTCCCGTTTTTCATCCACTTCTAATTTTCTTGATTGAGAAATTGGCACCGGGTTGTATGAAGTATTACTACTGCTTTCAATTTCAATCTCAGCAAAAAGCTGATCATTGTAATTTTTCATTTCATTCATCTTAGAACAAATCCTTTTCTCTTAGTACAAATATTTTCATCCATGTTCTCAATTATACTCTAAAAATTCATCCCTTACAACACGAAAGGCATATAATTGTGTATAGATAGAAACTTTATCCGAAAATTTTAAATATGCATAGCATTAAGCCTGGCTTGAGTTATTGATATTATATCATAGTCTCAGTAAGCTGAGTCATTGTTAATATCGTACCGATATTATATCATAATCCCGAATCAAAAGCAAACGTTTGTTTGGTTTTTTTAGCAAACCAAGTTTCCGCTCTCTTTTAACATGAAAGAAAACTTTACTATTAAATAAAAAAGAACACAGGAAATCTTCTATCCTGTGTTCATAGTCTCTCAATGCATATATCATGAAACTATATCATGATTTTTAATATTACTTATCTTACACTTTTTTATTTTTTAAATAGTAATATACAGGAAGTCCCACAAGTGTTACGGCTATTCCTACAAACGAACGAAGCGGAGCCGTAAAAATTGTACTTCCAAGTATGTATAAGCCACCCAGTATTCCTATAAGCGGAACTATAGGGTATAAAGGCACTGTATATCCGGAGCCCTTTCCATGCTTGCGTCTTAAAATAAATACACCCGCCACGCCCATAACAAAGAAAATCCAGAGAACAAATATAAGCATATCTGTAAGTGTATTGAAACTTCCGGATAATATGTAGATAACCGCCAAAATACTTTCTAATATCAATGCATTAGCCGGAGTTTTAAATTTAGGATGAATCTTTGCCAAAAAACCTGAAAACGGCAATGCTCTGCGTTCTCCCATAGCTTGCGGTACACGCGCTGCCGTCATCAGATACCCATTAAGAGAACCAAAAACAGAAACCATAATACCTGCTGTTATAAATGCTCCTCCCGCCGAGCCGAAAAGTGCATTTGCAGCATCAGCTCCCGGAGTTTCAGAGCTTATAATGACGTCCTGAGGAAGTGTAAAGAATATAGCCATGTTGAAAACAGCATATATGATTATTACAAATAAAACCCCGCCTGCTATAATCATAGGCAATTTTTTCTCAGGATTTTTAATTTCTCCTGTCATATTAGTTACTCCTATCCAGCCATCGTAAGCCCATAAGGTACCGAGTATAGCTGCCCCAAAGCCTGCGGAAGCCTTAGCACCTGTCAGTTCAAGCCCTGCACTTCCCGGTGCTATACCGCTTAAAAGTCCTACCCCGATTATTGCTATTACAGGAATCAGCTTTCCTATAGTAGCTATAATTTGAATATAAGAGCCGTATTTTGTTGATAAAATATTCATAATTAACAGAAATGCCAATACTCCCAAAGCCAGAATCTTTTGCTCAAATGGATCAAGAGGCAGAAAAAATGCCGAATAGGTAGCGAAAGCTATAGTCTGGGCAGCTACAGATGCCGGATATGATATAACAGATTGAACCCAGCCAAGCAAGAATCCCCATTTTTCTCCGTATAATTCTTCTAAGTAGACATACAGCCCTCCGTTTTTAGGGATAGCTGCTGATATTTCCGCGACAGATAATGCAGATGCAAGGGTTATTATACCTCCTGCAAGCCATGCTAAAATACTCATCATCGGGCTTCCGGCATCATTTAAAACTATCCCGGGCTTTAAGAATATGCCCGATCCGATTATCATTCCTACGACGATTGCTAAAGCTCCAAGTGAGCTTACATTTTTTTGTATTTTCTCTCTCATAAAAGTTTCCTTTCGAATATATTTTCAGTACATTTCATATAATAAATTTGGCATAACTAAGCTCTTAGCATGAAATATTTCACGTCATGAAAATCCTTTCATACTATCTATTATCATTATGCAACTTCATGGCATAATATGAAATTAGTCAATATTAAAACACCAAGTCTACTTAAAGATATATTTCCCAAAATAAGACTTTTAAACAATATAAAAAGCGAAACTTGTTTCGCTTTATGGAAAAATCGTTCCGATTCTTCATTATCACATGGGAAAGAGAACTTTCCCATGTGATAAAAAAGATTTCATAAATTAATATGAAATCTCAGATTGTTGATTTATGGCTTCTTGGTTTGCTAAAAATCAATAAGACATTACAGCTTCGTTATAAATTTTTTAAATAACTTCAAATATTGACATAAACAAGCCAAAAAGTAAATGGGGCTAGATCATTCTTAATCCACTATCTCAAACGTAAATACAACGGGGTTTACAATATTTTCGCTAAGGGGAGACACATCTACTGACTTAATCTTCAGTTTTATTCCTAACGCTTTTTGGTATTCATACAAACGCCCACCTGCACATCTTTCAAAATATGTTTCAATTGATGCTGGAAATTGAAACATTCCTTTTGGCGCATGCTTGTAGTATCCATGGTTACAGGCAAAAGTAACTGTTATTGTATTATCATCGTTCAAAACGGCTGTTCTGCCAAAGGTATTTGTAAATAGTTCCAGCCTTTCAGCAAGGTGCTTGTCAGCGTGTTCAAGTGCAAAGGCTTTGCGTTCTTTATCATACCCGGTACCTCTACAGCTTCCGTTTTGCTCGTATAACCGGAAGCGTTGCTCCCTAGTTAACTGTTCTTCCATCGCTTTTATAAATTTTTCGTCGCATTCGTTTCCTTTATATGTTTGAACAATGTGCTCAAACGAAGGCAATATATCGTCAGGAATTTCATTTTTACGCATTCGCATAATTTTCATCATAGTTTTCATATATATACCATCCACTTTAATATCAATCTCAAGATAATACGAAATTTGTTCGTTACATCATAAAATTAGTATATCATACCAAATATTTCTTTTCTTCATTTTAAATATGAAATTAATTCAACCAGTTCACATATTATTCGACAAATCTTATCTAAATTATAACACGATTCATACAAAAAAGCTATCGGCATATAAATGTCGACAGCCTTATTATATTTTTTAGAATAAACCTTTTATTCTGCCGTCTTCATCAACATCTATAAACTCTGCCGATGGAACTTTCGGAAGTCCCGGCATTTTCATTATATCTCCTGTCAATGCAACTAAGAATCCTGCTCCTATTGAAGGTGTTATATCTCTTACTGTTACTTTAAAGCCTGTAGGTCTGCCTAATTTTTTAGAATCATCAGTTAAAGAATACTGATTCTTAGCCATACAAATTGGTAGATTACCAAAGCCTAATTTTTCAAAGTTAGCTATTTCCTTACTTGCTTTTGGTGAGAATTCAACATCATCCGCTCCGTAAATTTTTGTAGCTATAGCCTTTATCTTCTCTTTAATAGGTAAATTTACATCATAAGTAAACTCCATTTTACTTTCTGTTTCAGTAAGTCTCAGAACCTCATTAGCTACTTCAACTCCACCTTTTCCACCATTTGCCCATACATCTGAAAGTGCTACATTAACTCCGAGTTCTCTGCATCTGTCTTCTACTAATTTAAGCTCTGCTGCTGAATCTGTAGGGAATTTATTTATAGCAACAACTGCCGGAAGGTTAAATACCTTAGTTATATTCTCAACATGCTTTAACAAGTTTGGAAGTCCTTTTTCCAAAGCTTGAAGATTTTCATTATTCAAGTCAGCCTTTTCAACACCACCGTTATATTTTAATGCTCTTATAGTAGCAACAATTATAACTGCACTCGGTCTGATTCCTGACATACGGCATTTGATATCTATGAATTTTTCTGCTCCGAGGTCTGCTCCGAAACCTGCTTCTGTAACAACGTAATCTGCCATTTTTGATGCCATTTTTGTAGCCATTACACTGTTACATCCATGAGCTATATTAGCAAAAGGTCCGCCGTGAACAAATGCCGGAGTTCCTTCTAAAGTTTGAACTAAATTCGGTTTTAAAGCGTCCTTCAACAAAGCTGCCAAAGCTCCCTGAGCATTTAAATCTCCTGCTGTTACGGGCTCTCCATCCGTATTGTATGCAACTATTATTTTAGCTATTCTTTCTTTCAAATCTATAATATCATTTGATAAGCAAAATACCGCCATTATCTCTGATGCCACTGTTATATCAAATCCGTCTTCTCTTGGAACTCCTTCTGTCTTTCCGCCCATGCCGCTTATTATGCGTCTTAGCTGTCTGTCATTCATATCCACAGCTCTTCTCCAAGAAATTCTTCTCACATCAATATTTAACTTATTTCCTTGGTGAATATGGTTATCAAGCATAGCTGCCAAAAGGTTGTTTGCAGCACCTATAGCGTGTAAATCTCCCGTAAAGTGAAGATTTATATCTTCCATAGGAACTACCTGCGCATATCCTCCGCCTGCCGCTCCGCCTTTAACACCGAATACCGGTCCCAATGATGGCTCTCTTAAGGCTACTATAGTTTTTTTGCCAAGGAAAGACAATGCATCTGCAACACCTATAGTTGTTGTTGTCTTACCTTCTCCTGCCGGAGTCGGATTGATTGCAGTTACTAAAATTACTTTTGCGTTTTTGTTATCCTTAAGCTCGTTATTTAAGTATCTATAGTCAATTTTTGCCTTATACTTACCATAGTTTTCAACGTACTTATCAGGAATACCGATCTTATCCGCTATTTGGTTAATTTCTTTCATTTCCGCTTTTTGTGCGATTTCAATATCTGTTAAAAATTTTTCTGCCATAATATCCTCCTAATAATTTTAATTACTTTATAATAAACATTAAACGATTGAAAAACGTCTATGCTTTTATACTAATTATTCCAATATCCTATATTTTAATTATAAAAAATTTTGTCGATAAAACGTCTATGTATGATAATTTATTATACTGATATATTTTAATTAAAAAAACATCAAAATGTCAATATTATTTTTCTATACTCGGCAATTTCAAAAATTTATCGTTTTCATATTGAAATTATTCCTAATATACTATATCATTAACTAGTATGATTTGTCGATAGGTTTTATATATTTGGTGAAATTTTATCGTGCTAATCTAAATTACAAGAGCGTGGTATACGCCGGGATTATCCCGCACATTAAAATATTAACATAATAAAGTTTCAATAAGATTTGAAACTATTTGGAGGTTTGTATGTCAAGCAACTATTTAACACCGAAGGAAACTGCCGATTATGTATCTGAGCTGTCAGTCATAAAAGCGGGCATGGGCGTAAAAAAGAGATTTTTACTAAGCTTCATGGCAGGAGTTTTTATCTCTTTAGGCAGCCAAGGTTTTCTTACAATTTATAGCAATCTTTTTTTAAGAGCCGCTGTTTTTCCTGTAGGATTAATGCTTATAGTATTAGTTGGCGGAGAACTTTTTACAGGTAACTGTTTAATGACATTTGGTATTTTAAACAAAAAAATAAATTGGAGAAGTTTCGCTTCGAGTATTTCTCAGGTATTTATAGGTAATTTAATAGGCTCATTATTTGTAGTATTAGTAGTATATTTTTCGGGAATGTACAAGCCCGGTTCCGTTCTTGCGGATACTATTGCAGCAGTAGCAAAAGCAAAGGTTTCTCTTACATTTACTCAAATATTATTAAAGGGTATTCTTTGCAACATACTTGTGGCTTTGGGAGTTTGGTTTGCTTATACAGCAAAAGATACAACAGGCAGACTTTTTGGATGTTGGTTTCCTGTTATGCTCTTTGTGCTTTGCGGATACGAGCACTGTGTTGCAAATATGTTCTTCTTGCCTCTTGGAGCTTTAGTTGATAACAGCATCAGCATTACTCAAATAATAGGCAATATTATACCTGCAACTATCGGAAACTTTATAGGCGGAGGACTGTTGATTCCGGTTTTCTACCATTATGCATACAATAAATATTAATTTGTTTTTATGATCAGTGATTAAGGAGCTGTCTATGGATATTATTAATGTTAATCTTCTTGGAAATCCTGCTGTTAATTATAAAAATAACATTATCAGCTTCCCCTATAAAAAAGCAGAAGCTTTGTTTTACTATGTCTGCGTAAACAAAAACATAACAAGGGAAGAAGCTATAAATATACTGTGGATTGACTGCGAAGAAGTATTGGCAAAAAAGAATTTAAGAGACGCTCTTTATAAAATAAGAAAAATATTCGGAGAAAATATTTTTTTATCTACTAAAAAATCAATCATATCTATAAATACGGATATGATTGATTTAGATATAGATAATATAAATCAAAATAATATCACAGAGCTTTATAAGGGTGATTTTTTATCAAATTTATCAATTAAAGATGGTTTTGAATTTGAAAATTGGATGCTCAGCAAAAGAGAGGAATACAAAAATCTTTATATTAAAAAGATAAATATTTTATTAAATGAAATGGTCAGTATACGCAACTTTAGCATGGTACAAGCCTATAGCGATATTCTGATTTCAAATGATCCATATAATGAAAAAATATATAGAGAAATAATGAAAATATATGCTCTGAACGGTGATTATAACAAGGCAATTAAACTATATTCGGATTTATGCAGGATATTAAAGCAGGATTTAAGCATTGAGCCTGAATTAATCACAAAAAATATGTATGCGGAAATACTCAAATTAAAAAATATAGAATATTCAGATGATAATAATTCAAATTACTTCTACGGAAGATTTGATGAAATATATAAACTTACGAACAGCATAAACAATTATTACAGCAGCGAAAGTCTGTCTGTTGTAATATCAGGTGAAGCAGGAATAGGAAAAACCGCTTTAATCAATAAAATAACAAGCTTAACAGACAACAATAAATTTATTGTATTAAGCTCAAGCTGCTATAATGCTGAAAAAGAATTTTCTCTGAAACCTTGGCAAAGTATTTTCAGGACCTTGAGCGAATATACAAAATCCGACTTTTTTGAAAAAATTGATACAACAAGGTACGGCATTGCAATTGATGCTATAGTAGATTTGATTACTAAAATATCATATAATAAAAAATTAATATTTGTTTTTGATGATATCCAATGGATGGATGATATGAGTAAATCTTTACTGAGCAACATCCTTTTTAAACTCGGCAATAAAAATGTTATGATGATTGCAGCATACAGAAATGATTATGAGGACACTGTATCTAAATTTACTGTTCCATTAATCGTTAAAGGGCTTCTCACAGAAATAAATCTCAAGCGATTTACAAAAGAAGAAGTCAAAGAAATTATAAATCACAGCTTACCAGATATTAAGAATGAGAAATCAATCCTTGAAAGAATATATAAGGATACGGAAGGCAATGCACTTTTTTTGATAGAGCTTATAAAGACTATTAAAGAAAAGGGATATACAAATGAATTATCTCTCAAGGCTGCAAATATAATAAAAAGCAGAATTATAGATTTGACTAAGAATGAAATTTCCGTTTTAAATGCTGTTTCAATCTTTTTCGATAAAGCAAGCATAGATGATTTAAAAAATCTTATAAAGCTTGATGAGCTTGAAATATATGAGACAATAGAGCTATTGCAGTCAAAATATTTAATCAACGAAAATATAAATGATGCTGAAATCCATTACTCATTTACACATCAAAAAATCAGAGATTATGTGTATGAAATGCAGTCCTTAGGCAAAAGACAGGTGCTTCATAAGAAGGCAGCCCTTCTCTTTGAAGAAAGATATAAGAGAAATAAAGATTCAAATTTATACTCAAATTTAATCTATCATTTTGAAAAAGCCAAGGATAAGCATTCAGCATTAAAATATAAAACAGAATACCTCAAGGAATTTTATACTGTATATAATGAAATATTCCCTATTATATCCTCTGATTTTAAGCCTTACAGCGACAATAAGGAATTATCTGATGAAAAAACTTTATTAGATTTGTACCATGAAATCGAAAGCTTAGAAGAAACTGAAAAGGAAGACACACTTTGCCTAAAAATGGAAATAAGCTATATTCTAGGAAGGTTTTATATAGCAAACGGAGAATACGATAAGGCTCTGAAAAGCATAAATATAAGCAAAGACATAGCTATCAGCTTAGATAATAAAAAATATATATTATCGAATTATAAACAGATAATATTTTACTGCATACAAGTAAATGAGCTTGATAAAATGAAGTTCTACATTGACAAAATTATTGATATTGTAGGTATTGAAGGTGTAAATGAAGAAATAGGAACAGTGCTCAGGCTTTATGGATTGTACTATATTAAGATAAAGGACTATGAAAAAGCAAATGAGCTTTTGCTCAAGGCTATAGATATATTTTCAAGCTTAAACAGCATTGATAATAAATATTCTTTGAGCTTGGCAGCTTGCTACAACTACTTAGGCCAAATGAACAAATATACGGAAAATTATGAGGATGCATATAAATATTTTCTAAAATCTATTGAAATATGCAATAAAAATTATATAACAAACGGACTGGGTATATTCTACTCTAATGCAGGTCAGGTTTTATATCAATTAAAAAATTATGACAAAGCATATGAATATTTATCCGAAGCTATAAATTATTTCATAAAAAATAATGCACTTTGGGGCAGAGACATAGCTGAATGTTATCTTACACTGTTGGAAATAAAAAAGGGCAGCAGACAGGATGCTTTAAAGCATTTTGAAATTGCAAAAGAATTAGGCAAAAAAATAGCAAATCCGATGACACTGGATTTGATAGAAAAAATTTCAAGCGAAATCTTCTGATTTCGCTTTGAAATTTTTTTTAATCTCATTTTCTATTTTTTCTTTTTACTATAAATAAATTTGAATTTTCAACTATATATTTAAGTACATAGTTCACAAATATTATTGCTGCGACAAACAAAACAGAGCGCAGAGGATTTTCAAAAAAAGATCCTACATTCAGTCCTATAACAGCCAAAGATATAAGCATTATAAATTTTGATGGTATAAGAGCTATTAAAAACTCTTTTGTATTCATATTGGCAAGAGCTGAGGCCCCGCTTATCAGAAACGAAGGTGTAAAAGGAAAGCAATATAGAAAAAACAATACAGAGAAATTTTTGGATCTGATTTTTTTTAGTGCTATGCTGTATTTGCTTTTACTGATTTTCTCTTCAATTTTCTTGCCGCCGATTTTTCTTATCAGCATAAACAAAAGAAAGGAGCCCAGGCAGTTTCCTATCCAAGAGAACAGATACCCCCAGAAAAATCCAAAAGCGCTTACATTTATAGTGACAAACAGAACTAATGGCAATATAGGTAAAAAAGCCTCAATTACAGGCAAAAGTATAGCTATCAAAGGACCGCCCATTTCCACTGCTTTAAGAATCTTCTCACTGTCTATATCATTTAAAAAATCCATCTCTTACCTTATCTCCCGCTAATAGTCTTTCGTATTTCAGATATATTTGTATCGTATCACTTAATTATTAAGAATCCATTAAGAATATATTAAAATTCTTTTTATTTAAGCTTTTCCTCAATAAGTTTTGCCAATTCCTCTGCATATGCCTTTATTTCACTTTGATTATCTCCCTCAATCATAACTCTTACTAACGGCTCTGTGCCGGATGGTCTTATAAGCACTCTTCCCTTACCTGAAAAATGACTTTCAATCTCATTAATTTTAGCCATTATTATTTCATCATTTAAATAATCATTCTTCTTATCCGGATTAATTGTTGCATTTACCAACACTTGCGGCATATCTTTCATAACTGAAGAAAGCTTTGATAATTTGGTTCCTGTTTCCTTCAATACTGACATCAGCTGTATTCCTGTTAAAAGACCGTCACCGGTAGTATTATAATCTAAAAATATAACATGGCCCGATTGCTCTCCGCCGAGACAATAGCTATTATTTTTCATTTCTTCAAGCACATATCTGTCTCCAACCTTAGTTTTTATTAAATTTATATCATTTTCTTTCAGAGCTATATCAAGACCCATATTACTCATTACAGTTCCTACAACCGTATTATTTTTTAGCATACCCTTTTTCTTTAAATGTAAACCGCAAATAGCAAGTACATGATCACCGTCAACTATATTTCCATTTTCGTCACAGGCAATTAATCTGTCGGCATCTCCGTCAAATGACAATCCTATATCTGCACCTGTTTCAAGAACAAGTCTTTGAATTTCCTCAGGTTTTGTTGAGCCGCAATTTACATTTATATTAATCCCGTTAGGATCGTTGTGCATAACAAATACTTGGGCTCCAAGTTCATTTAAAAGTTCCGGTGCTGCCTGATATGCCGCACCGTTTCCGCAGTCTACCGCAACCTTTATACCTTCGAAATTACCATTTATCGTATCCTTTAAAAAATCCATATACTTTCTAGCCGGATTATCTATTCTTATTTTTCTTCCTACTCTTCCTCCGGTAGGTATGCTATCTATATCTAAATCATTAAGTATGTACTCTTCAATTGAATTTTCTATTTCATCAGTCAGTTTATACGATTCCTCGTTAAAAAATTTAATTCCGTTATATTCTACAGGATTATGAGATGCAGATATCATCACTCCGCCATCAGCCTCAAGAATTTTTATAAGACATGCAATGGCAGGAGTAGGTACAACTCCGACATATAAAACATCTATTCCGGCTGAATTAAGCCCTGCTGATAATGCTCCCTCCAGCATGTCGCCAGATATCCTTGTATCCATTCCGACAACCATTTTAGGCCTTTCTTTTCCTTTTGTAAGAAAAAATCCTCCTATTCTTCCAAGCTTATATGCCAAATCCGCTGATAAATCTATATTAGCGACTCCTCTCACACCATCGGTTCCAAACAGTTTACCCATTTTAATCCTCCTAATATTTTTGATTAACATAATAATCTATAACAGACTTTTTTATATGACTTAAAAATACATTTTCTTTTTTTAAAGCACCGAGTATCCATTCACTCTGTGAATGTAAAACCGCAAACTCATAATCCTTCAAAACTATTTCGTATAACTTACCCTCCAATGTTGAGGATTCCATGCTTATAAAATATGCCTCAACATTTTTATATTTCAGAAAACGCAGCAATCTAAATGTAGTTTTATCTTTTTCATCATAGTAATACTTCACATCATCAAGATATTTTGAATAAAAATTAATGCTTTTTCCGCTTTCCTTAATCTCTTGAACTATCATCCTATAATACTTTGCCATAACATTATAAAACTGATAATTGTATATGCCCTTTTCAAAGCTGTCTATAGTTGTAAACGGTTTTATCTTATTATCAATCATATATTTGTAATTTAGCTCCAAAAAACTTTTTTTATCTATTTCACTGTTCATATGACTGACAATAAGTCTGTCTCTGTTCTCGAAAAAACTCTTAATATCATTAGTATTTTCCATATCATTCATCTATAACATTCTCCATTGCTTCTTATAGTAGTTTTTTAAAACTCCCGAAGCTACCTTTCCCCAGCCTAAACCGTATCCGTCAACACAAACTAAACTCCATCCATCCCTTGAATCTGTTTCTATTGTTTCTCCCTTTAAATATTTAATTGCCCTTATATCATCAGCTTTCAAATCAGTTACATTATTAAAGCTGTTTTTACCTAATGTAAGTGAAAGTTCTTGTGAAGGTGTAAACCTGTTGTCTTTAATCTCTCCCAGATTTAAACCCATGTTTATTGTTTTAATATTTTTTAAATCTATCATATCATCGGGAAGCAAATAAAGCTCTCCGTTGCAATTATGAACATCCTTTTTATAGCTGCCGTGCAATCTATGCTCATCGGCAAAATCATAATAGCTTTCAAGCCCTTTATTATTTATATTAAAGCCTGCCTTGATTTGTTTAAATTCTCTGCCGTTTTTCCTAAGCCTTGCTATAAAATGGCCCTCTCCTTTTATCTTATGCGGCCAAGCACGTCTAAGCTTAGATAAGCTTTCATGTCCGTTTACCCAATCAGGTCTGCCCTCACTTAATCCTTGAATATTAATATCTATTATTTCAAATTCCTTATATGTTTCTATAAACCAATTTATTATTCCCTCATTTTCCTCAGGAGAAAATGTGCATGTTGAATATACCAGCTCTCCACCCTCTCTTAGCATTTTTTGAACTGAGCTCAGAATATCTTTTTGAATCAAAGCATACTTTTCATTATCAGCCTCATAATTTTTCAAATCCTTTTTTATAAGACCTTCTCCCGAGCAAGGTGCATCAACCAAAATTTTATCAAAATACCTGTCAAAAACATTTTCTAAAGACTCGGGCTTTTGATTTAAAACTATACAGTTTTTGATACCGAATAATGAAATATTTTTTTGCAGTGCGGCAGTTCGTTTCGGATTTATATCATTTGACACAAGGATTCCTTGATTTTGCAGCTTTGCAGCTATCTGGGTAGATTTCCCTCCGGGAGCGGCGCTTATATCAAGCACTCTGTCTCCGGGCTTTACCTCTAAGGCTTCTGCCGGAAGCATGGCGCTGGGCTCTTGAAGATAATATAACCCTGCATAATAATATGGATGCTTTCCGGGTCTGTCTTCTTGAGACTGTAAATAAAATCCTTCCTTGCACCAGGCAACTTCCTCCAGAGAAAATGGGGCTTTACTTAAGAATTCCTCCCTGTTTATCTTCAAAGAATTAAACCTGATTCCTTTTCTTAGTTCAGCTTCCAAAGAATCAAAGAAATCTTTTGCTTCCTCATTTAACAATTTTTTAATTTTACTATAAAAAAAATCTTTTTTCATTTATCTCCAATCTTTTAAGCATATACCTTGAGTTATTTTTGATTTATTTCAACTTATGTAATCAAATTATTTTATCAAAAAAATTTAATTTTTTCAATATTAAAAAAGTGAACTACGTTCACTTATGGAAGAATCATTCCTATTCTTCATTTATCTAAGTAGGAAGGAGTTTCCTATTAGATAAAATAAGCCCCTTTACAGGGGCTCTATCATCTATGCATATACCTTGTCCTTCATAGATTCCGGTATGTTTTCAATATCAAAATTTAGGCTTAAAACGAATTTAACATCAAACTTAAGTTCAAGCTGTTCTAATCTGTCAATTATAAGCTTTGTTTTTTCTTCATCTAAGGTATCAGTAATCTTATACAGTCCATCAATAAAGACTTTTTCTATATCATAGTCTGTAGCAAGTAAACCACATACAAAACCGTGAAATTGTTCCTCATTAGTCAATCCGTACTCTTTTGTATTAATGTAGCGAATGTTATAGTCCAGGTCATAAATATGCTTGTTGTTGGCTTCGATAAAAACCATTTTTCCTTGAATTTTATCAATTTCACCGTTCGCCATTTCAATCATCCTGCGTGTTTTCCCTGTTCCATTATGCCCACAAATTAAACTCACCATGATAATCACTCTCCTAAGTTTATTTTTTTTCGCTGTTTCTATGTAAATATATTTTATCACATTTAGAAAATGTTTGCATCAATTTTTTTATTAAAATTTCCTTTATTTATAAATAATATTATTTTCATTTATAACATTATTAAATAAAATTATTTAACCTTAGCACCTTGAAAAGTATGCTTTCTTATCATTTCACTTTCAATTTCTTCTTTTATTTTCCACCAGCTGATACCCCAGTTAACAAATAATGAGTTTTCCTTTGGAGCTCTTCCGATAAGCCTTTGAATGACTATATCTTTATTTAAATACTCTAAAAATTTTATAACTCTTTCTATATAATCATCCTTTGAAAGAAGCTTTAGTTCACCTTTTTTAAATAGAGTGCCCATCACGGTATTTTCTATTACATATAAGGAGTGTAATTTTACCTGATTTATCTTTAATGCTGACAAAATCTTTGCTGTTTCGATAACATCATCCATATTATCGTAAGGTAAGTTTGGTATAAGGTGAGTGCATATTTCAAAATTATATTTTTTAATTCTTAAAACAGCATCTATAAACTCAGCCAGAGTGTGCCCTCTGTTAATTTTTTTCAGCGTATGATAATTAACTGTTTGAAGTCCTAATTCTATAGATATATTTATTCCTGTTCTCTTGCTAAACTCGCTCAAAAACTCAAGATATTCATCGCCTATACAATCCGGTCTTGTTGATATTGAAACCTCAACTATATTTTCTACAGCTGACTGATTTATATACTCTTTAAATTTTTCAAGCTGCAAATAAGTATTTGTATAATTTTGAAAATACGCTATAAATTTTTCTGCCTTATATTTTTCTCTTATGTATTCCATATTTTTATTCAGCTGCTCTTTAACAGACAAAGTATTCTCAAGCATTTCAAATCCGGCTCCGACTTCCGCACAATATGTGCACCCTCCTACCCCCAGGCTGCCATCCCTATTCGGACAGGTCACAGGTAAATTGACCGGCAATTTATATACTTTTTCACCGTATTTTTTCTTTAAATATTTTGAATATTCATTGTATAATTCGTTCATTTTAACTCACATTCCTTATTTATTCTCTTTAGATTCGCTCCTATATATACATTTATATATATCGCTATAAATCTTTATTTTAAATTTTAAAATTTAGATACAAGATTTGTCTTTTTATCTAATATTATTTTTTTTATTCAGTTTTTTTATAGCATTATTTTATCATAAAAGTAAAGAATATAAATAGCTAAATTTTTTATTCGCGAATAATACTAATGTCTAATTAAAGCTTTTTATATTTAGATATTGGTATAGGCTAATTTTTTAATTATGGAGGTTAATATGCATATAAAACAAGGTTTAGTTCCGACAGTTATCGGTACAGCAGTTGCAGCTACAGGAATAGCATTAAAAGATACCATTCCGAAGTCTTATAGTAGCGGTATGGTAGGATTTGGTTTGGCAAATATTGTGATGGGATCGGTAGATATGATAAGCACAATGGATTCCTCAAATAAAGCCGCAAAACAATTTAACAAGGTATTAAATTCATTTAAGTAATTAGTGTGAACTTTGTTTACACTGCTGACAACATTCACATTGCAAGCTTTTTCGCAATATGAATTTGTTTGTATCATGAATCTATTTACTCCGCAAATAGATTCACACAAAAAACAAGGGTTTTGCAATATTGCAAAACCCTTGTTTTTTAGCTTTAATTAAATATTATGTATAGCAAAGAATACACTCCTGCCACACCTATTAAAACATATAAGGCTCTCCCGATCGGATTTTTAAATCCGCCAAAGTAATTTGCTATCAAGTCAATCTTAAAAAGTCCATATAATCCCCAATTCAATGCACCTAAAATAATTAATATTGAAGCTAAAGCAGTAATCAGTCTCATATTATTCTCCCCCAATGCTTTTATTGTCTCACTATTTTTGAGACATAATATCCTACGGATATTATATTATATTAATGGAAGAAGATAATATGTATAGTATTTAGTATTGTTTTTCTATTTTGTATTCTGAAGCATCTCTTATCATTGCAGGCTGTGTTTTTTGATCTTTAAGTGCTGCTCCGTAAGTAGTATCTATGTTTACCCACTCATCTGTTTCACTTAAATATATTTGATTCCATGCATGATATACTTCTATGTCATTCTTGTATCCCATCATCAATTTAGTAGGTATTCCTATACTTCTAAGCATTGATGCGAATAATGCAGAGTAATCATAACATACTCCATTTTTTGAAGATAATGTTTCGTCTACATTTGGCAGATAGTTTTCATGCATTTTTCCTGCTTTAGGAGTATCATAACTTATATTTTCCACTATATAATCATATATAAGTTTAACTTTTTCTTTTTCTGTAGCTGCGTTCTCTGTCAATTTCTTTGCCAGCTTTACAGCCTCCATATCATCGTTAAAATTTATCATCTGAATCGGCTGTAAATATACTTGGTTTGAATCTTTTAGTTCTAAACTTATCTTTTCCTTATGCACCTGCTTGTACTTATTTCCCTCAATATTACTCAATATTAAGATAGTATATTCTCCATTTCCAAGCTGTAGTGGTATACTCGCTTCAGATCCAAGTATATAGTCATAGTTCATATTATCTTTGGAAACTCTTACTGCAACAGTTTTAGTGCTTTTATAATTAATTTTTATTATCCCGTTATCTATTTTAGATTTATCTATATAATCCTCAGCAGCATATATATAAAGAGTTGATGATAGTATTAGCATAAATATACTGATTAGTAGGATCAATGTTTTTTGTTTTTTTAACATAAAAAATTCTCCTTTCGGTAACTGGCTGTCATCTTATCTCTAAGTAAGACCCTTTAGTTTTGCGTCCCTAACTTTCGTTAGGTTTGCCTTTATCGGTGAAGAACACCAATTAATATTCTATTTGCCTACATTTTAGCATATTATTACATATAATGCAAGCTTTTTTTGTTATAATACAAATTTCCAATTAAAATTCTGTGGAAAATCCATAAATTCAAGATTTTTACGCAAATTTTCAGAATTTTTATCAGCATAAGTAAAAAGAGCGAAACGAGTTTCGCCCTATGGAAGAATCATTTTGATTCTTTATTTATCACATGATAATGAGAACTTTCCTATGTGATAAAAAATTAAGGCAGAGTTTCCTCTGCCTTAATAATTATTGCTGTTGTTTTAATGTTCTTTTCCTGAAAATTACTCCAAGCCCTATGAGCGTGAATCCTGCCAGGTAGAATACTATAGGTCTTAATCCTCCTGTATCCGGAAGTACGGTGCCTGCCGGAGGAATTACATTTACTTCTATCAATATATCTTCCGGCTCTCCGTTAGGATTGATTATTGTTATAATAAATGTATCTTCGCCTGTGAATCCCGGGTCCGGAGTATAAGTCCATTTTCCATCCTCTCCAAACTCTACCTTTCCATGCTTAGGAGGCTCTTTTACCTCAGGTGTGCTTCCCTCAGGAATATCAGGAGGTGTAACATCTACAGGTTTTTCAGGGTCTGTAGTCTCCTTAACCGGTGGTCTCTCAGGTTCCGGCTCCGGATTAGGATTCGGCTCCGGCTCCGGTTCAGGATTTGGTTTAGGGTCCGGATTCGGTTTTGGATCTGGATCAGGTCTTATAATAATTACTCTTTCATTAGATAAAGTTGCCTTTACTGTCTCATTATCTTCCTTAATCTCAAAAGGATGCTTATCATCATTTAACATATATCCGTTTGGTGCTTTTGTTTCTTTAAAATAGTATTTACCTAAAGGTAAATTCTCAAATTTTGCTATACCGTTTTCATCAGTTGTTTCTTTAGCTACGAATACATCTTCTTCCGTATATATTGATATTTCCGCACCCGGTAAAGAAGCTGATGTTGAAACATCTGTCTTTGATAATTCAAATGTTCCCTTCATTTTTTCATTTTCAAAGTCAATTGTTATAAGCTCTTTGTTTGCTTTAACAGATATCTCGTGTGTATCCCTACTTAATCTATAGCCGACAGGTGCTTCTTTCTCTCTTAATGTATAATCTCCATATTCAAGATTTTCAAATACATATATACCATTCTCACCTGTTTTGGCAGAGGTATATTTTACCTCACCACCTTGCAGCAGTTCAAATACTGCACCAGCCAGAGGAGTTTTACCATCTTCGTCAAGCTTTGTCACCGCCAAGTCTCCCTTGATTTTTTCATTCTCAACAGAGCCTAAATTTATTGTCGTATTATCTTGCCTTATAGATACTTCTAATATACTGTCTGAAGGTATATACCCTGACGGTGCTTTAAGTTCTTTTATCTTGTAGTCGCCATAAGGAATATTTTCAAACCTTACTATTCCGCTGTTATTGCTATTTGCTTCTTCTATTTTGTTTTTTAATTCTGAATCTGATTCATTATATAAAGCAAATATAGCTCCTTCGAGTTCATTACCTGATTTATCCACTTTTTTTAGTTCTATGCTGCCCCTGATTATTTCGTTTACCATTATAATTTCTTGATGCTTAAGGTCAATTCCGTTATTATCATAGCCTTTTTTCAATATAATTTGAGTATCATCTAATAGTTTATATATTTCAGGTGCAGAAATCTCTTTAATCCAATAAGTTGCTATTGGCAAATCATCAAAGAATATCTCTCCATTGGCATCTGTTTCTGCCTCTTTTTTAGGAGAATATGATTGTTTATTTATATTGAGAAGTTCAAATTTAACCCCTATAATCGGCGTTCCTTCTTCATCTGTCTTTATAACTTTTATGCTTCCCCTTGTTTTACTTCCTTCGCCGCCGCCTGAGGTGTTATCAAAGCTAACATTTACTTCACCTTTAGAATCATCTGAAACACTTCCTGTACCCTTTAAATTTATGGTATTAGAAATTTTACCTGTTAATTTGTCAAGGTCTATATCTGTTCTAAACTTCAAAAGATAAGGTTCTTTTATTTCGCCTAGTTTAAATTCAACTTTATTGGTGCTTAAATCATATGCTACTTCAACTTCATGCGCATACACAAGATTAATCTTATCATATTTACCTTCAGAATCCACTTCTATCTTATATAACTTGACTGATTGTTTATCTAGGATAAGAGCTTCCACTAAATTATCCTCAAGCGTAACCTGACCTAGCTCTAAGCTGTTTAAATTAATCTCAACTACCCAGTCAATATAATCATTTCCGTTAGTATAATCAGCTTTTTTACTGATTAAAGTATTATCTATTACTCTTGTGCCTCTAATTGTTTGTCCGTGCTCTTTTATTTCATCACCTGTTAAAACAGCATTATTTTCCAATGTCGGTTTTCCGTTTTTGCCAAAGATAATATCAAGCTGATCCTCAGGAATGAAAGTTTTATAGCTTATAGTTTTCTGGCTTGTTATAGTTCCAAGATTTATTTTTATTACCTTTCCTGTTACCGAATATTGGTTTACGCCCGGATCTCCCTCTACTCTTGTGAGATAATCATTGCCGAGCTTCAAAGAATCACTTAGAAATTCATGATAGTCTCCGATAGTATCAGTGATAATAGTGTTATTTATCGTCATATTATTTTGATTTACAACTATTTTCCATGATGCCTCTCTGTTTATATAATCGTAAGCTTCTCCGGTTTTAGCTATTACTGTACTGACATAGTCCTCATATGCTGTTGACGTTTTTTCATTAAGACCATTCCCGGTTAAAGAAACTTTGTTTATGAATCTTTTTGTTATATTAGCTCCGTATATATTCTTGTATTCATCCTTTATTCTGGTAACTAAGTTTATAGTATGTTCAGTTTTTATAGTTCCGGTATAACTGAATGTTATGGTTTGCTCTCCATTTGCATTGGTTCCGAGTGTAGGAGCCGCCCCCCATATGTCCGGAGTTGCCGAAAAAGATACATATTCCAATTCTATAGGTAGGGTATCTACAACTACAGGGTTTACTATATCCATTTTGTTGGAATTTACTGTTATTTTCCATTTAAGCTCACGACTGTCTCCCCTTGTATATCCCGCTTTGGCTTTTTTAATTACAGTCTTAGGAATTTCTCCGATTCCTTTATCTTCTGCTTCTTCATCTGCACCTTTGCTATTCCAAGTCAGAGTTGCAGTATTCTCATAACTGGATGTTACATCAGGGTTATAAGCATTTGGATCTGTTATTTCTGTTTCATAAGTTACAGTTATTTGCTCAGACAGACCTTCATCAAATGTTATGGTAAATCCGGCATCACTTTCACTAAGAACAGCACCGGAAAATTGATTAACAGCTTTATTGTCAATTTTTATGCTTCCTGTAACAAGTTTCAATCCGGACGGCATATTATCAGTTAATTTGGTTCCTTCCGGCATATCAAAATTATTTTTATTTAACACTATAGTCCATCTTATTCTATCTTTATCTCTTGTGGTTCCGGCCACATATTGTCCTGATTCTTTATCTACAAATTCTATCTTAGTATTAACTTTAGCAGGTACTTCATCTATTGGAGTATTATCAGGTCCAAAGCTTCCTTTGACTGAATTTTCAAACTCAATTGTTTCTCCTTGCTGTGCTCCGCCTATCTGTGATAAATCAGGCTCTGTTACGATTGTGACAGTCTTTGTTTCTTTATCTTTAATTTTATTAAAAGTATATGTCTCATTATCACTATCATAAACAGCATCACCGTAGTCACGGCTTATAACATTCTGTCCCAGACCTAATATATCCTCTATAACAACATTCTCTACTTCTCTGTCAATTGGAGTAGTTTCAGCTGTAACTCCAATTGTCCAAGTTATTTGAGTTTTATCACTGTTCCAAGCTCCGGTCTTAGTAAGGATAATATTCTCTTCGTGTTTAATCTCTTCAAACTTTATTTCCACTGTTTCAGTTTTGCCCATTACGTCGAATACAAGCTCTTTATCTCCGCCTTCACCAAGCTTAGATTCATCCATTCTCCCGCTTGCCTTGACCCAAACAAATCTGCCGGTATCATATTCGTTGATTTCCGGAAGAAACTTCAAGGTCATTGTACCATCTGTCTTAATTTTTGCCTCAGCTACTTTAACCAAACTGTCTCCAAGTAATATATTTATTGTCTGTTCATTAGCTATGATTATTTGATCTGCGATTTTAAACTCATATTCTATACTCGTATCTACTATACCTATAGGCTCATTATCATAATCAATATCTCGAATATCAAGCCTAAAACTGAATTCGACAGTCGCATCTACAGGTACGGGTTCATTATTATGATCTATAATCTTGCCATCCTTATCAGTAAATTTAACTTCGATAGCAGCAGGAGTTACCGCATCTGCATCCACATCAATTCCTGTGATGCTTATTATGCCCTCATCATCGTCAGATTCGGCATAAGCTGCTTGCCCTATTGTTGGTATAGCTATTTGCATAATCATGGCAAATATAAGTAAAATAACTATTCCATGTTTTGTTCTTTTTTTCATATAATTTATTTCTCCTTTCATTATCTGTATATCATAATTTATATGCAAAAATTGCGCTGCAATTAACTTTTATTCTTATGTAAATTATACAAATACGCACTGAACAAATTCTGAACAATTTATGTTTTAAGGCAAAAAAATAATAGACTAACACAATTAGGTATTGTCTATTATTTTACTGAATTTATTTTCTCATATATTTTCTATACAAAGCAGTTGTAGCTTCTTCCGGGCAAATATCCAGATCTTCTAAAAGTATCTTTTCAAAAGCTCTGTAAAATCTTTCAAGTTCCGTTCGGTTTCCGGTCTTACCATAATAGATAATTTTCATCTTAGCTGTATTTTCATTATATGGATCAAGTTTTAAAAGTTTTTCCAGCAAAGGCTTAATTGTTTGCGGAAATTCATCCTGCCGCAGACATTTTGCGGCATATCTTTCGAGCAGCTCTGATATCTGCTGTGAATATTCTTGCCGCTTACCCATAGCCCAAAGATATTCTTCTTTTTCAAGAAAATCTCCGTTATAAATTTTTAAGATTTTATCTATATCCTCCTCACCGTAATCCTTACCCTGTAAAATAAAATTTAATTCACTATTATCTGATTTTATCGGTACATTAAGGAGATAGCTGTCATTTGAATATTCGATTCCTTTCGAGTATCCTAGCTTTTCCAAGTTTTTTCTAAGCTGATATACGGTAGTATGTAAAAGAGTTCCTGCTTTTTCCAAATTTTTATCGGGGAATATATCATCCATAATCAAATCTTTTGAAACCGCATCACCCTTATACCACAGATAGACAAATAACTCCTTTGCTTTCTGAGTTCTCCATGTCAAAGGCTTATTGAAGCTGTCCAGTATTTGCAAGTCTCCAAAGCAGCGCAAGCTCAGCTTTGCCTTTGTTGCAGGAGCAGGAGTACGTATTTTGTTTCTTAATCTCTCAATTGTTTTTTTCATTCGATTTTCCTGCACCGGTTTTTGCAGATAATCTATAGCATTTAGCTCGAAAGCATCTATGGCATATTGTGAGTAAGCTGTGACAAAAACTATTTCCAAATTGCTTTGATTATTTAAAAATACGGATGCCAATTCTAAGCCACTCATGCTGCCCATCTCAATATCTAAAAATACAACCTCCGGTTTGGTTTCATCTATGCTTTTCAAAGCTTCAAGAGGGTCTGTATAAATGCCTGCAATCTCCATATCCTCATAGGGTGAAAGCATTATCTTTAACACCTCAAGGGCAATAGGCTCATCATCAACTAAAATAACTCTCATGATATTTCACCTCCGGTATTAAAATTTTTACCCTTGTACCTTTTCCAATTTCACTCTCCAATTCAAAAGATGAACCCCTTACCATTTTAATTTTTTCCATTACATTTTTAAATCCTATTCTATTATTACTTCCATAAAGTATATCTTGTCTTTTTTCCTCAGACATTCCTGCTCCGTTATCTTCAATAAGAATTTTTATTATATTCTCATCGTCTTTTTTAGCGATAATCTTTATTTTTCCTCCATCAGTCTTAGCTGATACACCATGTTTTACAGCATTTTCGACTATAGGCTGAAGTGTCAGGGGCGGAATCATGGCCTGCAAATTATCCTCCACATCATACTCGAGTTCCAGCCTTTCTCCGTATCTAAGCTTCTCAATCTCCAAGTATGCGTTAACCATTTCAAGCTCCAAACTAAGATTAACAAGTCCCTTTACCCTGTGAAGATCAAGCTTTCCTCTGAAATAAACGGATAAATTATTTAAAGCCTGTCTTACTTTATCTGCGTCTGTATAGCTAAGCCCTATAATTGTATTTAAGGTATTGTACAGAAAATGAGGCGATATCTGAGAATAGAAATATTGAAATTCTTTTTCAAGTCCTTCTTCCGCCGATTTTTTCATCAAAAGTAAAGACAAAATTCTTGATTTTAACCAGTTCTCATCTATAGGCTTTCTTTGAAAATCATTCGCCCCGTAATCAAATGAATTCATAAGATAGTTTGTTCTGTTAGATGCGGTTAGTATCAATATCGGAAGCTCTGTCATCGAATATTGTTGACGAATGATTCCGCATAATTTATCACCTTGAATATCTGAAAGCATAAAATCCATGACTATAAGGTCTATTTTATTGTTTTGCATTGCTTCCAGAGCTTCACTTCCACTACCCGCTAAAATTGTATTTAGCTTCAAGGATTTTACTATATCCGAAATAATTTTCTGATTCGAATGCTCTTTATCAATTATTAATACTGTAGCTTTCTGAATGTCTATAATATTTTCTTCTCCTTGATTTACAGCAGGAGTTTCAATGATAGTTTTATCTTCTGAAGCTTTTTCACACATCTTAGCATCAAGACATACAGGCAGTTTGAATTTAAAGCTTGATCCTTTGCCATATACTGAATCGACGCTTATTTTTCCGCATTGTCCTTCAACTAAATTTTTAACTATGGATAGTCCTAAGCCTAGTCCCTCTTCATCTGCAGCTTTCTGAAAAAATGTATCAAATATTTCATTAAAATATTTTTTTTCTATTCCTATACCTGTGTCTGAGACAATAATTTCCGCAAATTTTCCGTCTAAGTTCGCCGATACTCTTATTTCTCCTTTTTGGGTAAATTTAAGCGCATTATGCAGCAGATTATAAATAATCTGTCTGAATTTATCAGGGTCTGCCATTATTGACGGAAATTCGGAATCAATATAATTTTTTATACTTAGCTCAGTAGAATTTGGCATAAATGCTTGCATTTCCTTAACAATATCATCTACTGCCTCATGAGGATTAACAGAGCTTATCCTTAATTTTATGTTGTCGTTTTTTATACGTGATGAATCCAGCAAATCTCCTACCAGTGTGCTCAGATCTTGACATTCTCTGTTTATATAAAGTAAAGCTTCCTGCTGCTTAGAATTCAAAGCTCCTTTTTCTCCTTCAAGCAATTTTTTGGTCAGATTATGAATTATGTGCAGTGGCGTTTTTAGCTCATTGTATGCTTTTGCTAAAAATTCATCCTTTAAATCATCTTGTCTTATGAGCTTTTCGGATAGCAGAGCTGCTTTTTGATAGTTCAGCTGAAGCCTGTTGCCAATCATTACCGCTACGCTTATCATCAATATCAAAGTCAGACCGGCAGAGATGTATCCCAAGCTTAATTCAAATAAAATCTTCAATGTCATAGTGACCCAATAGCATACCAATGAAACTGTTATTACCAGAATATATTCTGACAATTCAGAGCCTTTATAAATCTCTTTTATTAAAATATAAAAAGTATAAGCAAATCTGAGCATTATAACACTCAAAAGAACAGCATGCATTGATCTCAAAAAAACAAACATGGGCTTTTCGGGACTATAAAAGTACAGCGCAAACAATAAAAGAATAAGTGTAGTTATCCAATCAACAATTTTTCTTTTATCAAAATTATTAAAAAAGTGACCGGTAAATCCTGTGATGCAGTGAGTCACCATCACCAATGAAATAACTTGAATTGTAATCCTGAAATTATAGCTGTAATTAAATATAAATCGCAAAATCTGTTCATTAAAAACTGATAAATATACTGTCATAAAGAAATTTATACCGCTGAAATATACCAAGTAAAGATTATTTTTTTGCTGAAGATATATTATCAGAAAAAATATACATAAGGTCAAACATACAGAAACAGTTATTGCATCTAATACAATTGACCTGCTGTTATTGTTAATGATTGATTCAAAGCTGCCAAATTCAATAGATTTAATTATCCCTACCACTCCGAAATCATAATTTGATACATGTATTATTATTTCTATTTCCTTATTCAAGCTATTTGCCGCAGCTGTCATAAACCTGCTGTCTCTTTGAAAATCATTTCGCAGTACCGAAGGCTTTCCCATGCTTGAAGTCTCCTGCCCATTTAGATAAATACGGGCTGCAGTACGTATTGTATTCGTTTTGACAGCATATACCATATCATCAGAGACTTTTACAATCAGCCTGTATGTTCCTGAACCATCGGCTGAATTTTTATCTGCGCTTAAATAGTCTGTCCAATCACCGGGAACCGATATATATCTATTTTTAATATCCTTGCTTATTTCATCAGGTTTAAGGAGAACTCCGGGATAAAACTCCCATTCCCCATCCAGTTTTATGGTACTTTTTTTATCAAGACTTAAATCACTTAAGTCTAAAACTCCTCTATGCGCTTGATATTGTACCTTTTCATCAGATAAATTAATACTTATAAGATATACTGTTACCATGCATACAATTATTATTGAAATTGCTGCGGATATAATGTATCTTGTTAAAGGAACTTTCGATTTTTCCATTTCAACCTCTCGACCTTTGGCATCAAATTTTCATTATACTTCTGATCCTAATTAAATTTTTGATGTCATTTTCAATATAATCGGATATTTTTTGATCTAAATCGTAGCAAAGATTTTTACCTTTAGCGGGATATCTTGGGGTGCTAAGCACTTCACACAAATTTTTCAGCACAAGGTTCTTGTCAAAAATACTTTTATATTCCTGTTCTAAAGCTTTAGAGATGTCTCTGGCATTTTCTAAGCACAGCATTGACAAATCATAAATCACATCCTTAGCGGCATCCTTCATAAAGATTGGAGATGCATAGGGCAAAATCTGATTTATTGAAGGAATCAGATTTAATTTTAATTCATTTTCACTCAATACAGTATTGCCTCCAAAAAAAGGATACAGCATGCTTTCTCTAAGCCATAATCTCAGGTTAGGAATAAAATAAGCACTGTCCACTGATCTTTCTCTAATCTCCATTATATCCTTGCCATTACTTGATAAAATACCGGCTATTATTCTCTTTACGTCTACACCTTTAGCTCTTAAAACTTTATCTATTCCAATTATTTCATGGCAGTTGTGCATTACATCATCAACTAAAATCACAGGCTTATTAAACGATTTTATGACATCAATTTGTTTAGAGATTGATGAGTAAAACGGATACTGTGTAATTTCAAAATCTCCTGTGTCATAATTGAAGCATTTTTCAATGTGCAATGATTTTGTTGCAACATTAGCAACAATTTTTCCGCTAAAAACATTTCCAAAAGGAACACACAGATAATCACTATCGCTTAAGGATATTTCGCTTATTTTTTCCACAAGTGCTTGCTGAAGCATCTGAACATCAAAAGACAATACCAGGCTGTTAGGGTATAGTTTAGCCAAAACCAGCTTAAGTCTTTTTCTTGTATCTGAAACCAATTCCTTAAGTCTTTGCGAGGAAATTAAGGGTTCCTTGATGTAATTTTGCATATCCAGTGTCAAGCATATCGGAAACTTCATATCAACGGCATATATATGGTTTTTTAAATCTGCCGCATCCAGCTTTTTGAATCCGTGCAGTTCTAAAAGCTCAGAAGTTTCATCGCTGTCATAGTTCAAAAGCGTATTGCAATATAAAGCATATGTGAAATCATTTTTTAATCCGTGAAGCAAAGTTTCTGTCAGCAAAGTCTGCTCAAGCTCAGGAATTTTTTCAGAAGGATTCGTATATATTCCATCAATAATTATAATTTTTCCCGAGGTATTTTCTCTTACATAATTTGCAATTTCAATATTTCCGAATTCACGGTACATCTGAGCGGTTCCTATATGATGAAATGCCGAAAATCCCAATAGTCTGTTTTCCTGTGAGTTCTCTCTTATTACAAGCAGGCTTATGTTTTTGTTTGCTAATTCTTCTCCTATATTTTCATATAAGTTTGTATACATAAATATATAACGTCCTATTTCATCTGCGACATTTTCGCTCAAATCATTAATAATTTCAATTTTAAGAGAACTCTTATCAGCTAATGTTTTATCCTGAGACTCTCTTAAATAAATGCCTGTGTTATAAATATATTTTAGTGCCTGTGAATCAATCGCCAAGTTCTTGGTTTCGTTTATCGGACTTATACTTAAATCAATGATTTCTCCCTTAATTTTTTTCCTTACTTCATTTATTTTATCTGATTCGTCACTATCATAAATATTGTCTGAATCCAATATCAGATGATTAAACGCATAAATAGAGTTTTTGCTTAATTTTTGCTTATAAACAGCTTGGTTTAGAAGCATCTCTTTTCTCGCTATTATATAAATTTCTTTATCGGCAAACATAGATTTTAATTTTACTATATCATCCGGGTTTGCGAAATTTATCTTTAAGCTTTCTGATAAAAGATATGTGTCTAACTCATCTGCTATAGATATATCAATAATTTTCCTTCTTATTTTATAGGGCTGAGTATTTTTCCACCAGCTGGATTCATCAATTTCAAGAAAAACATCATATCCAAGACTTTTTATCTCCTTAATAATCTTTTTATGCTCTAATGTAAACGGATCAAAAGAATTGCAAAAATAAGCTATTTTATTATTTACAGTCACATCATATTTATCATTTAAAACATTATTATATCCGCTTAAAAATTTATATATATAATTAAACGAATTTGCAGTATTTAAAAAATTCAGATAATCCGTATTCTTTTCATCGGTTAAGCTTATTAATTTCTTGGCTATACATTTGAATATCTTATATTTGTCGTTGTCGCCGAGTATTTTACTGTTAAAAATTTGATTTCCGATAAAAAACAGTGTATCCATTCTTATTTGTTCGTCATTATTGGCAAGACCGCTGATTATTATGCTTAAAATTTTTATAAATCTATTGCTGTATTTATCTATAATCTGTTCAAAAATCTCCTTATACTCAGAGTAATTCTCTATCATAACACTAAAGACTTTAAGGGCAAGCGAGCTTACATGACTGTTTGAATCATTGTATAGTCTCAGTATTTCAAATATAATTTCATCAAGCTCCTTTGTATCCAAAAGCAATATAAATTTGCCTAAATGATTAGGTATATATTTTGAAATTTCAAATTCTCCGATTTCCAATCCCTTTATAAGCTCTATGGATATTTCATTTCTTTGGTCTATGGTCAAAAATGAACTAATGCTCAAAAGAGCTTTTCCGGCTTTATTTCTGACAACCTCTTTCGCACTTACTTTAACAAGATTGCAAAGATGTGTGGCGGTGTGTAAAAGCACAACATCATTTGAATTTCTGACAATATCTAATATAAAATCAATATTAACTATCTTCTCCATCCAATTAGTAGCAGACTTTAGATTGATTAAAAATATCTCTGAAATTCTTTTGCTTTTTATCCGCATAAATTCATTGTATTCAGTTATTATTCTATCTGTTTTGTTAATATTAAGCAAAATTTTATACTTCAGAAAGTTAATTCCTACTTTATCATCCGTATTTATATTCTGAACATGTTCAAGTATTTTGGAAATAAGGCTTTCTCCCAAACTTTCACTTTGTATTATAGTATATATATAATTTAATGAAACAAATTTTACATCCTCGTTGCCGCTGTTTAAGTATTTAATAATATTATTAAATACTATATCTATCTGTTCATTATTAAAAAATTCAATTTTGATGCTGTTTAACGATGTCAAAAGCAGAATTACTGTATCTTCATCAGAGCTTATTTTTTCAAAGTGTTTTAATAGAACTTCAATATATATCTCAATTGTATCATTTGAGATACTTTTTATAAATGAGTCAATAAAATCATGCAGGTAAAACACTGCATTTTCTTTGTCATTCAAATTTTCCGAGAGTATAAAAAGCCCCAAATATTTCTCCCAAAGCTTGAGAGATGAAAGACCTGAATCAATTAAATTTTCAATTTCATTTGAATCAAATAAGGCAATAGTTTTTCCAAGCAGTTTAGCTGCTAATTTCCTTATTTCCTGATCGGAACTGTTTAGCAAACTGTATAAAAAGTCAAGAATTTTCATCTTTTTATTCTTGCTTAAATACAAAGTATATTCATCAAAAATATTCAGATATATCATAATATCTTTCCACGATTTTGCAGCTTTTGCTTTTTCAAGCATATAATTAAAGTTTATTTCATCACTTAACAAATTCATAACCTTAATATTGCTTTCTACAGATATATTTTTATAGTAATCTATAATTTCATTTTCTTCTAAAAGTACAGTTGCAACAGTATTACTGCTATTGCGAATAATTTCACTTGAAAATTTGATGTCAACATTATTGCTTGATAAATAGGATTCAAAATCCTTAATTTTGTCAACAATTAATCTGCTTTGATCCTTAGATATGTCAAACTCCTCAGATATAGCTTTTTCGATTTGCTCTAAAGAATTAAGATATGTTTTTGTGTTATTTTTAATATCTACTCTTAAATCTGAATACATTAATATTAAAGATTCGATTGGCAAATGTCCGAAGCATATACTTAATATATCATTATATATTTCAACCCCAATAATATTGGACAAATCAAATTTCTCAAACCATTGTCTTGTATAGAAAGCTATACTATTATTCTCATGCTTAACAGCATAATTACCTATAAAATGTCCTATTGTCAAGCAAGAAACCAGCCAAGGCTTGAGATTGACACCGGACATTTTCAGACTCTGCGCTATCTGCATGGATAAGCTCCACACAGCTCTAATGCGATAATAAAGCTTAGAATTGGTCAATTCGTGCTCTAATAATATAAGTTCATAAATATAATTATCTATGTATACTTTTTTAAATTTTTGAAAATCCTCATTTCGTTCAAAGTCTGTGTTATTATTTGATATAAATGAGTTAAAGCTGAAACTTTCAGTCTCTTGATGTTTTTCCACACTATAAAAAACTGTTTTTAATATTTCAAGATATACAACAACAGCATCTTCATATTTTGGATTTAATTTTATAGATACGGAATCAGGAAATGATTTGTATAATGTATATTCATACACATATTTCAGCCAATCCTTAGGCAAGTTTTCACTTAATGAGTTTAAAATTTCTATAGACAGCTCTCTTACATCATCACAGCTAATACGAGTTTTGGCAATAATAACAGAAAGCTTAGTTGTAAAAGCTTTATTAAGAACCAGAGATTGAATTTTTTCTTCTGATAAGCTAATTTTTTTTATGAAATCTTTTTTTGTTAGATTATGCAATATTTCTTCATGTAGTTCATTTAAAGAAACTCTACTCATTCTATCCTCCGATAATAATTATCCTCAATGTGTTTTAAGAGATTGAAACATGTTGTGTTTTCAATCTCTTAAAACACATTATAAGTATATCATCGGATTATATAAATTACAAGAATTTAGAAAATATTTTCAAGTGTTATGCTCTCATTTCCCATGACTTTTCTTAGAAATTTTTTAAACTCTTCTATTTCTGATAAAGTCATAGATTTATTTTCTGTTTTGATATAAGAGTCCATTTTTTGTATGGATGCAATAATATCCTCTACTTCTCCCTGATGAACAAAATATATCCAAAGTTTTTCGGTATCTTTCCATTTTTCCATTACTTTATTTAAAATCATTTGAGCTTCATTATAGTTTTCGTTTATAACAGCATTATAGATATTCTTTAATTCAATATCAAAGTATTTTATAGCATTATCTATTGAGAAATAGTAAATCAAATACCAGGCTAAAATTATGATAATAAGCCAAGCAAATGATACATATAAGGTTTTCATTGCACCCTCCTGTTATGCCATAGTCCTTAAGGTCTAGTTATTTTTTCTATATAAAATGTATTTATTATTTTCATCTACTGCTCCATAAATGATATTATTCAAGTGAAGATTTTGTTTTTTGAGTTCAAGTTCAAGTTTACTTCTTGATAAATTGTATTTATCAATATTATCATACATTATTTTTCCATCTAAAATTACAGCTATGGGCATTCGCTTGCATTTTTTCTCTAATGAACCTGTGGATGCTAAAACACTCACCTGACCGTTTGTCTCCATTATCAGATAATCAATATCTTCAATATTATAATAACCCTTTAATCTTAATTGTCCTAAAACATCATTGACGTTTATTCTCAGTTTTTTCATTTCCTTAAAATTAAATTTTCCGTGCGAAATTAGAATTGAGGGATTTCCGCATATTATTCTTCTGAACTCATTGCTTTTAATAGATAGAAATGACATCAGACACTGTAAAAATACCAAGGTTGCAATTGCGGTTATACCATGCGACATAGGGGAATTTAAGTCTTCCATAGGCATGGCGGCAAGTTCTGCAATCATAAGAGAAACAACCAAATCAAATGGCTGTAACTCTCCCAGTTCACCTTTTCCCATAATTCTCAAAGAACATAAAACAACTACATATAATATAATTGCTCTTAAAATTACGACAATCATAGCTTCTCCTAATCACATAATCTTAATAGTCTCGTTTACACGAGACTTTTAAATAATAATATTTACTTTATATCTTAACCCAAAATAAAAAATCTATAACTGAAAGCAAAATTTCGTTTTGTTTTCAACTATAGATTTTAAAATTTTTTTAATTATTTTATTTTTGCAAATATCATTCTTCCGGCGGCAGTCTGCAAAACGCTTGTAACTATAACTTCTACAGAATCTCCTATGCGTTTTCTTCCGCCCTCAACTACAATCATGGTTCCATCGTCAAGATATGCGAGTCCCTGATTTGATTCCTTTCCATCTTTAACTATGGTTAAACTCATTTCTTCACCTGGCAGAACAACCGGTTTGATAGAATTAGCCAGCTCATTGATATTGAGAACCTTAACTCCTTGGAATTCAGCCACCTTGTTTAGATTGAAGTCGTTTGTTAAAACCTTTCCTCCAAGTTCTTCGGCAAGCTTTAACAATTTAACATCAACCTCAAGATCATGTCCGTAATCCCTCGATTCAATCACTACTTCAATTTCATCTTCTTTTTGAAGCATATTCAAAATATCAAGTCCGCGACGTCCTCTGTTTCTTTTGAGCGGATCGGCAGAATCCGCAATATGTCTTAATTCCTGCAATACAAATTCGGGTATAACAAGCGGACCTTCAAGAAATCCTGTCTTGCATATGTCTGTTATTCTTCCATCAATAATAACGCTTGTATCCAGCACTTTAGGAAATATGTTCGTTTTAGATGATTTTAGCAGTCCCTTCATTTTAATACCGGTCTTTTTTAAGTTGATACCGCTTATAAATACATCATCTTTTTTTCTGGTAGCTACCTTGATTCCAAGATAGCCTAAAAATAAGTACAAAATTGCTGAAATAATAGCTCCTAAATACGGAATTGTTAAGTTAAGAAATGGCTGACTAATCAGAAAAGCTATTATACAGCCTATTATTAAACCGGCTGATCCGTAAATTATATCTGTTGTAGAAAACTTTAATATCTCTCCTTCAAAGCTATTAGCAATTTTCACGCTTATTGCAACTATTTTAGGAGTTAAAATAAAAAATATAATTCCAAAAATAATTCCGCCTACAGATATAAACATATACTGCTTCCATGTGCCCAATTCTAAAATGCCTAAATCAACGATAGATGCAACAATAAAAATACCAGACATTACTCCCAAAAAAGTTAATATCACTCTGATTAACTTTTTGAGCATACTTTCACCCCCTTTTCTATAAAGTTTTATACGGATATCATACAAGTCATTTAATAAAATAAATTTTACAAAAATAAAATTGTATAATATACGCAGGATATTTAAAGGTCTCGTACAAAGTACGAGACTATGATATCCCGATTAATTATTTTATAATATTATAATAATATTAATCTAATCTTAAAATCTTTAATATATTATCCGATTTTCCCAAGAAAATTTTCTATATAGCCGGTTACGGTGTCTCCGTCTTGATCTGTAGATAGTGCAACTTCACTGATAAGCATTTGTTTGGCATTTGCCAGCATTTTTTTCTCTCCGGTCGACAGCCCTTTTTCCTTATCTCTGTAGGCTAGGTCCCTTACAACATGTGCTAGCTCAAAGATGTCCCCTGTGCGCATTTTTTCCATATTTTCTCTATATCTTTTATTCCAATTAGAGTTGTTTTTTTCAGCATTTTGCTTCAAAATGGCAATCACATCATTTACCTCATCCCTATCAATAATGTTTCTTAATCCCATATTATCTACATTATCAACAGGTATCATCAGCTTTATTTCTCCTATTGGCATTTTTAAAATATAGTATTTTTTCAATTCGCCCAAAACCTCTTTTTCTTCAACAGATTCTATTTTCCCTGCTCCGTGCATAGGATATACAACCTTATCGCCTAAATTATACATCGTACTACCTCCTAATATATAGTATACCTCAAGCGCAATAAAAAGTCAAATTTATTATTATATAATGCACGTACATGTTTGTCAATAATAATTTTTTATGATTTTTTTCCGTGTTTTTACATACTGATTTTCATATTTAAGAGCCAAAAGATTTGTGCATGGGGTTTAATATTTATTTTTGTTATAATTTTCTTTTATTCTTATAAATTTCAATTAATATTATTATGTTCTAAATTTTAAATTTTATAGCAAAAATAAAATCTTAATTTTTATTTGACATATAAGCTTGTCACTGTTTATAATTTAGAAAAGCAAGAAAAATAGTCCTTAATAAAAAATATAATAAAAGGAGTAAGTCTTATGTCAAATGAATATTCTGTTTTTCAGGACTGTGTCTCTAACGCTCAGTTTAGAAATAAAAGTATATTAGATATAGTAACAAAATTAAGTGAACAAACCGCACTTCTGGACAGAGCTGTGTTTAAATCTGTCACGCATTGCGGATGTATAAAAATCAACGCAAAAAAACAAGTTCTGCGTAACGATAAAACTATAGAAGAAAACAAATTCTTTTTAGAAAGTCATCTTGAAGGGGATTTATGCCCAATATGTAAGGAAAAAATAGAAGAGGAAATGGGAGATCTGATGTTCTACTTGGCATCTCTTTGTGAAACACTCGATATTAAACTAAGTGATGTTATAGAACAAAAAACGGATTATCTGAAAACTTTGGGAAAATACAGCCTGCTATAAATATTATAAAATACAATGAAGGAGCTGCTCTTTGCTCCTTCAATTTAATCGGTACTTTTAAGCTTTCCGAAAACACTAAGCATAACCTCGCTTAAATTATTGCATTCCACAACAGTTATATTATTAAATTTCACAGGTCTGTTAAAGGAATTTTTTGCTGTATAAACCTTTTTATATCCCATTCTGTCCAGCTCTCTTATTCTGGCTTCAAGAGAAGGAACTTTTTTCAGCTCTCCTGTTAATCCTACATCTGCGATAAAAACTATGTCATTCGGTATTCCTTTATTATATACAGATGATACAATGCTCATTATAACCGATAAATTAATCGCCTGTTCTTTTATTTTCAGTCCTCCGGTTATTTTGATTACAACATTTTTATTGAATAAGTTTATTTTTCCCCTTTGTTCAAGTATAGAAATCAGTGTGTTTAATTGATCCTTTCCAAGATTTTCACCTATCCTTGAAGGATAAGGAGCAAAGGAGCTTGATACAAGACTTTCTATTTCCACTATTATCGGTCTTGAACCTTCTCTTGCGACCGATAAAGCACTTCCCGAAACAGCATCGTCATTTTCACGCATTGTTATAAAATATTCCGAGGGATTGTCTATTGAAAGCATACCATTTTCACTCATCTCAAAAAATCCTATTTCACCGGTACCTCCGAATCTGTTTTTTGTACTTTGCAAAGCTCTTAGTTCCTCTTCGTTTTCTCCATCAATTATTAAAACAGTATCAACTAGATGTTCCAAGGCACGCAAACCTGCTATCTCCTCGTTTTTATTCATCTGCCCTACAAGAATTACAGCTCTTGGTCTTTCGACATTTTTTGCAATAGACAATAATTTATTGGCGCATTCCATGGTTTGAGTAGGGGAGCCTGCCCTTGACGGCATACATTCTTCCAAGGTAAATACCTGAATACTATCTATAATTATTAAATCGGGATTAATCTCATTTATGTATTCCACGACATTATCCATGCTCGTGTCAGATAAAATCCATATATTCTCGTTTATTTCCTTTAATATTCTTTCTGCTCTGCTTTTTAGCTGACTGTCGCTTTCCTCTCCGGATGCATATAAAACTCTGAGTCCCTTATGGGCTATATCATTGGCTATCTGCAAAAGCAAGGTTGATTTTCCCGCGCCAGGCTTAGCACTTATGATAGTTATTGAATCCTTTACTATTCCTCCGCCCATAACTCTGTTAAATTCATTTATATTCGTGATAATTCTGTCGCTGTTTCCCGATTCTATCTCACTTAGCTTTTTTACTAACTTTCTGTTTGTATTCAGCCTGACATCATTCTTTTTTGAAACAGCTTCAACAATCTCCTCAAAGCTGTTCCACTCGTTGCAATTAGAACATTTCCCCATCCATCTTGCACTTTCATAGCCACAAGAGCGGCATACAAATTTATTTTTAAGCTTCGCCATAAATACACACCTCCATAGTCTCAGACTACGTTTGAGACATTCAACTTTCGTTTGAAAGATTATGATTTATTATAACAGCTCAGAGTAAAAAATTAAACATCAATTTCAACTTTAATATTCTTAATCTATTAATTAATATTTTTAATTGTTGTATTAATTATTTTAATTTTATCTATTGACAAATTGATTTTGATAGAATATAATATGGTTAAGATAAATAATTTTAATTTATAAATTAATTATATGGAGGTTATATATGAATGGCCAGCTTAATGAAATATTACGCAGACTTCAAAACGGAAAGACTGATGTAGATGCTGCTATCAAAGAAATTGAAAGCATTCAGTATAAAAATGACATCGAAATAAGTCCAAAAAAGCGTGCAAGGAAACTAAAAATATATATTAATGCAATCGATGATAAGAAAGACGGTAAAAATATAAGAATAAATTTACCTGCACTGCCCTTGAGGTTCATAAAAAGACTAAGCGTATTCGGCTTAAAGATTGCAATAAAACACAGCGATAAAAAAGACACGGTTATAGACCTTGCCGAAATTGAAAAAGTTAAATATTTATTTGATGCACTGATGCTTCTTCCGCCATTTGAGATAATAAATGTGGATTCAAAAGATGCAAAGGTACATATATACACATGCTAAGGAGGTAGGTGAAGAATGAAAAGAGACATTTTAGGAAAATGTCCTGTATGCAATGATGAACTCAGAGTTACGGAATTATCCTGCGGTAAATGCAAAACTAAAATAAGCGGAGAATTTTACTTAGATAAATTCAGCAGACTGGATAAAGAAAAAAGGTATTTTGCTGAAATTTTCATCAAAAATAGAGGCAATATAAAAGAGATTGAAAAAGAGCTGGGCATATCTTATCCGACTGTCAGAAAACTTTTAGATGAGGTAATAATTGCTCTTGGCTACAGCAATAAGATTGAAAATAATGAAACTGAAAAGAATGAAATTTTAGAAAAATTAAGTAAGGGCGAAATAAGCTCAGACGAAGCATTAAAATTATTAGGCGAAATATAAAAATATAAAATATAAAAATTTGGAGGATATTAAAATGAGTGAAAAATTAACAATATTAAAAATGGTTGAAGAAGGTAAAATAACTGTTGAGGAAGCATCCAAGCTTTTAGAATCCGTAGAAGATAAGAAAGAAGAACTCAGCCTTATCTCAAAAGCGGACGGAAGAACTGCAAAGTGGGTAAAAATAAGGGTTGTTGAGGGTGAAGAAGGAACAAAGGTTAACGTAAATCTTCCTATTGCTCTTATAGACATTGCATTTAAAATAGCTAAGGCAAGTGACAGTAATTTCGACGTTAAGCTCGGAAATCTGAATGTAGATATTGATGATATCATTAAATTAATTCAAGATGGAGCAGAAGGAAAAATAGTCGATATAGAAACAGATGACGGAACAAAAGTCGAAATAGTTATAGAATAGTTTAAAAACAAACATGCTCTTTCCTGATAACGCTGATATAAATAATTTATATCAGCGTTTTTTTGTGCAAAAGTTTAGTATTTATAAACAAGATACTTAGTGTCTGTAATTATAAAAAACATTTTTTGTAAATTTCTTAAATTTTGATATTGACATTATGATTACACATATGTATAATACATTTTGTTATTAAAGTTTAATAATTATAAACTTAGAGTTTAATATTAAAGACTTTTTTAGCAGATATTTTACCGTTTATTTAGTAAGGTAGTTAACGTGGAATATATTCCACACGGCGTGAAATATATTATGGGAGGTTATTATGAATATCGGGAATAAAATAAAAAGACTGAGAACAGCCAGCTTTCTGACTCAGGAAGAATTGGCCGACAGATGCGAGCTGACAAAAGGATATATATCACAGCTTGAAAGAGATTTGACATCCCCGTCTATTGCTACTCTTGTCGATATACTGGAATGTCTGGGAACAGACCTTGCTAAATTTTTTAATGAAGAGGCAGAGGATAAGATAGTCTTCAAAGAGGATGATGTATTTGTTAAGGAAACGGATGATAATTACATTATCAATTGGATTATTCCAAATGCTCAAAAAAACAAAATGGAGCCTATATTAGTGGAAATTGACAGCTACGGCAAAACTAAACTTGATCCTCCGCACGAGGGTGAAGAATTCGGTTATGTCTTAGCAGGAACTATCATGCTTCATTATGGGAATGATGTTTATAAGGTAAAAAAGGGAGAATCTTTTTATTTTAAGACTAATAAGGATCATTATATCGAAAACACGGGAAAAAATGTGTGCAGAATACTTTGGGTGAGCACACCTCCTAATTTCTAAGAAACGGAGCTGAAGTGATGAGTGAAAAAATAATTGAATTAAAAAATATAACTAAAAAGTTTAACGGTGATATAGTTTTAGATAATATAAATTTGTATGTTAAGGAAAATGAGTTTATAACACTGCTTGGTCCCAGCGGATGCGGAAAAACGACTCTCTTAAGAATTATAGGAGGATTTTTAAGTCCTACAGAAGGACATCTTGTATTTGATGGAAAAGAAATAAGCAATCTTCCTCCGTATAAAAGAGAAATAAACACAGTTTTCCAAAAATATGCACTATTCCCTCATATGAATGTATATGACAATATAGCCTTTGGTCTTAAAATAAAAAAAGAGGCTAAGGATATAATTGAACAAAAAGTAAACCGTATGCTTAAGCTTGTAGGTCTTGAGGAGTACGGAAAAAGAAGTGTAAGCGAGATGTCCGGAGGTCAGCAGCAAAGGGTTGCTATCGCAAGAGCACTGGTAAATGAACCAAAAGTTCTTTTGCTTGATGAACCTTTAGGTGCTTTGGATTTAAAGCTAAGAAAAGAAATGCAGCATGAGCTTAAAAAAATCCAAAAAGAGGTTGGAATTACCTTTATATACGTTACGCATGACCAAGAGGAAGCTCTTACTATGTCAGATACAATAGTTGTAATGAAAAGCGGCAGAATCCAGCAAATCGGAACTCCGACAGACATATATAATGAGCCTGTAAATTCATATGTAGCAAATTTCATAGGTGAAAGCAACATAATTGACGGTATAATGCTTAAGGATTATGAGGTTATGTTTGAGGATAAAAAGTTTGAATGTGTGGATTACGGTTTTGATAAAAATGAAAAAGTTGATGTAGTAATAAGACCTGAGGATTTAGATATAGTAAAAAAAGAAGAAGGAAAGCTCAAGGGTATAGTAAAATCAGTTTTATTCAAGGGTGTGCATTATGAAATTGTTGTAGAAACAAAATCAGGAACAAGCATAACTGTAAAAATGCACGTTTCAGAAGAAAAGCCCGTGATAAATGATAAGGCTAACGAAAAAATGAGCGCTAACGATTTTTATCTGGATATAGCAGACGTTAAAGAACTGACAGATGCGGATATTGTAGCAAGAGCAGATGCGCAGGCTTGGAATCCTGAAACAGATGAGTGGATTTCCATAAATAAAATTGAATATGATATAAAACCTGAAAACGGAACATATCCTGTTACCTTCTCTACCTATGAAGGTACCAGCGTAACTGTAAATATGATTGTCGCAGATGAAAACAGAATAGTAAACAAAGAATACCAGGAAGAAATATTCGCAGTTAATTTTTTTAAAACAGTTGATGAAATCAAGGAAAGCATAGCCCTCGGAACAGATTTGAAAACATGGGCAAATGCCTCTGCATGGAGCCTGGAAAGTGAAATGCCGGTTGAAATAACTGATGTGGTTTATGATTTCGATCCTGAAAATATAATGCCCGGAATTTATGATGTGACATTTAAAACAGAGGGATACGAGTATACCGTAGACACAACGGACAAGTCCGAGGTCGGTGCTGAGGTAGGGCTTATGTTTTATCCCGAGGATCTTCATATAATGTCTAAAATCGGAGGTTATTGAGATGAAGCAGTTCAGTAAAATGGCTTATCCCTATATATTTTGGATATCAATTATTATTGTAGTGCCAATGCTTTTAATTGTTCTATATGCTTTCACAAAACCGGGAAATGATGTTATAACCATAAGATTTACATTAAATAATTTTGTTAAGTTTTTCAGCGATGATATTTTTATGAGCGTTTTGCAGCAATCACTTAAAATTGCTGTAATAACAACAATATTATGTATTTTATTAGGATATCCGGCTGCATATATTATAGCTAATTCGGATGAAAAAAGAAAAATTATACTTGTTCTTGTTATCACTCTTCCTATGTGGATAAATATGCTCGTAAGAACATATGCCTGGATGGGAATACTTCAGGATAATGGGATAATAAATTCTATACTTTCATTTTTCAACATACCTGCTATAAAAATGCTCCATACGGATTTTGCGGTTATATTAGGCATGGTTTACAACTTTATACCTTTTATGATTCTTCAAATATATACATCACTGACTAAAATGGATAAAAGCTATTTGGAAGCGGCAGATGATTTGGGTGCCAATAAAGTACAGTCATTTTTAAGAATAACTCTTCCTCTGTCAATACCCGGCGTTATAAGCGGCATAACACTTGTATTTTTGCCGGCAGTTTCAAGCTTTTTCATACCAAAGCTTCTCGGAGGCGGTCAGTATGTGCTTATAGGAAATGTTATTGAGTCACAGTTTTTAACATCAGGAAATTGGAACTTCGGAAGTGCAATATCAATGATAATGGCAGTTATAATAATGATTTCAATGTACATCACTAAGAAAATAGATAAGAATCCATCGGCAGGGAGGGATCCGGTAAGATGAAACAGTCAAAAAAGATATTACCTAAAATATACATGGGCCTACTGATTATATTTTTTTACGCACCTATACTGTATACAGTAATATTTTCATTTAACGAATCAAGATCATTGACAAGATTCACCGGTTTTTCTCTGCAATGGTACGAAAAAATGTTTCATGACAGATTTATGGTTGAATCAATCATAAACACTATATTAATAGCAGTATTGGCTACAGTTATTTCAACTATAATCGGAACTATTGCCTCTATAGGACTATCAAGCTCAAGAAAAATAGTCAGAGCAGTGGTAGAACAGGTAAATGATTTGCCTATTATGAATCCGGAAATTGTGACAGCTATCGGACTTTTAATGTTTTTTACAACATTAAATATCGAGAAAGGATTCGGAACATTATTAATTGCACATATAATGTTTTGTACTCCTTATGTTATGCTGAGCATAACTCCAAAGCTTCGCTCTTTGGACCCGAATTTAGCCGATGCAGCACTGGATCTCGGTGCAACTCCCTGGCAGGCTCTTATTAAGGTTATTGTACCTCAAATAATGCCGGGGATAATTTCAGGTGCACTTATAGCCTTTACAATGTCGTTTGATGATTTCATAATATCTTATTTTGTAACAGGCAACGGAGTGAGTAATATTTCAATAATGGTTTACACGATGTCAAAGCGTATAAATCCTTCAATCAACTCACTTTCAACCATTATGATTGTAATTATCACAATTGCGCTTATATTAGTCAATGTGATACCTATATTAAAAGAAAGAAAGGAAAAAAAGAAAATATGAAAAAGATTTTAGTATTATTATTAATAGCTGTGCTTTTACTATCAGGATGTTCAAAGGCTTCCTCTACTCTAAAAGTATATAACTGGGGAGAATATATCGGTGAGGATGTAATAAAAAATTTCGAGAAACAATTTAATGCAAAGGTTATATATGATCCTTTTGACTCTAACGAAATGATGTACACAAAAGTACAAACAGGAGAAAGCTATGATATAATAGTTCCTTCCGACTACATGATAGAAAGACTTATAAGTGAAGATAGACTATTGAAAATAGATAAAAGCTTAATTCCTAATATGTCAAACTTATATGAAGGTGTTAAAAATCTTCCGTATGACCCTAATAACGACTATTCTGTTCCATATTTCTGGGGCAGCGTAGGAATAGTATATAATCATAATAATGTTCCTAAAGAAGTAGTTGAAAGCCAAGGCTTTAATGTTTTGAAAAATACAGATTATAAAGAAAAAATATACATGTATGATTCTGAAAGAGACTCGTTTATGATAGCTTTTAAGGCATTGGGCTACTCTATGAATACTGAAAATATAGATGAAATAAACGAAGCTTATGAATGGCTTAAAGAATTAAATGACACTATGATACCTGCATATGTAACTGACGATGTAATAGATGGAATGGCTAGCGGATTAAAGGATATTGCCGTAGTTTACAGCGGAGATGCTTCATATATATTAAACGAAAACGAAGATATGAGCTTCTTCATGCCAAGTGAAGGAACAAACATATGGAGTGATGCAATGGTAATACCTAAAAACGCGCAAAATCCGGAGTTAGCTCATGAGTTTATAAATTATATCCTGTCATATGAGGCTTCAAAGGACAATACTGCAACTGTAGGTTATGCTTCTCCTAACAAGGAAGTGCTGGAAGAAATGTCTTCCGAAGGCGGAGATTATTACGGAAACGAAGCATATCTGCCAAGATTCGGATATGAAAAGGATGAAGTTTTTAAACATAATGAGGTATTAAAACAAAAATTAACAGACTTATGGATAAAAGTTAAAGCGTCAAAGTAAGAATAAAGGACTAGCTATCTAGTCCTTTTTTATTGTTTATCAAGCTTAATATATATTCTGTTAATTCCTCTTTAGTGTTTTTTCCCGGATATTCCAGGACCAAGTCAAGAGCTTTATCCAAAAGTTCGGTATATATACTGCCTTTTTCTATACCCAAAGCCTCTAAATCATACCCGTTTATATTCAAATCTTTCTTGCTTAAAGGCTCTTTGTTTTCAATAATAGCTCTGCATTTTTCACGAAGCACTTCAACTTTTTCAAATCCTGCATTGCTTGATTTTCCTTTAATATCTGCTATATTAAGAGAAAACATATCATCCAGTCTCTCAATTCCAACGTTATTTATAAACTTTTTAACTCCCTTATCCTTCATATCTATTTCTTTAAGGAGATGATATCTGATTAAAATTCTTACATCTTCAATCATATCACATGAATATTTTAATCTTTCCATTATTTCTTTTCCAAGCACTGCAGATTTAATATGATGTCCAAAAAAATGTCCTCTTCCGTTTTCGTCCTGTGTAAAACATTCAGGTTTGCTTATATCATGAAAAAGTGCAGCTAGTCTTAAGTTTAATTTAGGCTCAATATTGTCCAAAACTTCCATCGTATGCTCGAAAACATCCTTATCATGATAAGGATTATGCTGGTCAAAACCCACAGTGTTCATGTATTCAGGAATTATATACTTCATAAGCTCTGTATCAATAAGTGTCCTTATGCCCTCTGATGGCTTGTCGCTGATTAAAATTTTATTTAATTCGTCACGAATTCTCTCAGCACTTATATGCTTTATCAAAAAACTATTTTTAACTATAGATAGTCTTGTTTTTTCATCTAAAGAAAATCCCAGCTGTGTCATAAATCTTACGGCTCTGAGCATTCTGAGTGCATCCTCATTAAATCTCTGATCAGGATCTCCTATACATCTTACCACACGATTTTTAATATCCTCTGTTCCTCCAAAATAATCTATGATATTTTCGTCATAATCCATGCAAATAGCATTCATTGTAAAATCACGTCTTTTTAAATCCTCTGTAAGTTCATCGGAAAAGCTGATATTGTCAGGTCTTCTTCCATCAGAATAATGTCCGTCACTTCTGAAGGTAGTTATCTCATAAGAATTGTTTTCATGAATAACAGTTATAGTACCGAATTTCTTTCCTGTGGGAATTGTTTTTTTGAAGATTTTTTCTATTATCTGCGGTAAAGCATTTGTAGTAATATCAAAATCCGAGACATCCAATCCCAAAAGAAAGCTTCTGACCGCTCCTCCTACAAGATAAGCCTCGTAACCGTGATTTTTTATGTTTTTTAATATATATTTAATGTTTTTATCTAACATATTCTCTCCTATTGTTTTATAATTTTAATTATACCCTCATTTATAGGATTTTAAAATACTTATTATTGAAAATTCATTTATTTTCACAAATACTCATATTATAGATTGCTTTATGCTTATAATTATGCTAAAATTTTTGTAATTTAAGTTTGGAGGTCCTATGTCTAAAGTTTATCGAATTATATCATTAGCAATGCTTATCTTGATAATATTTTCAAATTTTACAATATCATCTGACACGAAAAGTGTCTCAGAATTTGAAGCTAAAACTTTAACAGAACTTCAAAGTATTTTAAATTCTCAGTTATCGCAAAAAAGTGAAAAAATAAGCATAAGATACAGAGGAAAAACTCCTTCTATAGAAGAAGTCAAAAATGCTATAAATGTAGGCTTAGATAGCAACACTTACATATCAAGCACTGTCAAAAATGTAAACTTCGGATATAGCGGAGTTCAAAATAATGTTCTGATATATTATAATGTAACATACCTGACTACAAAAGAGGAAGATTTAAAAGTATCGCAAAAAATAGATGAAATTCTTGGAGAAATCATAACAGATGATATGTACACTTATGAGAAGGTAAAGGCCGTAAACGATTATATCGTACTTAACGGTCAATATGATACTGAGCTTAAAAACTATTCTCATTATCAGCTTCTATTTGAAGGTAAAAGTGTATGTAACGGATATGCCCTGCTGACATATGAAATGTTAAAAAAATTACATATACCTGTATTATTGGTAACAGGAAATGCTTATAACGGATCAATAACTGCTTCCCATATCTGGAATCTGGTCAATATAGGCGGATATTGGTTTAACCTTGATACAACTTGGAATGATCCTACCCCTGACATGAAGAATACAGTTTCTTATGATTACTTTTTAATCACAGATGAAGTCATAAGCAAAAGCCATAAAGCTGATAATAACTTATCTGTTCCGAAGACAAGTATCAGCTACGAAAAATATTTGAGTGAATTTGAAAAAACGAAGAAAAATCTTATTAATTCCCCTACTGTTAATGGAATTAACATAAAAATTCATGATAGCTATGTAGATTTTAAAAAATACGGTACGAGCACACCTTTTATAGAAAACGCAAGAACCTTAGTACCTTTAAGAGGGGTATTCTCAGAATTGGGATATGCTGTGGAATGGAATAACATAACTAAAACAGCAGCAATAACAAACGGAAAAAGTACCCTTAAAATAAAACCCGGTGAACTGTTTGCCACTATCGACGGAAAACAAAAAGTATTAGATGTTCCTGCAAAACTAATCAACGGAAGCATTATGGTTCCCGTAAAATTTATCGGAGAAGCTTTTGATAATATAGTTCTTTGGGATGAGAAAAATAAAACTGTAATAATATATTAAATTAATCATCAGCTACTTTAATTAAAAAACTAAAACCGCAGGGGAATTTTTCCCTGCGGTTTATATACTTTTTACGTATTCGTCAGACTTAATCTTAGCAATTCTTGATTATTTATGCCTTACTTGATTTTCATAAGGATAAACACACAAATCCACCACCCATAGCGCTTGTATCCAGCCACAGTTTAAGGTCAACTTCTGAGCGCTTACCTTGATCAAGCATAGTGGCAGCTGAAGTTTCTTCATCAATTCCCGTAAGAGTAACCCAATGCCAGCTTTCTAGATTTTTAAGCTTTCCATTTGATAAATTTAAAAATGCAACAGGTAAATCATTTGAAAATGCATAGCTCAAATACTTCTTAACTGTATTCCAGTCGGGACGTTCCGTAGGAAACACAGGAATCTTCAACACATCAATCTTAAATTTTATGCCCTTATCCAATCCGAATTCAGCTACTCCTTCTGCAAATATAGAAGTATTATTAACTCCCATACGAGTAGGAGTAATATAAGTCCACAACTCCTCCATAAGAGCCAGCATGCTTGTTCTGTCATTGTTTTCGCAAAGAAATAAAGGCTTGAATTCATCAAGTGTTTTTGATAAATACCAAACTAAATTAGCACAAGTTGCCGGACCACAGCCTGCCGTGCGCTGCCACGAATCAAGATACCATTCTTGATTAGAGCCCCATGCAAAATTATCAGAATCATTTATATGAAATATTTCATATTTAGATATTGATGTCAATAATCATACCTCCATAAAATCGTGGTTTATAAAAAATACTATCTATATTATTATATTATAATTTTGACAAACCGAGACATTTTTAATATTGCTGCTCATATTATATCATAGTCTCAGCGAGCTGAGCCATTGATAATATGCTATGCATATTATATCATATTATAAATAAATATCATAATATTATCTGTTTGTTAGTTTTTCCTTAGTATCAATTTTTTATTTTATATTTAAAATAACAATAAGGTAATATCTTTATTTGTCTTCAAATTTTTATGTACTATTTGATTATAATTATGATATAATAATACCGTTAGGTATTATTTATTAAATGACAAATGTCTTTTTATGCAAGACAATACATAGTCCCGATATTCGGAACATTGCGAGATTATAATATAATATATTTAGCGTCGTGGATAATTAAGATTATTGAAGCATATAGATATTATTATAACGTCTCTTATAGCAAGATAGAGGTTTCTATAAAAGACGCTGTATATTATGTGCAGCTTAACACAATTTGAGATTAGAGGTAGGAGTGATAATATGGTATCTAAGAAAAAATTATTATTAATTGTAGTTATTACTGTGCTAATCACAGCTTTTGCTACATATACTTTTGGCAATTTTGCTTTGGTTAAGTCAGGGGATAAGGTATTAGTTTCAGAAAGTGATTTTAACAAACTGAAACTTTATGAGCAAAAGTATAATAAATTTGAAAAGCTTATCAGCCATGCAAAAGAGAATTTTTTGTATGAGGCTGATGAAAACGTAATGCTCGAAGGTGGATTAAAAGGAATGCTTAATGCGCTTGGTGATCCTTATACCGAATATATGACCCCAAAAGAATTTAATTCTTTATTGGAGCAAACTAAGGGTTCATACGAAGGAATAGGTGTTTATGTTACTCCTAGCGACGATAACAGAATAATGGTAGTGGCTCCTATAGAAGATACTCCGGCTGAAAAAGCAGGACTAAGAACCGGGGATAAAATTATAAAAGTTAATGGAACCGAATATACAGCTGATAAAATGGACGATGCTATAAAGATAATGAAAGGCATGCCAAACACAAGTGTCACTCTTACAATATTAAGACTTGATAAAGATGGTAAACCGGAAAACTTTGATGTTGAAGTGATGAGAGAAAAAATAAGGCTTGTAACCGTTAAATCTTCTATGCTTGAGAATAATATAGGCTATATAAGAATTACAACATTTGATGAACAAACTGCGGCAGATTTTAAAGCACAATACAGCGCACTTGAAAAGCAAGGTATGCAAGGCTTGGTTATTGACTTAAGATATAATCCGGGAGGTCTTATTGATACTGCCGTAGAAATAACCGATATGCTTATCGGAGAAGGATTTGTAACATATACTCAGACAAAATCCGGTGAAAAAGAATATTACGATTCTGATAAAAACAAAATAGCTATACCTTATGTGCTTTTAGTAAATGAGGGAAGCGCAAGTGCTTCAGAAATAATGTCAGGAGCTGTAAAGGATACCAAGTCCGGCACTCTAATCGGAACAAAAACATTTGGAAAAGGAATTGTTCAAAGAATTCAACGTTTCGGTACTGACGGTTCAGGAGTTAAAATGACAATTTCCGAGTATTTTACTCCTAATGGAGTAAATATACACGGTATAGGAATAGAGCCTGATATTACTTTGGAGTTAAATCCTGATACTGAGGGCTATGGAAGTGAATACTACTCTACCGACAATCAATTGCAAAAAGCTGCAGAGCTTATAAAAGAGAAATTAACAAATAGATAAGAGTTCATCTCATAGCAGGTGAGTTAAAAATAGCAGATTAAGATAAAATCTGCTATTTTTATATTTATTTTTTATTTATTAGTTTCCTTCGCGAGAAATATGGGTATATAAATACACAATTATAAACATTTATGTAATTTAACGGAGGTAGATATTGTGAACAAATTTTTTATCTCTATATATCTTTTAGTTGCACTAATCCTTGCCTTTTATATATATAAATCCTATATACAAAAAAGCAAATTAGGATATTTAATGTCTCGATTATTGACATTTGCACTGATTATTGATTTGGGATATTGTTTAAATTTAATCAGCAATAATTATAATCTAATGTCCTTGGGAAATAGCCTTATCTTTGTATCAATAAATTTTATGCTCCTCTCCATGATAAGGTTTATATCCGGACTCACAGGCTTGAAACTAAATTCTTTAGTTATGCTTATCATACATATATATGCTGTCGCAGAAGGCATTATCTTTATCACTAATCCAATACATAATACTGCGGTAAATTATGAAGTTATAGATTTTTATGAAAGTATCGTACTTAATCCAATAATAAATTTTCCATTCTCCTTGCATCTGGCTTTTTCATATCTCCTAGTTGCTATATCGATATTTTTACTTGTAAAAAAACTGCTTCACGTTCCAAAAGCTTATAAATCACGTTATACAATTATCCTCTACTCTCTTTTAATCGTTGTCATTATTAACTATCTTTTTCTAAGCAAAAGAATAATTTTACCCCTTGATTTGTCTATTTTAAGCTACGGAATCATATCATTTGTATTATATATTTATACATTTGAATATAAACCTTGGTTTTTTATATATAAAATACAAAAGCTTATTTTAATGAATTTTAAAGATCCCTTTGTGTTGTTTGATTATAATGATGTCATAGTGTACTGTAATAACTCCTTTATTGAAATATTTGGCTTAAATGAAACAGAAAAACTATCTCTTACTCTTAAAGATTTTTTGTACAGAAATGACATAAAAATCATTGATTTATCAGCATTACAAAATATTGAGTATATTATAGAAAAAAATGAAGAAAAAATTTATTATGAGTGTAAATATTTACTTATAAAAGATGAAGAGGATAAAAAATCCGGTACTTTAATCAGCTTGCATAATATAACGGAATTAAAAACAGCAAATGACAAGTTAAAAGAGCACGCTTCTCAGGATCAGCTTACAGGGTTATATAACAAGTATATTTTTGACAGCAATATAGATAAATGGAATGACAAAAACCTATTGCCTATTAGCGTCTCAGTCTTAAACATAAATAATCTAAAAGCTATAAATGATTTTTTCGGAACTCAGAATGGAGATAATGTGGTTAAATGCCTGGCAGAAATTATAAAAAATGAGATATGCGACAATTATTTTGCCGCAAGGCTTTATGGCGAAGATTTTGTTATAGTCATGCCAAACACAAATGAAGAAAAATCTGTCATCTTTATCGAGAAAATAAGAAATAATTTTAACAGCGTAAAAATATTCGGATTTGATATAAATGTCGAATTTGGTATTTCGACAAAAAACAGTATAGATAACAGCATGATTGATCTTATTTCAATAGCCAGAGAAATTATGAACAACAAAAAAATACTTAACGAAAGCAGTCTGAAAAATTCATTGCTTGAATCCTTAAAGCAATCATTAATTGACAGTGATCTTGAAACAGAAGCGCATGTCGAGAGAACCAATGAACTTGCAATAAGCTTGGGAAAAAAGTTAAAGCTTTCTGACAATGATCTGGCCAAGCTCAGTCTTTTAGCTATATTACACGATATCGGAAAAATAGCAATACCGAATTATATTTTACTAAAACCTGATAAGCTTACCGATGAAGAATGGGAAATAATGAAACAACATACTACAAGAGGATATAGGATTGCCAAAAGCCACCCTGAATTGAGCGAAATAGCATATCTTATACTTTCACACCATGAAAGATGGGATGGAAAAGGATATCCGAATCGCTTAAAGGGAGAAGAAATACCTTTATTATCAAGAATAATATCAATAGTAGATGCATATGATGTGATGACACACGACAGACCTTATCATAAAGCTATAAGCGATGACGAAGCTATAAATGAGCTAAGAAGATGTTCAGGCACTCAATTTAATCCTGAAATAACAGAAATATTTATATCGATGTTACTTGAAGAATAAATTTATATATAAAAAAATGTCGTAAATTTTAAATATTTATACAGAGAATACGGCTTTTTTTTACATACCTTTATGGTACAATATCCGAAGGATATTTTAAATGGCAGATGTCTCGCTTTTCACAGTCTGGACTCACGAGGCATTTAGACTATTTTATAAGGAGTATATCAATGAGTTATTATTCTAATTTGAAAAATGATAATATAATAAAAAAACACAAAATAGTAAATTTTAATACTGATGAAGATGACGACTCAAAAAATTTTAACGATGAATTAATATTCAGCTCAGGAACCCCTCAGCTAAATTGCGGAAAGCATCAATGGGCAGCTTTATATAATCCCAAAAATTCAAAATCTACAATACACGTGGAAAGCATATGCGTTGTCAATTTTTCAAGCACACCAATAATTCAAAGTCAATATCTAAATCCGAGAATAGATTATGAAGGCTTCAAATATATGTACGGAAACTCAAACAGCTTAGAATATAATATAAATTCAAACGGAGTCGTTATATTTTATCAAGGAAACGATAATTTGCTATTTCCTAATGAAGCTAATTCATTGAAAATATTACAGGCATTCTATACAGATATCTCGCAGAATCACGGAAAGATAATAATTCCCCCGGGCAAATCAATTTTAATATTGATAAACTCTATGAATCAAGATAATCCGGCTTGTGCCATAAGCTATTCTTGGTGGGAAAAATAAAAGTAATCAGCACACTAAATATACTATAGTGTGCTGATTTACTGCTAATATAAATTATAATTTTATCATGTCGGATTAATTTTATATTTATATTATATATCCATATATCATAATAAAATGACACAATGACCCAAGAAGTATGAATATATGAAAAAGCTCATGGAATCCAAAATTTTTAAAATTAAAGTTCGGCTTTTTTAATCCATATATTACTCCCCCAATTGTATAAATTATCCCTCCCAAGAATAACCAGAATGTTGCCATAAAATCAAGATAAGTAATTATAGGTTTAATTACAAATATTGCAGTCCATCCCATTGCTATGTATAATCCGCTGCATATCCACCTCGGAGCATTTATCCAAAACAGTTTTACGAACAAGCCTATAAAAGCTATTGACCAAACGACAATTAAAAGAACTTTTCCGATTAATAAACCTTTAAATGCTATAAGGCATATCGGCGTATATGTTCCTGCTATCAAAAAAAATATCATTATATGGTCTATTTTCCTTAAAATAAGCTTAGTTTTTTTTCTGGAAGAGTCTATCATATGATATGCAGAACTCATCGAGTATAAAAATATCATACTTAGGCCAAATACAATACTTGAAATTTCAGAAGAAAAATTATTTTCTTTCATAGATTTAAAAAGCATCGCCAAAAACCCGAAAATTGATAATATTGCTCCGCCTAAATGCGTATATGAGCTAACAAGCTCCTTTTTATCTGTATTCATAAGCCACTCCTTATATAGTTATTATTACTATGTATTACAGTATATAATACTCCATTACATAGTATTTGTCAATCAGTATAATTGAATTTTTTTGATTGAAATATAGTTTTCATTACTATATAATAATAAAAAGAGTATATGGAGGATGCTTATGGATATACAAAAAATATTGGATCTGACAGATAAAACATTGCATAATTCTAAAATTGAAATATCGGAAATTCCAAATATAAATCTCTATATGGAACAGGTTTTGAGCTTCTTGAATGATGAGCTTCTTGAATTTAAGCGCAATTCTAAAGATAAGATTTACACTAAATCAATGATTAATAACTATGTCAAATCTCAAGTTCTTTCTAAGCCTGACAATAAAAAATATACCCCTAATCATGTTATAGAATTGCTACTTATTTTTTACATGAAGCAAATTCTGTCTTTAGAGGATATAAAAAGTTTACTTGAATATTCATTGTCAGAAAATAATTTAAAGGAAGCTTACAGTTCTTATTTAAAGCACACAAGCAGCGAATATTTAGATATTTCGTCAGAGATTAACGGCTATATCGATATCATTCAAAATGATGATGAGCTAAAAAATGATGAGACAAAAGTTTTGATATTAATCAGTCTTTTAACTGCTAAAGCATCAGCATATAAAATGTTTTCCGAAAAATTAATTGACAGTTTTAAAAATCATAAAGAAAAGTAATAATTTATACTTTTTTTCATATTTAGCAGCAATTGTATAAATTATTTTCATTTTACCTTTGATATAATTTTAACTATACTATATGGGTGAACTAAATATTTTAATAATCTCAGCTATACTGAGACATTATAACTACAATATTTTATTAGGAGGACTATATGGAAGGTAGAAAAATTGAAACAAAAACATCTTTTTTCGAAAGTAAAAAAGCTATGGTTTTGTCAGGTGCTATAATAGGTATTATAGCAGTAGTTTTAGTTAAGCTCGGTAATCCTGCAAACATGGGATTTTGCATTGCCTGCTTTGAAAGAGATATCGCAGGTGCTTTAGGATTACACAGAGCTGAGGTCGTACAATACATAAGACCTGAAGTAATCGGACTTATTCTCGGAGCATTTATATGTTCATTTTTCGGTAAAGAATTTCAGGCAAAGGGCGGATCTTCTCCGATAACAAGGTTTTTCTTAGGTATAGCGGTAATGATTGGTGCATTAATGTTTCTAGGCTGTCCTTTAAGAATGATGCTTAGAATCGGCGGAGGTGATTTAAACGCTATAGTCGGTCTTGTTGGATTTATCGGCGGTATTTTAGTAGGAATATTCTTCTTAAATAAAGGCTTCACATTAAAAAGGAATTATAAAACCTCAAACTTTGACGGATTTGTATTCCCGATATTTTCAATAGGATTATTAGCTCTTTTAATAGCTGCTCCGGCATTTATTTTCTTCAGTGAAAAAGGACCTGCAAGCATGCATGCTCCTATAATAATCTCATTAATCGCCGGACTTGCAGTAGGTGCATTGGCACAAAAAACGAGACTTTGTACAGTAGGCGGAATAAGAGATGCTATATTGTTTAAAGAAAATACATTATTGCTTGGATTTATAGCAATAATAGTTTTCACATTAGCGGGAAATCTTGTACTTGGCAAATTCAACTTAGGATTTGCTGAACAGCCTGTAGCACATACTGACGGTCTTTGGAATTTCTTAGGCATGGCTTTGGTTGGCTGGGGCTCAGTATTATTAAGCGGCTGCCCTTTAAGACAATTAATACTTGCAGGTGAAGGAAATGCAGACTCTGCAGTTACAGCATTGGGCATGATTGTTGGTGCTGCCGTAGCACACAACTTTGGTCTTGCTTCAAGTGCTGCCGGACCTACTGTAAACGGACAAATTGCTGTAGGAATAGGATTTGCCTTTTTATTAATTGTATCGATAGTAAATTCAATTTCAAAGAAAAACGCATAGATGAAAGGGGTAATTTATTATGATTAAAGTGGATACAAGCGGAACTTCTTGTCCTCAACCGGTGTTGATGACAAAAAAAGCTTTAACTGACAGTACAAATGCAATCGAAGTAACAGTAGATAATAATACTTCAAAAACAAATGTAACAAAATTTTTGACAAGCAAAGGATTTTCTGTTAGTATAGTTGAAGGAAATGAAAACTATATTATAAAGGCAGAAAAATAAAATGAATTATATTATAATCTTTTTTTCACAGTCCGGAGCATTGAAATTTAATAGGAGCATGGAAAAAAAAGGTATAGAATGTATTCTTGCACCTACTCCCAGAATGCTCAGCTCCAGCTGCGGAACATGTGCTAGAATATCCTATGACAAAAACATATTGGCTCTTGTTGACGAAGAAATTGAAAGTATATATTCAGTCAAAGGATTAAAAGATTATAGCTTGGTATATGATAGTCACGATATATAAAGAACTCGTTCATCTGAACGAGTTCTTTTTTCATAGATTCTTTTTATTTAATGAATCAATTTTACTGTCTACATATGCGCTGTAGGTATCCATAAATTCCTTTATCAGATTCAATTCATCCTCAGAATATTTTTCAAAGAAAAAATTACTTCTTTTTTCAAAGTCTTCATGCCAGCTTTCATGCTCATTAAAAATATGCTTTCCAAGTTCAGTAAGTCTGAAATATATTTCCTTTTTATTAAAATCAAGCATATAGCTTTCTATAGCACCCTTCTCCAACATTCTTTTGGTAATTTTACTGATTGCACCTCTTGTCATTTTAAGTTCCTTAGATATTTTTGTTACATTCGGTGCTGCATTGTTTCCTATGCTTGTTATACAATCTAATTCGGAACAGCTGTATTCATAAAGGATTTGTTTTGATACCAGCTTAGCTAACTCATTTTGCTTTTCATTAATTTTTTTTAACTGCTTTAAAATAGGAATTAAACTTTTACTATTCAATTTACTCCTCCTTTTTCCAGCCAATTTGAACGTTTATAGTATATAATCAAAATAGCTGAGCTTAAGACCCATGTCACAGGCCAACCCAGGAAAACAAATACAATATTGTTAAATAGTTTTACTGTAACAGTGATCCATATTATACGACATATACACCAGCAAACTACCATTACATACATAGGTATTTTAGTAAGCCCTGCTCCTCTTAAAGCCCCAGCCAAAGCATGTGACATGGCGACAAATATATATCCGGGAACAACAGAATACATCATTGTTTTCCCTATGGCTATTACCTCAGGATTTCTGGAGAATATCATCATTACTTGAGGCGCAAATGTTAAAAGAATAGCCGAAATTATAATTATTGTGACACAGCTCATCAAAACTCCGATTTTTGTACCCTTTTTAACCCTTTCATACTCTTTAGCTCCTACATTTTGACCTACAAAGGTTGTCAGCGCCATTGAGAAGCTCATTACAGGCATAAGTGCAAATCCATCTACTCTCGTATATGAGCCCGCCCCTGCCATAGCCTCCTTGCCAAAGCTATTTATATTAGCTTGAACAACTACATTTGATAAGGAAACAATTGCATTTTGAAATGCACTTGGCAGACCTATATTGATAATTCTTTTTAGCTCATCCATATGAAAGCGTATTTTTTTCAGCTCAAGTTTATATACTTCATCATTACACATCATCTTGCGCACCGACAATATAGCGCTGACAAACTGTGCTATCAAAGTAGCATATGCGACTCCTGCTATACCCCAGTTAAATACTGCAACAAAAATCACATCCAAAACGACATTGATAATTGAAGAAGTAATTAAAAAATATAATGGGCTTCTCGAATTGCCTACAGCTCTTAGCATTCCGCTGCACATATTATATATTATCAAACCTGGCATACCCATAAAGTAAATTTTCAGATAAAGAACGCTATCTGCCATTACCTCAGGGTCTACTTTAACTAGTCTTAAAATTGTAGGTGTAAATGTCACCCCTATTATTGCTGCTACTAATCCAAAAAGTATTGAGAGAGCGAATGTCGTATGAACAGCTTTATGTACCCCCTCACTATTTCGAGCACCAAAATAATTAGAAATACTCACTGCCCCACCCATGGAAAATCCCATAAAAAAGCCTATCAGAAGCTGAACAATAGCTCCGCTGGAATTGACAGCAGCCAAAGCGTTATCCCCTATGAAATTTCCTACAACAATGCTATCCGCAACATTATATAACTGTTGAAATAAATTACCTATTATTAAAGGTATAGAAAACAACAGAATATGTTTAAATATATTTCCTTCTGTCATTAAGCCTTTTTGCTTTTTATTCTCCATTTTTATGTCTGTGTCCTCCTTGCACAAAGTGCTATGAATTGTTAACGTGAGATTTTGTTTCCTCGTCAACAAAAATTTTAGTATAATTTTAGACCTATCCTAGGATAGGTCTAAAAATTTATATTAACTATATTTGCTTTTAATAAGGTTTAATTTATTATATAACACCTTGAGCCATCATAGCGTCTGCTACTTTTTTGAATCCTGCCAAGTTAGCTCCTGCTACAAGATTATATCCTAAACCACATTCTTCAGCAGCTTCTACTGAAACTTTGTGAATGTTAGTCATTATACCTTTTAATTTTTCATCTACTTCTTCTGATGTCCATGAATATCTCATTGAGTTTTGGCTCATTTCTAATGATGAAACAGCAACTCCACCGGCATTAACTGCTTTTGAAGGAGCAACTATTATACCTTTATTCATTAAGAATGCCAATGCATCATTTGTAGTAGGCATATTAGAAACTTCTATATAATATTTGATTCCGTTAGCTGCAATTTGCTCTGCTTCTTCCATTCTAACTTCGTTTTGAGTAGCACATGGCATAACGATGTCAACTTTTCTTCCCCATGGTTTTTGTCCCGGGAAGAACTCAACGCCAAACTTATCAGCATAATCTTGAACTTTATTTCTTCTTGAAGCGTTCATTTCAAGCATATATTGAACTTTTTCACCAGTTACTCCATCCGGATCATATACATATCCGTCCGGACCTGAAAGTGTAACAACTTTTGCACCTAATTCGTTTGCTTTTTCAACAACTCCCCATGCAACGTTACCATATCCTGATACAGATATTGTTTTTCCAACCATTGTATCATTTTGATGTTTTAATACTTCGTTTAAGTAGTAAACTGCACCGTATCCTGTAGCTTCCGGTCTGATTAAACTTCCGCCGTATGATAAGCCTTTGCCTGTTAATACTCCGTTTTCAAAAGCTCCTCTTATTCTCTTATATTGTCCATACATGTATCCAATTTCTTTTGCTCCAACACCCATGTCTCCTGCAGGTACATCGATGTCCGGACCTATATGTCTGTATAATTCAGTCATAAAAGCTTGACAGAATCTCATGATTTCTCCGTCTGATTTTCCTGTAGGATCAAAGTCTGAACCACCTTTACCTCCGCCAATCGGAAGGCCTGTTAATGAGTTTTTGAATATTTGTTCAAATCCCAAGAATTTAACAATACCTTGATACACGTTTTTGTTAAATCTGATTCCACCCTTGTAAGGTCCTATAGCTCCGTTAAATTGTACTCTGAAACCTCTGTTTACTTGAACTTTTCCTTGATCATCAACCCATGATACTCTGAAAAATATTTGTCTTTCAGGCTCTACTAATCTTTCTAATAAGCCTGCAGCTTCATACTCAGGGTGTTTCTCAATAGCCGGTGCCAAAGAAGTTAAAACTTCCTCAATTGTTTGAATAAACTCAGGCTCGCCAGCATTTCTTACTTTAACTTGTTCAATAACTCTTTCAATATAAGCGTTCATTGATAAAATCCTCCAAATATATTTTTAATTAATTAAAATTTTTATACATTTGCCTTCAATCCTATGTACATTTCAAAAATGAAATATCGATAAATCGAATACATTATAATTATAGCAAAATGCCTGTCCATTACAAGCCATATTTATCGATTATATGTTAATAATTTGTTATTATATTAACATTGAACAACAAACTATAAATATATTGTTTTAATTTTAATTCTAAATTAAAATTTTTAATTATGATTTAATTTATTATTACTTTATTGTAATATATTTTAATTCTACAAGCAAAAAGCAGATTTTTATAAATCTGCCTTTATCTTATTCTTATTATAATAATAGGTCAGTGAAAATAAGCTTTCATTTAAATGCACATTTTCTATTGCAACATCATCAGGAACTCTTATATCCGCAGGTGCAAAATTCCATATGCCTTTAATTCCACACTTGGCTAATAAATCTGCTGTTGCTTGACTCGCACTTTTAGGTGTACATATTACGCCTATATCAACAAAGTTTTTACTCAAAAATGATTCAATCTCATCAACATCTTGTATAGTAACATTTCTTATGGAGACTCCGATAATCTTCGGATTTTTATCAAATATAGCTATAACTTCGTATCCATTTTCATAAAATCCCGTATAATTTGCAATTGCCTGACCCATGTTCCCGGCACCTACAATAATTATCTTATAATTCTTATCAGCCCCTATAATCTTTCCAATTTCATTGCTAAGATTATATACATCATATCCGAAGCCCTGTTGACCGAATCCCCCAAAATTATTCAAATCTTGTCTAATCTGTGACGCTGAAAATCCTGTCATTTGACTTAATTCTTTTGAGGACGTTTTATAAATACCGTTTCTTAATAATTCCTTTAAATACCTGTAATACTTAGGCAACCTTCGTATTACGGCTGTCGATATTTTTTTATCTCTATCCATAAATCCTTCCTCACATATCCATAAATATACTTTATTAATATTTTATCAATATTTTATGCTATATGCAAGTTTTTTTTAATCGCGGATGCAATTATGCAGCACATAGTTGCAAATATGCAGTGCATTTTTAAAATAATGCACTGCATTGTATAATATTTATTTTACAGGTATACGTATTTTTTGATTTACAAAAATCAGATGAGGATTAGATAATTTATTGTACTCTGCCAGCGCTTGCCATGTAGTGTTATATTTTTGAGCTATTCTCCACAAAACATCTCCGCTGACCACTATATATATTTCTTCTTTAGTTTCTTCAACCGGTGCAGGTGTTGGTTCTGGTGCAGGTTCCGGGGTTGTTACAGGTACAGGTGCTTCAACTATTCTTCCTGATACCTCACAGCCTTTAGTTCCGTTACTGTTAAGATATGCAGCAAAAACCTCTTCATATGTACCTATTTCACCAACTACTGTTTTACCTTTCATAACACTGTAGCCATCACCGCCATCCGCTAAGAAATCATTTATCGCAACTGTATATTTTTTAGCCAGTTCTTCAGCAGTATCTATTAATTGATCTCCTATTTTAGTCTCATAAACTCTTGAGCCTACCTCTCTGTCTTTAGAGAATTTGAAGCTTATTCCGCTTACCTGCAAAAATCCGCCCTGTGCAGCAGGATATCCTGCTACAGAATTTTCTAAGGCTTCTATGATTTCCGCACCTGTCATTTCAATAACAGTTATTGTATTTCCAAAAGGAAACAGTTTAGAAACATCATCAAAGGTTATATCCCCCGGATTTAATTCTATTCTTATATTACCGCCATTAACAAATCCGACATCAGCACCTGAAGCACTTCTGACTGCATCTGCAGATAAGTTTCCTAAGTTAGTTTCTTTAGTCCTTACATTCTCTCTTACTCCATCCAGATATATATCTGTTTTAGCAACAACTTTAGAAAGTAAAGGCTTGTTTTCTTCATCTATTCCTGCAATCATATTTGCAACTTCTTCATCTGCATTAATATCTGCATTATCTGCGGAAGCCATTAATCTTGCTTCTTTTTTAGCAATTTGACCATCAACTATTTCTATTTCAACAAAACCCAAATTTTTGCCATGATCTCCTGTCTGAGCTATAAGTGTATCATTGACAAGAAGTCCGTTTTGAAGTGTAGTATGGCTGTGTCCATCAATAATTATATCTATTCCGTCAACATTTTCAGCTATAGCCTTAGAAGTAATTACAGAGCTCTCATCTAATCCTATATGTGCTAAAGCTATTATAATGTCTGTCTTATCTTTTAATTCTTCCACCATTTTCTTAGAAATTTCAATTGCATCTGCAAATTTAAGACCTTCTACATTTGTAGGGCTTGTTTTATATGCAGTTTCAGGAGTAGTTAAACCAAATATACCTATTTTCACTCCATCAATCTCTTTTATTTCATAAGGTTTAAATACATAATCTCCTTTAGAATCCAAGATATTTGCGCTGAGCATCTCAAATTCAGCCATTTCACTTAATTCCATCAATCTTTCCTGACCATAATTATAGTCATGATTACCAGGAGTCATAAAGTCGTACCCAACCGCATTCAAAATTTTAATAGCATTTGCACCTTGACTTATATTAATTATCGGCATACCATGCAATGTATCCCCTGCATCAAATACCAAGGTATTTGGATTATTCTCTTTTGTCTCTTTTACTATTGTGGCAATCTTAGCAAATCCGAATCCTCCATCTGAATCTTTTACTCTTGCGTGTGTGTCATTAGTATGTATGATAGTGATTTTTTTAGCGTCTGCTTGTGCGGAAATAATGGTTGCGTCATTCGCAAATACCATGCTTATGTTACTCAACACTAAAACCGTAATTAAAAGTAAACTTAAAATCCTTTTTCTCATAACAACTCTCCTTATAATTTTTTATAATAATATATATTATTATA
>DGYI01000047.1:72561-74161 GCA_002396645.1 Firmicutes bacterium UBA5010
ATTATTATATATATATTTTATATACTGATACTAAAAAAATCAAGTCATTTATCCTTTTCAAATATTTAAAGTACCCATTTAAAATAAAAGAATGCAGATTTCTCCGCATTCTTTCAAATTTATGCTCATGCATAAATCTTTCACCCTTATTAATATGTCAATTTTATTATATTTATATCATCTATAAAATTATTTGCACTATACATTATCAATATGTCATCAAAATCATAGTTTTGCATAATTTCGCTTACTTTTTGTGAATTTGAACGCAAATCTAAAACATATACCTCATCATAGCTGTATGTCAAATACGGCACAAATGAATTTCCAAATGAGTCTTTTATTACTAAGATACGAGATTTGTCTTGTTTATTTTCAGAATCCTTGCTGCTTATAACAGTCAAATCATTATTTCCGTATAAAAATGCAGCATATTTGTCTCTGGTATCAAATTTATCATAATCATATATGTCAGTATATTCCTTGTCTCCAAAGCTCATCTTATCTACGTTTGCATCATAGTAAGTTATCTTGTCAGACTCGGCATTAAACTTCTTTGCCTTAGAAAAATATGTTCCTAAAAAATCTTCAACCTCATGAGCATTTAAGTTGTTTATATTAACATACTCTTTGCCTAAGTTTTGCATATACTCAACGTATGCATAATAAGCTCCTAAATTTGTCCAGTGATGATCTGTTTTATAATATATATATTCATTCTTATGTGAACTTAATAAATCAACAAAATTTAAAAATTCCACATTTTTATACTTTGAAAAATTACTGTATACATCATCTATCATCTTAGATTGATTAAACAGCTTCAATCCATAAGGCAGCTTTTCTTTTAAAACTTCATAAGAATTAGGTACTAAAGCAAATCTGATATTTTCATCTTGGTACATTTCAACAAACTTCTTTATATTTTCAATATTTTTTTCGAGCTGCTTTTGATTTATAAACTGTACTTTATCAAACATATAATTATCTTTACCATAGATTATACTGTTATTCTCGGTTTTTCCAATATAGTACTCAACTCTTGATTTTAAATCTATCCATTTATTTCTCAACACAAATTGTTCATTAATATATTTTTCATATTTCGGAACATATTCATTATAGTAAAAGCTGTTTAAAGTAAATTTAGGTCTTGCCTGCAAATACTTATTTTCAAACTCGGAAAAGCTTTTATCCGGCGTTATTATATCAATAGCTGTAAAAGCAAAAATAAATGTAAAAAACATTAATATAAGCGGATAATTTTTTAATTTTTTTAATTTTATAATAAAACCCTTCATTCTTACTTACCTCCATAGCCTCAAATAATATTTGAGACTTTACTCAACTCGTCACAAAATATTTAAAATCTAAAATACAAGAAAGGATTGTAGCTTGCATCTACCAAATATGCCACCGAGATAATCAGTATTATTGATATTATGGCAATTCTAATCCAAATAGCATCTTTAGAAATTTTTTCGTATTGATGTCTGATAAGAGGAGTTGATAAAATTCCTGCCGTTATCAAAATAATGGCATAATTTCTTAAATAATATATAAAATCAGTTCCACCTGTGAATGAGAATAATCTACTGTA
>DGYI01000047.1:74240-74471 GCA_002396645.1 Firmicutes bacterium UBA5010
GTTTGTCCAATATCTGTTTAAATCCGATTTTTTCAATAACTAATAATAACGCGTAAAATAGTCCCCACAATATAAAATTATAATCTGCTCCATGCCAAAAGCCAGTCAAGAACCATATGAAAATTATATTAAAATACATTCTAAAGGGTTTAACTCTATTTCCACCCATTGGAATATAAACATATTCTCTAAACCATGAACCCAAGGTCATATGCCATCTTCTCCAAAACT
>DGYI01000047.1:74586-111119 GCA_002396645.1 Firmicutes bacterium UBA5010
ATCCCAGTGCCTGAACCTCTGTCCACAGCATACCTGCACTATTTGCTATAAGCACCTTCCTTCCCAATCCCATAATAAAAATCTCTATACCGTCTTGAATTTGAGAGTAATCAATCTTTCTTTCCTTTAACTCTACATTGATATCGGTATATTTTACTATCGGTCCTGCAATCAGCTGAGGAAATAAGGTAACAAATGCGCCGAAATTAATTATATTTCTTTCGGCGCCGACCTTTCCTCTGTATACATCAATCGTATATGACATAGTTTGAAAAGTATAAAAGCTTATACCTAATGGTAAAATTAACTTCAAGAACTTTATATCGAGCCCGAATGCAGCATTAATATTTGATATAAAGAAATCATAATACTTAAAGAAAAATAACATCCCCAAGTTAAAACATATTGATACTAACAAAGAAATTTTGCATATAAGCTTATTATCTCTATTAGTTTCTATTATTAAGGAGGCTATATAGTCCACCGCTATAGNNGTTCAAACGCTCATGCTTACCGCTATATAGTCCACCGCTATAGACATTATCATAATGATAAAGTATTTAGGCTCTCCCCACGAATAAAATATTAAACTTACAACCAATAAGAATAAATTTTTACCCTTATTTGGTATAAAATAATATAGTAATAAAACTATAGATAAAAATCTGAATAAAAAAACAATACTGCTAAAAACCATTTAATAGATGTCCTCCCATAGTCCTTTGCTGATTTCCTTTCAAGTTATTTAAAATTACCTACGTATTTTGACGAAGGAGAATTTTATTTGTTTCAATGACTTAGAATGTAATTTCTTCCAAGTCATCAATCCACATTTTTACTGCCGCATCACTAGGCATTCTCAAATCTCCGCGAGGAGATACACATACGGTTCCTACCTTGGGACCGTCCGGTAAGCATGAGCGTTTGAACTGCTGAGAGAAAAATCTGAAGTAAAAATTCTTGAGCCATTTATAAATAATATCCGAACTATATTCGTTTTTAAATGCAATATTCGCCAAGAAAAATATTTTGGAAGGCTTATAGCCAAACCTAATTACATTGTATAAGAAAAAGTCATGAAGCTCATAAGGTCCGACTAATTCTTCGGTTTTTTGTGATATTTTTCCGTCGCTGTCCGGCGGTAAAAGCTCAGGACTCACAGGAGTATCCAAAACATCATACAATATACTTTTTATATCATTTTTAAACTCATAATCTGCCGCCCACTTGATAATATATCTTATTAAAGTCTTTGGAATTGACGAGTTTAATCCATACATTGACATATGGTCTCCGTTATATGTTGCCCAGCCCAAGGCAAGCTCAGATAAATCTCCGGTTCCTATTACCAAGCCGTTTTCCTGATTTGCAACATCCATTAATATCTGTGTTCTTTCCCTTGCCTGAGAATTTTCATATATTACATCATGATTATTTTCATCATGACCTATATCTCTAAAATGCTGAATAACAGAATCTCTTATACTTATTTCTCTGAAATCAGCTCCTACTTTTTCAATCATTTTAACAGCATTATTATATGTTCTGTCAGTTGTTCCAAAGCCGGGCATGGTTACAGCCTTAATAATTTTTCTGTCTAATCCAAGCTTATCACAGGTTTTTGCGCATACGAGAAGAGCCAGTGTTGAATCAAGACCTCCTGATATCCCTAAAACCATTGACTTTGATTTTGTATGCAGTATTCTTTTTGCCAAGCCGTTTATTTGAATATTAAATATTTCACTGCATCTTTTAGATATCTCATTTTCATTCTTTGGTATAAAAGGAGATTTGTCTATATTTACACTAAGGTTTCCGATATCTATATTTGTATTGAAATACACTTTTTCATAATCATTATCATACTTAGACTGACAATCTGCATAAGTAGTGTTTCTTTGTCTGTACGCAGATAATTTTTCCAAATCTATTTCCGTAAAAATAAGCTGACTATCTAAACTGTATTTTTCATTTTCAGCCAGTAAATCACCGTTTTCATATATCATGCTATGCCCGCCGAATACCAAATCGGTGGATGATTCTCCAAATCCTGCAGAAACATATACATATGCGCATATACATTTTGAAGATTGGCTCTTGATTATTTGTTTTCTATTCTCGCTTTTTCCTACATAATCATTAGAAGCAGACAGATTAAGTATTATACTGGCACCTGCAAGAGCCTGAAATGCGCTGGGAGCTATAGGACTCCACAAATCTTCGCATATTTCTATACCTACACATAAATCCTTAATGCTTTCGTGCTGCATCAACACATTGGTACTGATAAAAGTATCTTGACCGCAATAATTTACGCTTATTCTACCTATCTCATCTGCCGCGCTAAACCATCTTTTCTCATAAAATTCGCCGTAGTTCGGTATAAATACTTTTGGGACAATACATAAAATTTCCCCTTTGTAAATTGCAACCGCACAATTATAAAGCTTAAAATTTACCTTAACCGGTGCACCCAAAATTATAAGCATATCTACATGCTTAGTTTTATCCAAAAGTTCTTGGATTGATTTTTCACATTCATCAATTAATGTCGCCTGATAAAATAAATCCGCACAAGTATATCCTGTAATACATAGTTCCGGGAAAGTTAATACAGCTACATTATTTTTCTCAGCCTCCATTATTAATTCATAAATACTATCTATATTATAACTGCAATTTGCTACTTCAATTTTTGGAACAGCCGCTCCTACTCTGACATAACCATATTTTTTCAAAACAATACCTCCTAATTGAAACAAATATATATAATTTCAAACTACGTTTTAAACATTTAAAATATCCTGCTTATATTATACTTTAAATCTACCACAATATATATATTATTGTCAAATTTTAAAAAATTAAAAATATAAAACTCATAATACTTTATTTATTGCATTTATTCTTGTACTGCTATATAATGATTTTGTGCAAATAAGCTGCAGGGAGGTTGGTATGGAAGACAGATATATAAAAATTTTGAACAGTATAACAGAAGATGAATTTAAGAAGCTTCAGGGATTTAATGTATGCGTTGTCGGCTGCGGTGCAATAGGCGGACATATTATAGAAATGCTCGCAAGAATTGGTGTGCTCAATATCACAGGAATAGATGATGATGTTTTTGATACGCAGGATTTAAGCAGCCAAGTTATATCCCATTCCACAAATATCCATGAAAACAAGGCACTTGAAGCTAAGAAAAGAGTATTTGCAATCAACCCTGATGTATACTTTATACCTGTATATGAGAAACTAGGGGCTGATAATGCTATAGATATGCTAGCGGGAAATAATATTATCATTGATGCTTGTGACAGCATATCGACAAGACTTATACTTGAAGATGCATGCAGCAGACTTGAAACCCCTCTTATACACGGAGCTGTTTCAGGCTGGCAGGGACAGGTAAGCACGATAATGCCTTATGATAATACAATTTCTAAAATATATGCTGATATAACAGACGATGATATTGATAAAAATACCGGAAATCTGACATTTGCTTCTGCTCTGATAGCATCATTGGAGGTCAGCGAAGCAATCAAGGTTTTACTGGATAAGGATAATACATTACATAAAAAGCTCTTAAAAATCGATTTATTGGCTATGAAGCTTGATATAAGGGATATATAAATTAAAATTAATTATTGACAAAGTATATTATGTGTTTTATAATAACTAAAACTTAAATAAGATGCTATGATAGGAACCAGTAAATATATATTCTATTTTTAGAGAGCTGCCGTTTGGTGAAAGGCGCAATGTGGATATATTGAACACATCCTTGAGCAAGTCACTGAAAATACAGTAGGATGACTCGGAACTATCCGTTATAATAGACAAGTATAAATCAACTTTAGTAAGTTTGACAGTACTTGATAAGGTCAATATCGTGAGGTATTGATAAAAAGAGGTGGAACCACGGAATTTACCCCGTCCTCTTAACATTATGTTAAGAGAACGGGGTTTAATATTTTATAAAATATTTAGTTTGACGCCGCATAGCGGCATAATGGAGGAGAATATGAAAGTAAATGTTAATCCAGCAAAGGGCATGAGAGACTTCCTGCCTCTCGAAAAAGAAATAAGAGATTATGTTGAGAGCTCTATAATAAACACTTACAGACAGACAGGTTTTGAGCTTATTGAAACACCTGTTATTGAAAACATTGAAAATCTTATCGGAAGCGAAGGCGGAGAAAATCTAAAGCTTATATTTAAAATTCTTAAGCGCGGTGAAAAGCTTGATGATTTTTCAAGAATAAATATAACCGAAAAAGACTTATCCGATTTGGGTCTTAGGTATGATTTAACTGTTCCGTTGAGCAGATTTTATTGCAACAACAGAGCTAAGCTGCCGTCTGTATTTAAATCTTTGCAGGTAGGAAATGTGTTCAGAGCGGAAAGAGCTCAAAAAGGAAGATACAGAAGCTTTAAGCAGTGCGATATTGACATAATAGGAGAGAAAAGCTCTGTTGCCGAAATAGAGCTTATTACTACTACCTCAAAGGCATTGTCCGCTCTAAATATGGATAATTTTTCGATTAGAATTAATGATCGAAGAATTTTAAAAGACGTTATTTTGTCATGCGGATTTAGTGAAAGTGAATTCGATAATGTTTGTATCATACTTGATAAGCTTGATAAAATAGGCATAACAGGAATTGAGCAGGAGCTAAATGCTAAAGAATATAATTCAGACAGTATAAAAAATCTGATAAATGCTTTAAGTAAAATCAACGAAAACGGAACAAAAAGCCTGAAGGAATATGGTGTCGAAGGTGAAACTATAGAAAACATTGACTATATAATCAATTCAGTTTCAGAGCTTTCAGAGGGAAAATACAAAATTAAATTTGATTTTACTTTAGTGAGGGGTATGGGCTATTATACAGGACCTATATTTGAAATAGAGTACGAAGGCCTTGGTTATTCAATCGGCGGCGGAGGAAGATACGATAAGATGATCGGAAAATTCATAGGTGAAGACATTCCGGCGGTAGGCTTCTCAATAGGCTTTGAAAGATTGGTAAATCAACTTATAGAAGAAAACTTCAAAGTACCTGATCTGCAAAAAATAGTTCTGTTATACGAAAGTGAAAATAAGTACGTAGATGTTTTGAAAACCGCAAATGAACTAAGAGACAAAGGCTACTCAGTGTCTGTATATGAAAAAGCAAAAAAACTTGGAAAACAGCTGTCACAATTTGAAAGCTTCGGATATACCGGCTATGCTCTTTATAGCTGTGAGGGTACACAGATAAAAGAATTTGAAAGTGTAAAACAATAATATAATAAATACAAAATGGCTCGAGTAAAATTCGAGCCATTAAAATATATCCACCATCAATCAAATCTTAAGGATACGGATATTATTTCATAAAATTTTCTATATCATTGACAGTTTTTATTATATCATTTGACAGATTTATATTTCCCTCGCTTGTTACAAGGATATCGTCTTCTATTCTTATGCCTATGCCTTCCTGAGCTATATATAATCCCGGCTCTACTGTATATACGTTATTTTCAGCTATTTTTTTATCTCTGCATCTTAAATCATGAACATCTAAGCCAAGAGGATGTCCTACTCCATGATAATAATATTTCGATACCTCGCTGTCATCCTTTATAAGTTTGATAGCTTTTAATTCTTTAGCAAAATATTTTATTACCGCATCGTTTACATCCTTTTCCAAAGCACCGGGCTTCATAATATCCAGAGCCACATCCTGGGCACCAAGGACTATATTATACAAATCTTTTTGTCTTGATGTGAATTTGCCGTTAACAGGATATGTTCTTGTTATATCAGACGCATACATATTTGACAGTGCTCCTAAATCACATAAAACCATATCTCCATCATTAATTTTATTTACTAAATCAACATAATGCAAAATTACGGCATTTTTCCCTGATGCCGCTATAGTAGAAAAGCTTGGAGCTGAATTTCTCATCATAAGCTGATATTCATAATGTGCTCTTACCTCATATTCATACATTCCGGGTTTTAGATTCTTCATTAAAAATTCTAATGCTTCTTTTGTATATTTAATTGAAGTTTTTATTTCGTCAATTTCTTCCGCTTGTTTATGAACTCTTAGCTCCATAATCAATGGCAAAGCATTTAAAATATTTACTGTGGGGAATTGATTTCTTACTTTTTTAGCCAAAGCCTTATATTGGTCCTCTATTTCATTCATACCTGCCATAGTAGTCACGATATAAAGATTTTCATATATGTCCATTGAACTTAATTTTGAAGATATATTTCCTTCTAAGTCTTCTCTGTCTGATATATTGCTTATTCCCGATATTTCCTCTGCTTCATCATGTCTTAAAAGTATACCATACCACTTTTCATATAATTCGTTAACAGGAGGTATAAATAGCTGTTCACTAACCACTCCGTTTACTTTAGATATAACAAGCGCCATATTTTCTTTATTAATTCCTGTCAAATAAAAGAAATTTCTGTCTACCGAAAATTTGTGACTTTGATCCAAGCTTTCTCTCGGTGCAATGTTTGAAAAGAAAACCGCCGCCGAATAATCCTTCATTTTTTGTGCAAATCTTTCTCTGTTACCAATAAAAAAATCTTTGTTCATCTTATTTTCTCCTTATAAAACTTGTAAATTTTTAATATGCTAATATTTCGTAACCGTTTTCAGTGACTGCAACTGTCATTTCCCACTGTGCGGAAGCTTTTCCGTCTAAGGTATATGCAGTCCAGCCATTATTCTTATCAATGTATATATATCTTGATCCCATATTAATCATAGGCTCTATAGTAAAAACCATACCCGGTACCATTAACATTCCGGTTTTAGGTCTTGATATAAAGCTCACAAAGGGCTCCTCATGAAAACTTAAACCCACTCCGTGCCCGCCGAATTCTTTAACCACCGTATATCCATTCTTAGCAGCATATTTGTATACGGCATTTCCCACATCGCCTAAAAACCCCCATGGGATTACATGCTTTAATCCTTCCATCATTGACTCTCTGGCCGTCTTGACAAGTCTTGATTTCTCCTCACCAACATTGCCTATACAAAACGTCCTTGATGAATCGGAATAAAATCCATTATAAATAGTTGAAACATCAATATTTATTATATCTCCATCTCTAAGAAAATCATTTTTTGAAGGTATACCGTGGCAAACCTGATTATTTATAGATGTGCACACGCTCTTAGGAAATGTATTATATCCAAGCTGCGCTGCTATTCCTCCTAAATCCTTGGTTTTGCCGCTTACAAGAAAATCTATCTCCTCGGTAGACATTCCTATATAAAGCTTTTCAGATATAAAATCTAAAACCTCAATGTTTACTTTTCCGCTTTCTCTGATACCTTCAATTTGTTCCTTAGTCTTAATAATATCTTTATTTGGCACTATATGACCGCGTTTTTTATAATCCCTTATTTTAAGCTCATAATTTTTTATATCTTGCACATTCATAATAAATACTTAGTTTCTATAAAACGACCTTTGCTTTATTAAACAGCTCAATATCAAAAGAATCTTTTCTATATCGGCAAGGTGTAATGCCGTAGTTTTTAACAAAAGCTCTTGTAAATGCCTCATGTGATGAAAATCCATAAGCTATAGCTATATCAATTAGTCTGTGATTTGTGTTTTTCATTTCTACGGCAGCCAAGCTCAACTTTCTCTTTGCTATATATTCCTTAAAGGTCATACCGATACATTCATGAAACTTGGAAGAGCAGTAGAACATTGAATACCCTACATAAGCAGCCATATCCTCTAAGCTGGGTTCATTCTTAATGTTTTCTTCTATCCAATTAAGCATTGATTCTATCGTTTTAACAGACAACTATTCCACTCCTTATATATATAATTGAAAATTAAAATACTATCAATTATACATAGTATCATTATATTAAAAAACGCACTTGATATAAGTTGCAATAATTCACAACAAAAGCTACTCCTGCCAGTTTTTTGCCCTGTCTACGGCTTTTTGCCAGCCTGCGTAAAGTGTTTCTCTTTTTTCCCGCGCTATTTGAGGTCTGAATTTTTTATCCAAACTCCATTTCTGAGCTATCTCACCCTTAGACTTCCAGAACCCTGTTGCTAGTCCTGCTAAACATGCCGCTCCTAAAGCGGTTGTTTCAGTCGTTTCAGGTCTGTCAACCTCCACTCCGAGTATATCGGATTGAAACTGCATTAAAAAATCATTTGCAGTTGCACCTCCGTCTACCTTCAAAGCTGTTAAATTCATTTCAGAGTCGGAAATCATAGCATTTATTACATCCTTCGTCTGATAAGCAATAGCTTCTAAAGCAGCACGTATTATGTGATTGATATTTGTGCCTCTGGTCAGTCCGATTAAAGTTCCTCTTGCATACATATCCCAGTGCGGAGCACCAAGACCTGCGAATGCCGGCACAAGATAAACGCCGCTTGTGTCGCTGACTTTTTTTGCAAAATATTCGCTGTCCGCAGCCTCATTTATTATTTTAAGCTCATCTCTGAGCCACTGAATTACAGCTCCGCCCATAAATATCGAACCTTCCAGTGCATACTCAACCTTGTTGTCTATTCCCCAAGCAATAGTTGTTATCAAGCCATTTTTGGAATTCACGGGCTTTTCTCCTGTATTCATAAGCATAAAGCAGCCTGTTCCGTATGTATTTTTCACCATTCCCTCTTGAAAGCAGACCTGTCCGAACAAAGCCGCCTGCTGGTCTCCCGCGATACCGGCAATCGATATTTCTTTTCCTAATATACTCTCATCTGTGCTTCCATATACTTCGGAGGACTGCCTGACTTCCGGAAGCAGTGACGATGGTATACACAATTCTTTCAGTATTTTTTCATCCCATTTAAGCTCTCTTATATTGTATAACATAGTTCTTGATGCATTGGAGTAATCGGTAATATGAATTTTGCCTCCTGTAAGCTTCCAAACTATCCAAGTATCAATAGTTCCGAACAAAAGCTCTCCGTTGTCAGCCTTCTTTCTTGCACCTTCAATATTATCCAAAATCCATTTTATCTTGGTAGCGGAAAAATAAGCATCAACTACAAGTCCTGTAGTTTCTTTTATATATTCCTCCAAGCCTTTATGTATAAGTTCTTCACAAATATCCGCAGTTCTTCTGCATTGCCATACAATTGCATTATATACAGGTTCTCCTGTTTTTTTATCCCAGATAACAGTTGTTTCCCTTTGATTTGTTATACCTATTGAATCTATTTCATCCAAAGAAATTTTAGTTTTATTTATAACGTCTCTGGCTACTTCCAATTGTGTATTCCAAATCTCATTAGCATCATGCTCGACATATCCCGGCTTTGGATAAATTTGAGTAAATTCTTTTTGTGATACTCCTATAACAGAAGCATTTTTATCAAATATAATTGCACGAGAGCTTGTAGTGCCCTGATCAAGAGCCAAAATATACTTTTTATTCATAATAACCCACGTTCCTCCTTTTCGTGCTGACTCCAAACTATAAATTTATTCTATCATAAAGCTAAATAATTTTAAAGATGATAAAATAATATTTATAAAGATTAAAGGAGCTTTTTGGTATTTTCTTAAATGAAACTTATTATTCTTTACTAATTCAGCTATTTATGATATAATGTACAAATTAACTATAATAATATAGAAACATATATATGTACGGGGTGAATTTATGAATATTAACAAAGACCAAATACTAATAACTGAAGAAGAATACAAGCAGTTGACAGATGAGTTGGAATTCAGGAAAGTTACTAAAAGAAAAGAAATAGCCGAAAAAATAAAGGTTGCCTTGGGATTTGGTGATTTAAGTGAAAATGCAGAATATTCCGAAGCTAAAGATGAGCAAAATCTCAACGAGTCTAAAATAATAATTCTTGAAGACAAATTAAAAAGAGTAAAAATTGTAACTCCGGATCATTCTGTAAAGGATATTATACAAATGGGCTCAACTGTTAAAATTTATGATATAGAATTTGAAGAAACACTTGAGTATCAGATAGTAGGTCCTATAGGTGCCGATCCTTTCTTAGGTAAAATTTCTTTAGAATCTCCATTAGGAAAAGCATTGCTTGACAAAAAAGTTGATGACGTAGTAGAAGTTACTTCTCCAAACGGTGACATCATAAAATATAAAGTTTTGGAAATAATGTAAAAATCAAAAAGCTGTTGCATCCTTGCAACAGCTTTTTTAGTGTACCCATATAGGGCTCATTATTATTTTTTATTGTTATATCAATTTGCGATATATTATAATTCAGTTTTCCACAATCCGTGTAAATTACAATATGCATAAACTGCAATAGGCTCGTCATCTTCTGTAAGAGCAAATGACATTTCAGGCTGACTGTCAACTTTTAACAGCTTTCTTTGAATACCGTTGATTGTCTCTAAGTAAATCCACTCGATATTGTGTTCTTGTACCATTGGATGTGCAACACTTCCAACCTTTACATTAACTATGCGATCCTTTACTTCAACTACCGGCAAGTGTTTTTCAACTGAAGCTTCAACTGTATTTGCTACTAATTCTGTCATTTCCTTACCACAACAGACAACGGAAGCCCCTGAGCTTTTAACCATTTCTATCATATTACCGCAATGCTCACATATAAAAAACCTATTTTTAATCATAACTTTAGTACCCTCCAATTACTTAATAAATTTGCTTACATAGAATATACCCATATTATACTACAATAAACAAATAAAATCATTAACAATACTAAATATTATTTAAAATATTATTATATAATTCTTCCGTCGGTAGAAATAGTTACTACCTGCCACTGAATAATTTTACCGCTGTTTCTTAATGCTTCAACAACAGCATTTACTATGCCGCCGCAGCATGGTACCTGCATTCTTACTACTGTAATGCTGTTAATATTATTATTTTTAATAATTTGAGTAAGTTTATCGGCATAATTTCCCTCATCCAGCTTAGGACAGCCTATTAAAGTTACTTTATTCTTCATAAATTTATTATGAAAATTTGCATATGAATATGCAGTACAATCTGCAGCTATCAACAAATCTGCATTATCAAAATATTCTGCATTTGTCGGCACAAGCTTAATTTGAACAGGCCATTGCATAAGATTAGATTCCATTTCACGACTTTCTTCTGTCTTTGCAGTTTCTTCACTTCTTACAGATTCATTTTCCCTTTTAATACTTCTTGCCTGTGAGCCGGGACATCCGCATGGTTGTTTTTTTGCTTCTTCTTCCATACTTTTCTTAAGAGCCATATTTCTCTTAACTTCTGCCTCATTGTATTCCAAAGCTTCTCTTTCCTCAAAACTTATGGCATTAGTAGGACATGCAGGCAAGCAATCTCCCAGACCATCACAGTAATCATCTCTTAATAATGTTGCTTTTCCGTTAACCATTCCTATTGCCCCTTCATGACAAGCCTTAACACATAGTTCACATCCGTTACATTTTTGTTCATCTATTTTTATTATTCTTCTTTTCATAATTATCCTCCAAAATATTTTTTATCTTAAGCTAATAATAATACATATCAAAAATAGTTTCGGTTGTTTTTACAACAAAATAAATTCTTTTAAAATAAAAAATAATAGATTTGAAATAATATTCATTATATGATAATATTAGCTGATAAAAATATAAAGGATAATGAATATGAATTTTAAAGAATTAGGAATAAGTGAAGCTTTGATAAATGTACTTAAGAAAAACGGAATTTCAAGTCCGACACCTATACAGGAAGAATGTATTGAATTGATAAAAGAAGGTAAGGACGTAATAGCCGAGGCTCAAACGGGAACAGGAAAAACGCTGGCATTTTTATTGCCTATTTTTGAGAATATATCAACAAACGACAACGAAATACAAGCGTTAATTATTACCCCTACAAGAGAGCTGGCAATACAAATTACAGATGAAGCCAAAAAACTCAGCTTAGCAAAAAATGTTAATATATTGGCTGCTTACGGCGGAAAAGATGTATCCTCGCAGATCAAAAAGCTAAACAAAAATATACAGATTCTGATAGCTACTCCGGGACGGCTTTTAGATCATTTAAGCAGAGAAAGCATTAATTTGAGCAAATTAAAAACTTTGGTGATTGATGAGGCTGACCAAATGCTGCTTATGGGATTTAAAAATGAGGTTGAAAGCATAGTAAAACATTGCTCCAAGAGCAGGCAGACGCTTTGTTTTTCGGCAACCTTAAATTCAGAGGTCAAAAAACTTGCATATAGATATACTTTAAACCCGATTAATGTATCCATAAAAAAAGAAACCATAACCTTAGATACAATTAAGCAAGAACTTGTAATCACAACCGACAGGCATAAACAGGAGGCTTTGTGCAAGGTTTTAGATGAAGATAATCCTTTTATGGCTATAATATTTTGCAGAACTAAAGTCAGAGTTGATAAGCTGGAAGAAGATTTGTCTATTAAGGGCTATAATTGCGAAAAAATCCACAGCGATATTCCTCAGTCCAAGCGTGAAAGAATTATGAAATCATTTAGAAAGTCCGACTTACAGTACCTTATAGCAACTGATGTTGCTGCCAGAGGACTTGACATTTCGGGTGTTGACTACATATATAACTATGACATTCCGGAAAATGCGCAAAGCTATATTCACCGTATAGGAAGAACAGGCAGAGCCGGTCAAAGCGGCTATACCTGTATGTTTGCTGCCCCGAAAGATATGAAAACCTTAGAAGAAATACAAGAAGGGATAGAATACAAAATCCCGATTAGAGAAATAAAATAAAAGCGAGCTTAGCTCGCTTTTATTCTATTTTCCCGATATAATTACTTTGTCAAATGCCATATATGGCAATACAGTAGAACCTTCCTGAACAGTTTCCTTTGATATAGCTACCAAGTTGTTTAATAACTCAGCTAAATTACCGTTTATCATTGTTTCATTTACAGCACCTGCTATTTTCCCGTCCTCAACTAAAAAACTATTTTTAGCAACTCCAGAAAAATCACCGTTTATACTTGGCTCTCCGCCGGAAAAACGTCCGACAATTATACCTTTCTTAATTCCCTTTATAATATCATCAACAGGAGTATCTCCACCCTCAATAACAAGTGAATATGAAGAGTTTTTAGCACGCTTATATCCTGTTTTATTTGCTACATAAAGCGGAATGGCAAAGTTTTTAAGAACTCCATCCTTTATAAAGTCAAAGTTTTCTGAGATAAACCCATCTTCGGTAAATCTCTCCGAGCATACTATTCTTTCATCCAAAGGATTGAAAGAAATTGTTATTCTCTCATCAGCCACTTTTTCATCTATTTTATCTTTCCAAATACTTGTACCGTTAAGTATTACCGAACTGGCGGCAAAATTGGAGATAATAGAATACATAATTGACATTAAACAGCTTGGAGTTAATACTGCAACTCCTTCAAACTTGCCTGTTAAAGGCACAGTATTAAGCTGATTTTCAACATCTGTCAAGTCCTTTTCTATTGATCCCATTTCTATAAATGGTTTATCTAAATTATCTGTACTGACATCAGTTCCAAAAAATGATGTCACCTTTTCCCCCTCATGACCTGAGAACATCAAGCTAACTGCATATTTTCCTGAAATAAGCTCGTACTCCGTATTGTTTGTATCAAGATATATGTCATTTTGCTTTACATGTGCTATAATCATTTGCTCTATGATAATAAGCGGATGTCGTCTTTTTATATCCTCCAAAAGCTCTTTTGTTCTTTCAAATAATCGTTCAATATCAGGGTCAGGAGATCCTTCGGTGAAAAGTCTGTTTTCTTGCTTAGGTGCTATATCCCAAGCCTCATCAGGGCTGCCTGAATCTGTTACATTTATGCAGTTTTTCACAGCTTCTGTTACAGCTTCATCATCAAAACGATTGACAGCTATAGTTCCTTTTTTACTATCCTTATATGCAGTAATAGAAATCTCATTATCATAAAGCGTTCTAAAAAGCGAAAACTCACCGCTGTCTACATTAAATTCATTAGTTTCTTTAGAGCTTACAATACACTTGCCCTTATCAGCGCCCTCTTTAACTAAATGTTCTATAGTTTTATTGGCTATTAATTTTAAGTTTTCCATAAATTATCTGCCTCCTATCATAACTTTACAACGCAAAGCCGGACCGCCCATACCGGTAGGCATCGGCTGCTTTTTGCCGCAGAAACCTGAACTTGACCAAACCATAGTATCAGAAACCATATCAACAGTTTTAAGCATTTCAAAAGCCACACCTGATATTGTTGTATTAAGTATAGCTCTGCCAAGCTTGCCATTCTTAATTTCATATCCCATATCCACGCCAAACATGAATTCACCCGTAGTATCTGCCTGCCCATTGCCTGTAGATACAAAATAATATCCATCATCTACAGAAGCTATTATATCCTCCAGCCTATCCTTGCCCGGCAATATTGCGGTATTTCTCATTCTGATTAAAGGCTCGTCCGAGAATGTATAAGCTCTCGCGTTTCCTTTTGGTTTCATGTTAAAGTGATTTGCAGTTTCTCTGCTATTCATATATTCTGTTAAAATACCGTCTTTAATAATTACCGCATCCTCTGCCGGAGTTCCCTCATCATCTAAATAGACGGGAAGAGGAGCTCTTTCACCAAGTGCTGTATGTGCAAAGTCAACCAAAGTAACTAAGTCCGATGCAACTCGTTTATTAAGATTGTGAGCCGCAACAGAGCCGCCAAGAACTATATCTGCCTCTACAGTATGTCCTACAGCTTCATGTGCAAGCATGCCTGCTAAGTCACTTCCAAGTATAACGGTTTTATATCCGGCATCTGCATATATACCTTCTCTTTTTTGCATAAGCTGCTCATACAAATTATCTATTTGCGAGAAAAGTGCACAAGGGTCATTAAAATTATTCTCAAAAGAGCCAAACCCGCCTATAGCTTTAAATAATTCAATAGGTTCTCCCGATACTGTTTCGGAATTTAGTGTAACATACACATAGCAACGCGGTATTTCAGTATGTCCATCATAGCCATCTGAAGTACATAGCAATTTTTCCATAGAGTCCTCTGTATATAAAACTCTGCGGCTTTTTAAATCAGGGTATTTTTTTACAATATAATTGTCAATTTCTTTTATGTATTCTATGTATATTTTTTGCTCATTTTCTTTAATAATGCTGTCCATTTTACAATTGCCATAAGGTATTGCACCAAACATGCTTTTGCCCTTGTTGACATGCTTATCCATAAATAATGCATTATCATTAGCGGCTTTAAGCACTAATTCAATAGCGCGATCATTGTATTCGGCCATAGAAGAAAAACCATATACTCCATTTTTATAAACTCTGGCTGATATGCCTGAAGTTTCACTGCGCGTATTAGTTAAAAGATTTCCTGCTAACAGGATTACTCTTCTATTTCTGTTTACTTGTGCTCTTAATTCAGTGTGCATGCCATCATTAAAGAGATTTTTTTTACTACTAATTAAATCATGTAACATTTAATACCTCCCTAAGTTAATTTCATTTGCAGGAAAAGCATTTCCCTGCAGTTTGATTATAGCACTTTTTCAAGAAAAGCAAAAGGAGAATTTTAACAAAGCAACTCTTTAAAAATTTAGACAATTTCAGCTCTTCCTCCAACCTTTACCGCCTTATCATCAACATAAACAAAAATTTGGCTTAGTTCATTCATCGCCTCTCCTTGCAAGACATCAAAATATCCGCTTCGTATATCCTCTTTATGCAATAAAGCCCCCAAAGCTCCATTAGAAGTTCCGGTTGCACATTCTTCATTTATCCCTACAAGAGGAGCAAAATTTCTTGCGTATATTTGCCCTTTATCTATAGTATAAACATGATATCCTATAGCGTCATTTTCCTTTGAAACATCGGCTATCAAATCAAATTTAGGAACTATTTCATTTAAAGTTTTTCTGTCTCTTACAGGAATAAGTATATCCTTAAGTCCGGTAAAAACTATTGCCGGTTTGATTTCATGCTCTGACAAGGCTATTGAAGATATATCTATACCAAGCGATTCAGAAAGCTTTGCTTTTTTTGAATCCTCAATATATCCGTAAAATTTAGGATCTGCCTGATGCATTAATACACTTTCCACTTCATCCTTATCAAAATTAATCTCTATTTCAAGCTTTCCAGCCTTTGTATTTTGATACAGCCTAATCTTTTCTTTTTTATTTTCTGTCAGCTTTTCTCCTACATAATAAAATGCGGCAATAGTGGCATGCCCACACAAGTCCACCTCACATATGGGAGTAAAAAATCTTACATCATAATTTTCTTCATCAATCTTTCTTAAAAAAGCTGTTTCCGAAAGACCTACCTTTGCAGCAATTTCTTGCATTTGTTCATCACCCATATTCTCATCCGATACTACAAGTCCGGCTCCGTTGCCTCCGCTTCCCTTATATGTGAAAGATTTTAAAATTATTATATCCATACAAAATTCCTCTCAATCTGATAAAAATTGTTCAAAAACATAATTTGAAACATCCATTCCCTTTTTAGTCAATTTCAGCCTTCCATTATTTATATCAATTAATTGATATTCTAATAAATTTTTTATTTGATTTTTATATATGCTCATAAAATCCTTTTCAAATTCACGGTTAAAATCTTCAATAATAATTCCTGAATTCATTCTTAATCTGAGCATTATATATTCAAACATTTTGCTTTCCTTGCCGAGCACTTCGTTAAGCTGCCTGAACTTATCAGGTTCTTTTATATTTTCACAGTAGTATTTTATATCACTTATATTGTTATATCTTTTATTTTCAAAGCACGAATGTGCAAATGGACCAAAGCTAATATATTCTCCTCCTGTCCAATACTTTATATTATGCCTGCACTCATAATTCGGCTTTGAAAAATTGGATATTTCATATTGAATATATCCTCTAGCTTCCATTAATTCCCTTCCCTCATAATACATATCTCTTTCAGAATCTTCATCAGGCATTTGAATAAGTTTTTTTGCTTCCATTTTATATAGCGGAGTACCTTCCTCAAGCTTCAATGAATAAAATGATATATGCTTAACACCCGAAGATATAACTTGTTCTAAGGTATCATTTAAGCTATCTGTGTCCTGACCGGGTATATTAAACATTATATCTGCATTTATATTATCTATCCCTGCTTTTTTTATAATTTCTATTGCATCAAGTGCCTCTTTTGAATCATGCAGTCTCCCGATTGTTTTTAATATGTTTTTATCTAAGGACTGTATACCTACGCTCATTCTGTTTATACCATATTTTTTATAGCTAAGCACCTTGCCTGCTGTTATTGAATTAGGATTTGCCTCAAGGCTGATTTCAACATCATCTGTCAGTATAAATGTATTCCTTATCTCATCTAAAATAAGCCCTATATTTTCATGCTTTAAATAAGATGGAGTTCCTCCTCCTATGAATATACTGTCCACTATATATCCTTCGGCTTTACTTTGATATGATTTTATTTCCTTAATCAAGGCATCGACATATTGTTTTTCTATGCTGTCTGATTTTTCAACCGAGTAAAAATCACAATAATTGCATTTGCGTTCACAAAACGGTATATGCACATATAATCCAAGTTTTTTCATAAAAATATTCTCCTAAAAAATCGACCACAAAGAATTGCACTTTGTGGTCAAATATTATTTATCTTCATCAAATTTCAGAACTGCCAAAAATGCCTCCTGAGGTACTTCTACACTACCGATTTGACGCATACGCTTCTTGCCCTCTTTTTGCTTTTCAAGAAGCTTTTTCTTTCTTGTTATATCTCCGCCGTAGCATTTAGCCAAAACATCTTTTCGCAATGCCTTAACAGTTTCACGAGCGATTATTTTATTGCCTATACATGCCTGAATAGGTACTGCAAACATGTGTCTAGGTATAACGTCTTTTAATTTTTCAACTATCATTCTTCCTCTTTCATATGCCTTATCCTTATGAACTATAATTGAAAAAGCGTCAACAAGCTCAGCGTTTATCAATATATCCATTTTAATCAACTCTGATTGCTGATATCCGGACAACTCATAATCTAAAGAAGCATATCCTCTTGTCTTTGATTTTAAGGCATCAAAAAAGTCATATATTACCTCGTTTAAAGGCATCTTGTAGCGCAATATAACTCTTGTAGCTTCCATGTATTCCATATTTTCAAAAACACCGCGTCTGTTTTGACATAGTTCCATAATTGCACCGACATATTCAGTAGGAGTCATAATCGAAGCATCGACTATAGGCTCTTCCATGTAGTCAATTTCAGTGGGTTCAGGCATATTTGTCGGGTTTTGTAAAATCATCATTTCCCCATCTGTCTTATATACCTTATATATAACACTTGGAGTTGTTGCTATTATATTAAGATCAAATTCTCTTTCAAGTCTTTGCTGTATTATCTCCATGTGCAGAAGTCCCAAAAATCCGCACCTGTATCCGAATCCTAAGGCAACTGAGGTTTCGGGTTCAAAGCTAAGGGAAGCATCATTAACCTGAAGCTTTTCAAGAGCATCCCTAACATCATTGAAGTCCTCTCCCTCTGCAGGATAAACTCCGCAGTAAACCATTGAGGTAACCTTTTTGTAGCCCGGAAGCGGAGTACTCGCCGGATTATCGGCATCTGTGATAGTATCACCGACATTGCAGTTTCTCACTTCTTTTATACTTGCCGCCAGATATCCAACATCACCCGCATATAAACACTCAACAGGTTTTTGATTAGGGGATATTATTCCGACCTCAGTAACCTCAAACTGCTTGCCGGTTGCCATCATTTTTATTTTCGTACCCTTTCGCACTTGTCCTTCTTTAAGTCTTATAAAGGCTATAACGCCCTTATAACTGTCATAATACGAATCAAATACCAAAGCTCTCAAAGGATCTTCCTCATCACCTTCAGGAGGCGGAACAAGCTTAACTATAGCCTCCAGTACCTGATCTATATTTATATTATCCTTAGCTGAAATAAGAGGTGCATTTTCGCAGTCAAGTCCTATAACATCCTCTATTTCTTTCTTTATTTCGTCCGGTCTTGCACTTGGCAAATCTATTTTATTGATAACCGGAACAATTTCCAAATTTAAGTCCAAAGCCAAATAGCAGTTTGCCAAGGTTTGTGCCTCTATACCTTGAGCCGCATCAACGACCAAGACAGCACCCTCACAAGCTGCCAAGCTTCTCGATACCTCATAATTAAAGTCAACATGGCCCGGGGTATCTATAAGATTCAGTAAATATTCATGACCATCATTAGCCTTATATACTAATCGCATGGTTTGCAATTTAATCGTTATTCCTCTTTCTCTTTCAAGATCCATGTTATCCAATACCTGTTCCTGCATCTCACGAGCTGTCAAAAGACCTGTATTTTGAATCAATCTATCTGCTAATGTAGATTTACCATGATCTATATGAGCAATTATGGAAAAGTTTCTTATATATTTTTTTCTATCCACAATGTTCCTCCTGTAAATTACCTGTGTAGGTATTATAACAGAATCTAAGTTAATTTTAAAGCATTAATTATTGTTTATTTTCACTATTGCATTACATAAAATTTCCGATAAAAAGTCTGCTGTAATTTTGACCTCATCATAACTGTTAAGATGGCTTCCCGCTTCCAGCAAAAGCGCATAATCACTTATATTTTGATTAAAGTAAGCTCCATCTCTGACACTGATTCCTCTGCATAAACCGGGATACAGGCTATCTGAAACAGATTTTACTATATTTGCTATTCTTTTTAATTCCTCTATATTTTCATTATTGCCGCCAATTACAATAGAAAATGTCGCAATATATTCACCATTCATTTTAATTCTGGTAGTAGATTCTAAAATTTTCTCATAATCCGAATACGCATCAGCACCATCTCTATGTAAATCTATAATCAAATTTTTCTTTTGCGAATCTAAATTTTCAGTTACGAGCTTTTTTGAATTGGCATAAGACAAATTATATGAAGGCAAATCATTATAATCCTTTAAATGATTGACCTCAAGACCGTAATTTTCTAAATTCTTTGCAATTATACTTCCTATTCCGACTATGTTGTATTTTTCATCTTCCGAACGATAATTCTTTCTTGAATTCTCCTTATATGCCTCTGTAGCATGAGTATGAAATAATATAATGTTCATTTTTTTATTCACTTCACTGCTGTGCTTTTTTAAATCTCTTATACTGTTGCTCAATCTTGAGGCGATATTCATTGTATCTGAAACCTTAAAAAATTCTTTTTTTATTTCATCTGTCAGGAAAACTTCGCTTTCATCGGATTCCTTACTTGATTCATCGGTGTTTTGATATAATTTAATGTTATCAAAATTTATAATCATATCTCCTTCTGAAAATTCCTCATTGGAAGCATGATTAATATTGTTGTAATTAAGTGTCTCATCATCATACTCTTTAAAGGTTTCCTTAAAAAACACATTAAAATAAGACATAATTTTAGCAAATAATTTATTATATCTCTGCGCAATTTCTTCTCCCTTATCTACTAAAAATATTGTCTGTACTTCCTGATTTTCTTTTCTGATTTCCGATAAATTGTACACATATTTGTAGCCTGTAAACAAAATAATTAAGCACACTATAGCTATTACATAATACACAGCTACTGATGATTTTTTTCTTCTTTTCATATAACACACCTCATACATTATCTAAATACGTACAAAACATAACTCTTACAATAAGAAATCTTATTTATAAGATTTATGAATACCTTCCTACTTATATATATGAGATTTATCTGTAAATAATGATAGTAATTTAAAAAAGAATACTCACTCCCCAGTGTACTGTATCATTAACATTTACAACACATTAGTATCCCGGATGCACAGCATTGTTTATGACCTCTGCCAAAATATCTGATAATATTTCAATCAGTTCATCAATTTCATTAGGGGTTACATAGGTATCATTAAACTTAGGATTTAAAACCTCTTTAATAAATCGCATTTTCTCGTTGTCATCCAATTGCCCCAATAATCCCAAGGCTTCATCTACCACCGATATTTTATGCGTCAGCTTCTTTTTCATAAGGTCTATTGAATCGCTGACAATAGTAGCAGTATCGACAACTGTAGGAACCCCAAGTGCCGCTATCTTTACTCCCAAACTTTCCTCATTCAAAGAACCCTGCATATTTCCTATGCCCGAACCCGGCTCAATACCTGCATTTGTTATCTGTATAACCGAACAAAGCCTGTTCATTTTCCTTGATGCCAGCGCATCAACGGCTATAACTACAGTAGGCTTTATTTTATCGATTACTCCTTTTATTGTGTCTTGAGTTTCTATGCCTGTAACTCCCATAACTCCCGGAACTAAAATGGCAAGTTCATTATAATCCTCATCAGATTCCTTTTTATAAGCTTTAAAATATTGCCTTGTAACCTTAATCTTATCTATTGTTCTGGGTCCCAGTGAATCCGCAGTAACTCTTCTATTCCCTAATCCAACAACTAAAATCTTGTCTTTCTTTATATCAACCAAATTTTTTAAATTATCAGATAGGATATCTACCACTTCTTTTCGTGCTTCATCCTGCATATGCTTAAAGCTGGGAGTTTCATAGCTTATATACTTACCTATCTTCTTACCTACAATTTTTTCTGCCTTTTCATCGGTTATTTCAATCTTTATCAGCTCACCATGGGATAAATCCTGTGTTTCTAATATAACACCCTCACATTTCTTTGCCAAGCCCTCATGAGCTTCATAAGCTAAGTCCGTACGCGTCATAGTATTTCCTCCAAGTTCTTTTAAATATATATTATAGAAATATTATTGTTTTTTTAATTTTTTTTATTCTTTTCTATTGATTTTTGTTGAGGAAACTTGTATAATTGATATGCTATGTTTATTAAACTGTAATATTTATTATTAATAATATTAAATCTCATCAGGGGAGGTGAAATAATTGGCAAACAATAAATCAGCAAAAAAGAGAATATTAATAACTGCAAAGAAAACTGCTATAAATAGAAGTAGAAAATCTGAAATTAAGACTTATATTAAAAAGTTTGAAACTGCCTTAAACAGTGGTGAAATAGAAAAAGCAAAGGAATACTTAAAGGATATAGAATCAAGACTTGATAGAGCTGCTGCTAAAAACACTATTCACAAAAACGCGGCTGCAAGAAAAATCAGCAGATTACAAACAAGATTAAACAAAACAGCATAATAATATTATTAAGTATTATTTATAAAAAAGGGTCGTACCACTGGGGTAAGACCTTTATTTATTTTCTTGTATTTATAGTCTATAACTGACACTCATGTTTCTTAAAAAAATCAAATTTAGATTCTAAAAAACTTAGTTCATGATTTTCTGTTTCACCAATTAATTCATGGATTGTTTTAAATATATTGTCCCAGCTCCACATCTTCTCATCTAAATTCAGATATTTTCTAAGCATTTCACATCCGGTCGGTGCAATCGGATGAAGCAGTATGGCTATAGTTTTAATTGCATAAAAACAATCTGATAAAACTTGCTTTCTCATGACCGTATCATTATTTTTATCCGCTATTTTTATGTTGTTAACATAATACTTGTTCATACTGCGAATATAGCTGTCAAGAACATACATTACACTATGAAACTCATGGTTATACATATGATTTTCGTACGCAAGCACTGCATTTTTTGACTCTTCAACAATATTTTTGCTTATATCAATGTTTGCAAGCTGAGAGTCATAATACTTTTGTAAAGTGTAAAAACACGAGCGAATCAGTCTGTTAAATACATTAGTCAACAAATTTCCTTCTTTTAAAACTGTATCTGCTCCGCTTTCTTCTTCACTCATATATACTTTTGGTTTGAAGCTTACACTTCTGTTAGCAAGCCCTAAGCTTAAAAAGTGCATTCTTAGCTGTTCCGGAGTATAATAGTTCAACAGCTCTTTTGCTGTAGGAGGCTTAATATCAGAACTGCTGCTCGCTTTTTTATCCATGAACAAAATATGATAATTAGATATTAAATGAGGTAAATTAATATTTTTCATATCAGGTTTTTCTGTTGATTTTGTGCATAATGCAGTAAAAAGTGCAGTCTGCGCTACTCCATAAAAATATATATTATCCTCGCCTATGAATTGATATACTTTTGAATCTTTTTCACACCACCACTTTTCCCATTCATTTTCATCATATCCTGAGCTGTTTAGATATGTTTTTGTGAATGATATAGGTGCCCACAAAGATTCCGGCCAAACCCAAAATGTCAAACCCTTCATATCTTCAACATCAGGTACCGGAACACCCCACTCTATATTTCCCGATAACCTGAAAGGTACCAAAGTTTTTCCTGTTCTGTGATGCATTCCATTTAATTCTAATACTTTTCTTGCACTGTCTCTATCATCTAAATTATTAAAAATATAAGTTACAGATGTTTTTTTATTGTCTTCAAGTACAGAATGACACGGAAAATCCTTTTCGATATCTCTTTTGCCTTCTATCTGTTTCTTTTGAACATATATAGCAGGTGGTTTTAAGAACTCATCAATTATATTAAGAATATATTTTCTTATATTTGAGTCTTGCCTTAAAAATTCAACCCTATCTTTGATTATTTGTTTACAGCTTTCCAAATCGAAATACCAATTTGAAACATTTTTAACTAAAGGGCTTTCACCGGACAATGTGCTTTTCGGATTAATAAGTTCACTCGGCATATATTGGTGCCCCAATGAGCATTCATCAGCATAGGCATGCTCTGATTGACAATCTTGTATAGGACATTTTCCGATTACTTGTCTTCCATTTAAAAGTATATTGTAGATCGGGTCAAAAAATTGAGGAGTAAAAATTTTTCTTAAATATCCATTATCATACAGGATTTCAAATACTTTTCTTGATACCTCATTATGAATCTTTCCCGATTCGCCAAGTGCAGAAGAAGCATATAAATCTAAGTTAATTTCATAACTTTCTAAAACCTCTTTTTGCAGAATATGATTTTTCAATACATATTCTTCTATTGTCCCGCTATAGTTATTTTCATCGACTGATTTTTTGTAACTTTCCACTATAGGTGAACCATAACAATCTGTTCCTGATATAAATATAACATTTTCTTTACCTATTCTGTCCCTCAAAAATCTTGCAAATGTATCTGCGTGTACAAACATTCCGCCAATATGCCCGAAATGAAGCTCTTTATTTCCATAGGGCATACCTGCGGTTATTACAGCTTTTTTAGGAAATACAGGTCTATTATTCGTATATAAATTATTATCTTTCATATTCTCTTTCCTTTCTGATTATTTATTTTTTAAAGTTTTATTAAAGCTAAGAATTAAGTATAAAACTCAAAAAAAGCATAAAAAAAACACCTCCCACAAATATTGTAGGGGCGAATTCACCGCGGTACCACCCTAATTCATTAATATGTCACCATACTAATCTTATCAAGTCAAAAAACTCTTAGTTCTGTAACGCGAACAAACGTCATAGCATCATTTATGTATATAACAGTTATATGCATAAAATCCATATGCAGCTCCAAGACTTGGTTCATCAATTTTTCCGCTATCCATTCTCACCATTAGGACTCTCTGTAAGTTTATTAATTGACTACTCTTCTTTTCACAGCCTTTATATTAATATTTATAAACAATTATAGAAAGTTCATATTGTTTTGTCAAGTACAAGTTAATTTTACTATTCAGGCATTATTATTAATGCAATAATATATGCTAATATTCCGCCTCCGGCACAAAATACCAATAGTATCCATGCAAGTCTTATTAAAGTTGGATCAACACCAAAATATTCTGCTATTCCTCCGCATACACCGGCAACTTTTCTGTCTGTCTTACTTCTGCGCAATACTTTATTCATATTTTCACCCTCCAAATTACTATATTTCTCAAACATCTTCCTTCATTTTTATATATTATATACTTATTTTACCTCATAATACATCTGCATATAGTAATTTTTATTATATCCTAGTTTAAGTTTTTTTTGATATAATAAAAAGCTTATACTCTATAATTTAGAGTATAAGCCTTTTAGACTATATTATTATATTATCCTACTAATAACGGTCCTACAAATGCCCAGACTATTACCCAAAGCCATAATGCAGCCGCTCCTATCCAGCTTGCCTTAAGAACTTCTTTCATGTTATTACATCTTGCTATACCTAATTGGCCTGCCAAGTTTGCTGTAGGATATAATGATCCTGTTATTCTTGTTGCCGCCAAGATTGCAGTTGCCCAAATTTGCATAGGTAAGTTAACGCTTGCAACCAATTCTTTAAACATTTCATTAATGATGTTAATTTCTGCTACAGCTGCGGCCTCTATACCGAATCCGCCTATAACTGAAGCTATAATTACTACTATTGCCTTTCCTCCGCCGGATATTAATCCTGTAAGAAGTTCACCAAGAGCTTCGAATCCGCCGCCCAAGTTTATCATAACAAACATAACTTCAAAGAATATGAATACTAAGAACATATTGGACATCTTAGATACTCCCTCTACAAATGTATTAATTGCAGAATCTATTTCTATTCTTTTAAATATTGCTATGATTACAGAAAGAATTAACATGACTATAATTGCATAGCTTGTTCCCTGCTTAGTTATAATACCGTATGCTACCAATGCTATGAAAGATAAAATGAACAATACAGTAGTAATCTTCTCTTCCTTAGTTATAACTATACTGTTTATATCCACCATATCATCAGTTATCTCATAAACTTCAATACCTTTGTACTTTTTCTGAATTCTTAAAGCTGCATACCAAGTTGATGCTAACCATACGATACTGAAAGGTATTACAGCCCATAACATCAATTGGCCATAGCTCAAACCTGTAACACCCATAGTAGCGATTGTTACTCCTGTAAGAGGTCCCATTATCAAACCTACTTCACCCGCTACTCTTAAAAGAGATGTTACAGCACTAGGTGTAAGGCCTACAGCAGCTACCAACGGAATTAAAACCGGTGCTATAACTGCATTTCCGCCTGCTAAAGTTCCCAACAATCCGCATATTACGACTGAAGAAACTATTATTGCTATCATTCCTTTTTTCTCACTGTTAACACCGATTCTTTTTACTATCCAATAAACCAGCGTGTGTGTTACCCTAGCTTTGTTCATCAGATATCCAAGACCACTACCAAACATAATTATAATTCCGATTGTTCCTAAGAAGGAACCAAGTGAGCTGGCAAATATCTTAGCCAGTTCTTGAATACTTTGTCCTGTTATAATAGCAGCTACAACAATTCCTATTGTCAATCCTGCTAAATTAGACTTGTTTCTGAATACGATAATCAGATAGACCAGCAAAGGTATTAATGCTATTAACGACGGTGATGATATTAGTGCCCATTTTCCTAATTCCATATTATTTCCTCCTAAAAATATTATTTTATAATTACTTGATGTTTAAGTCATCAAGGAATTTACCAAAATATTATCTGTCAATATATCTTATTCCGTTAATTCCTTTTATTCCAAAACCCGGATCATTATTCAATGTTATTTTGTACTCATCAAATACAGATCCACCCAAGACAGGGTCTTCACTGCAAAGAACAGGTCCATCCAAGTCGATTTTTGTTATAATGCTTTTAGCTGCTGCTAAATGTACAGCCGCATTTACGCTTACCTTAGCTTCCAGCATACATCCTATCATACATTCAACCCCATAGATTTCTGCTACAGAGCAAATCTTAAGAGCATTATATATTCCTCCGGTTTTCATGAGCTTTATGTTTACAAAGTCGGCTGCTCTTTTTTGCAGTATTTTTAAGGCATCCATCGGAGAGAATACACTTTCGTCCGCTAAGACAGGTATAGAGATATTATCAGTTACAAATTTTAAGCCATCTATATCGTGTGCTTCTACAGGCTGTTCAACAAACTCAATGTCCAAGCCCTCGTCTTCCATTTTTCTCAATGCTATAACGGCTTCTTTGGGCTTCCAGCCTTGATTGGCATCGATTCTAAGCTGTACATCATATCCTACAGCATCTCTGATTGCTTTCATTCTTTGTATATCGGTTGCTGCATCCTTGCCTACTTTTATTTTTAATGTTTTAAATCCTCTTCTTATGGCATCTATACTGTCTCTTGCCATTTCCTCGGGATCATTTACACTTATTGTTATATCTGTTATAATCTCATTTCGATATCCTCCCAGAATTTTATAAATCGGAGCATTTAACATTTGACCGTATAAATCATATAAAGCAATATCAACAGCAGCTTTAGCACTATTATTTTTTACTATACATTTGTCAAGCTTAATCATTATTTCTTCAAAATTTTCTATATCCATCCCTATAATGTTCTTCTTTATATGATCGTTTAAAGCACCTATTATGGATCCTTTAGTATCCCCTGTGATAACACCTGTAGGCGGAGCCTCACCATAACCGATATTTCCGGTATCTGTATGCACCTCTACGATAATGTCCTCAACGCTATTTACAGTCCTTAATGCTGTCTTAAACGGTGTCTTTAACGGCACTGAAATTTCACCAATTCTAATATCAGTAATCTTCATTTTAAATCTCCTTTTCTTTTTTATTTAATTAGCAAGCTCTTTTATAGCAGCCGCCATTATTTGCACATTTTTTATTAAAGAATCTATCCCGATATATTCGTCAGGCTTATGCTCTACCATAGGCTCTCCTTTGAATATAGGTCCGAAAGCAACTATATTGTCCATAGCCTTTGCATAGGTTCCGCCTCCAATAGATATAAGTTCCGCCTCGTCACCGACTTTTTCCTCATATACTTTTTGGAGCTTTTTAATAAATTCAGTATCCGGAGAAACATACAAACTTTTTTTATGTCTTAAGTATATTTCTTCAAAGCACCCCTGATGCAGTTTTTCTTTAAAAATATCTATGAAATCCTCATATGTTTTTTTTACGGGATATCTCATATTTATTTCAATGCTGATTTCATCATTGTCTAAATTTATAGTACCTAAATTTAAAATGAATTTTCCTGATATATCGTCTTCCATATAAATTCCCAGCTTAACCCCATTTACATCCATCCCGAAATTTTCATTCATAAATCTGATAAATTCTTCGGCATCCTTATTAAGATTTAAGTTTTCTAAGAACAAAAGAAGCTGTGAAATAGCATTTTTCCCTTTTTCAGGAGTGCTGCCGTGAGCAGATACACCATAAGAGCAGATTATAAAATTATTTCCCTCATCTTTAATTGATATTTTATCATACTGCTTAGATATTTCTGAAATTTTATCAACATCATCGCTTCCTTTTTCTATTATTGCCTCAGCATAATCCGGAACTACATTAGCTGCAATTCCGCCTTTTAAAGCAATAATTTTATTTCCTTCTTGTTGCTCTAATTTTCTTTTATATTTACAGGTAACTATTCCTTTTTCCCCGTTTATAATAGGATATTCGGCATCAGGAGTAAATCCGCAAACGGGTATTTCTTCACCTTTGTCTACATAGTGCTTCACACATTTGCTTCCGGTTTCTTCATTTAACCCAAAGAATATTCTTACCCTTCTTTTCATAGGAATACCTAAATCCTTTATTGCCTTTAATGCATATAATGCTCCTATAGTCGGTCCCTTATCATCTGTTGTTCCTCTTCCGTAAATTTTACCGTCATGAATCTCTGCTGCATATGGAGGATATGTCCAGCCGTCACCCTCTGGTACTACATCAAGATGACCCAATACCGCAATCATCTCCTCACCTGTCCCATACTCGGCATAACCTATCATATTGTCAACATTAGCTGTTATGAATCCCATCGAAGCTGATAAATCAAGACAATACTCTAATGCTTTGTTTACACCCTCACCAAATGGCATATTATCTTTTGCAGGCTCTTCAACACTTTTAATCCTTATACATTCCTGAACGCTGTTAATTATTTCGTCCTTCATACTTAATATTTTTTTATCAAGCATATTTTCACTTCCTTTCAAATTGAATTAAAAACAAAAAACCCAACAAAATAAGCACTATCGCCGTTTTGTTGGGTTTCGTTTACTCCGACATATTTTGAAATATATCATATAAACAAAGCAACTATGTATAAAATTTGTTTTTTATCTCTAAATACTTCTTTAAAGCATCCTTGTATGACACTATAATTGCTTTTTGTGATGTGCCATGATAGCGACGCTTTATTTCATTTTCGATTAAGTCTGAATCCTTTATATCCCTTCCGATAAAAATACCCTTAATAAATTTTTCTGTCAAACTCACAGTATGTGTGCATCCTATATCAATTATACTGTCATCTTTAACGTCTATTTCCAAGCTCATATAAAATGAATTATAAATTATTGTTATGGCATTGTCCTTGTTTGTTCTTGATTCACCAATAACATATACAGTTTCGTTCATATGATTACCACACTCATTTTATTAAGTTATTTATTACTTATTATTATAGATAGAAAAACGTTTTTTTACAAGAGTTTTTTTATAAATAATTAATTTTTTTTATTTTTAATAACAATATTTGTTGCCTTGACTTATTTCTGTAATTTTTAGTTACATATTTTATACAATAATACTGTTACTATCCAAGTATTCATCATAAACCATTTTAGATATTTTACCTATTATTTCTCTTCCGGCTTTATTAGAATCGGTTTTATCGGTAAGGACGCAAATGATATACGCTTTACCGGGAAGATAAACTATTCCTCCGTCATGTTCAAGATTATCTAAATCACCGGTTTTATGCGCAATCACTGTTTCTTCAGGCAAATATAGGTCAAGTCTTCCTCTTACCTGCTGTCTTTTTAAAATATCTAACATGATACTGCTGCATTTTTCATTAATATTTTTACCCTTGTAGATAAGTTCTAAAATATAAGCAAAATCTTTAGCTGTAATAAAATTTTCCTTTCCTTCTTTAGCGGCTTGAGAATCCATCATTTTTCTTTGCAGCTTTGTATTTTTAAGCCCCAGGCTCTGAATTGTTTGATTGATATTATTAATTCCAAGAATATCAATCAAAATATTTGCAGCCATATTATCACTAACTATTATCATCAATGTCATTATTTCCTCTAAGCTAAATTTATGTCGTGGTTTTAATTCCTTCAAAATACCGTCTCCACCGATTTTTAGCTCTTCTGTCAGCTCTATCTTATCTTCCAGTCTAAGTTTTCCTTCATTTACTTTATTTAAAAGCTCAGTCATTATACAAAGCTTTATTGTACTTGCTGAACGAAATAATACACTTTCATTTATTTTGATTTCACAATTATCGTTCAAATCCTTTATAACAACTGCAATATTACTATTTTGTATTTTTATAAAGTCATTGATTTTATTCTCCAGCATACTTACCTCCATGAAATTATTTGGAGTTGAAGTTATATATCTGTATGTGCTCACACAATTCACATTATCCAAAGAATGCTCTGACTACAACAAGAACTACTGATGCAGCCGTAACTGTTATACCGAATTTCACTAAATTCTTAATATCCTTTGATCTTGCAAGTCCCATTTGTCCGATCATATCAGCTTCAGGATATGCGAATGATGTTATTTGTCCTGCAACAAGCAAAATCAATGCCCACAATGTTGACGATACCCCCATATCAGTTACAATGCCCTTGAACATGCTATCCATTACTATATTATCAGCTGTTGCAGCACCGCCTATACCGAATATTCCTGTTAATGCAGCCACTAATGAGAACACTACCTTGCTTTGAGATTCAATCATTGGTCTTAAGAATTCCACAAGAGCCTCAAACGATCCCGCTTCTGATATAAAGTTTATAAACGGATCGAACAATATAAACNNGTTGTGACAATTATAGGCTTAAACAACCACATCATTCTGGCAGAACCCTTTACAAATGTTTCTATCATATAGTTTATACCTAATTTTCCAACCAATCCTGTTACTATCGAAGTTACAGTAATAACAAGAATCGCATATGAAGACCCGCTTTGTAAGGTGATACCATATCCTATCAGCGCTGCCATAGTTATAATAAAAGCAATTGTAGCCATTTTAACCTGAGATGTTGCCTTATAATCATCATTAGTCTTTTCTGTATTCTCATACGCGTAAACACCAAAAGTTTTTTTCTGAACTCTGTTAGCCGCAAAAAATGTGATAATTAAAACAACTACTGCAAGAGGAATACCTGCTCCTAATATATATTGTCCGTAATTTAAGCCGGTTAAGCCTATAATTGTCACAACTTGAGGAGTATAAGGTCCTAAAAACATGCCTGTAAGTCCGGCTCCCATAAACGCTATAGCTACAGTTGAAGGGGTTATTCCTATAGTTGCAACAAGAGGTATGATTATAGGTGCGATGATTGCATTTGCTCCTGCCAATGTACCCAGCAATGAAACAAGAACTGTTGAACAAATCATTGTTGCCAGTATTGCTTTTCTCTCAGTATTAACACCTATTCCTTTAGTCAACGACATAACTAAATATTCAGCAACACCTGTTTTTTGAAGCACAGCTCCAAGTCCCGAGCCTATCATAATTATAAAACCTATCATTCCTAAGAATGAACCCAAAGAGCCCGCTAATACGCTTCCAAACGATGAAAAAGGCTGCTTTGTTAAAATAGCACTTAAAATAACACATACAGCTACATTAAATATAGGATGCAGCTTTTCCCTAAATGATAAAACAACATATAATACAAGCGGTATTAATCCAAAAATCGGATGTAAATTAAATAACATATAAAAACCTCCTAAATATTATTATAATTTGGGTCAGTTCTTAAATATCAAGTAAATAATTTGCGTCCTTTAATAAAGATTTTTAACGCTACTACTAAGTAGTATTATATTTTTCAATCATATTTTAATCCTCACCTCCCGAACTTTCATATTTAACTTCAAGTTGCTTAAACAATAGCATTATTGCTTACAAATTTTAATTAATGATTTATATAATATATTTATCAAAGTTATGCTTAAGTATATTTCTTAAATATTAATATTATTTTAGTTATTTCATATACTCTGTATATTTTATGATGTTAATTTATAATTTTGCATTAATTATGTATACAAAAAAACCCAACAAAATAAGCATATCTACCATTTTGTTGGGTTTCATTTACTCCGACACAGTTTTAACTATATCATATAAACAAAGCAACTATGTATATAATTTGTCTTTTATGTCTAAAAATTTCTTTAATGCATCCTTATAAGAAACAATTATTGCTTTTTGAGATGTTCCGTGATAACGTTTTCTGATTTCATTCTCCGCCGTATCAAAATCAGTTATATCTCTGCCAATAAAAAGCTTCTTTACAAATTTCTCGGTTAAATCAATCGTATGTGTACAGCCACAATCTAAGATTTGACCTGTTTTTAAATCTATTTCAAATGCTATATAAAATGAATTATAAATTATTGTTATAGCGTTGTCCATGTTGGTCCTAGATTCACCAACAATAAAAATCGTATCATCCATATCATCACCAGTTGTATAAAACATTTTTTTACATATAAAAAGCTTTCTCAACATTATTATATATATATAAGTATTTTTTTACAAGTCCTTTTTTTAATATTTGATTTTTTTAATTAGAAGATTGAATTACAATCATTATTATCTTTTAAAAAGAATTGCATATTATATCCAAGCCTACGCTTTTATCAATAAAGCCGGTTTTTATTTTTCTATCTATATCCAAAAGCTGCTCAATTATATACTCTGTCCTTTCAATGCTTATAGTCCTTGCAATATTGCTAAGCTTAGAGGCTATAAATTTTTTTATCTTCATTGTATCCATTATTTGATTCATTGAATATCCTTTTTGTGTAAGAATCTGATATTCATAAATCATTCTGTATTGCCTTGCTATCATATGTATTATAAATTGCTCCGCAGCTCCGTTTTGAAGCATATCCTGAAGCATTGAGTTTGCTTTATGTTTCTTTCCTTCACAAATATAGTCAACAAGCTTGAATATATTACTGTCAAGAGATTTAGTAAGTAACAAGTCAATATCATCTCTTGTAACTTCGCCCTTATCCATAGCATATGAATATAATTTATGAATTTCATTATTTACATCATATAGGTTAATAACTGTTTCATAGTCCAGATAGCCGCAATTCAGTGCTATATAATTTGCATTTGAAGAACTTATTTTCAGCCCTTTAGCTTTAAAGCTCTCAATTATCCAGCTAATAAGCTCTGACTCATCCAGCCTCTTAATTTCATATATTGAATTATTATCCTTAAATATTTTTACTATTTTTTTTCGAGTATCAGGCTTTTTGCCCTTTAAGAGGAACATAACTATACTTGTATTGACATCACTTCCCAAAAGAGCAATCAATTTATCCTCATAAGCTTTGTTAAGGCTTCCGGTTGAAGTCATAAAATCACTTTCATTTACCAGAATTACTTTTTTATCTGACATAAAAGGAAATGTAGTTATATTCTCAAAAAAATCATTAAAGCTATCTTCTATTTTCTCAAATTTAGTATAATTCATTTCCTTAAAATCTTGTGACAAATATCTATCACATATAGATTTTACGGCATCATCAATTAAAAATATTTCATCACCGTATAGAATTATAAAATTATACAAACTATCTTTTTTTATATTGCTTTTTAATTCCTTATAATTCACAATTACCTCCATAGTCTAAAACATTTTATCCGGTAATGTTTTAGACATAATTAAGTATATCAATGTAATTTACCTTATTAATTTCACTGCAAAGCCTTTTTAACATCATACCGTATGATTTACATTCACAATCATATTTATACTCATGTTCCGATTTCATAAAAAAGCATGAAGCATTTGTGCATGAGCTTGCTGTCAACTTTTCTATTATTTTATCATTTCTTTCAAACTTACTATAGAATATATTCTTAAAATGCTCTGAAGCAATTTGTCCCAAAGTGTAATTATGTATGTACATACAATCTATACTCCTGAAACTGTCAAAACGCCATAACTTTGGATTTTCAATCTCTAAATTAAGCCTAGAATAATGTTTTTCATATAATTTTTCTGCCATGCTCGTATTATTCCACAATTCTAATTCAAACAGAGCGCTTAAAGCAGTACGCGTATACTCTAAGCAATTAATTTCATCAATTTTTTCAATTTCACTCTCTGATAAAACCATAATTGGGGCTATATTTTCTATAATAACCGCAAACACCTCATCTAAACATGGTGTAATCTGAAAATACAAATCACTTGAATCCTTACTCGAATAGTAATATAATATCGCATGACCAAACTCATGAAATAATGTGCGTACATCATTCAGACAATTTATATCGCTCATGCTGATGCGTATATCATCAGAGCCAAGAATTGTTGTAAAGCATATATTATTTTTATAATAAATTTTTATATTATTTATTACTTCAAGCATATCCATTTTTTCAGCTAATCTATAAAGCATCTTATGTGGATCTACAGACTGCGTGTCACTGTTATTTATTTTGTCTAAATCACTAAACCAGCTTTTCCACTTAATATTGTACTTTTTAATAATTTGATTAGCTCTTTCTAAGTTTTTATCAAGATAGTCATTAAGCCATCCGGTAAGCATTTCATATGTCATATTATCCGACTTTATTATAGCGTCCATGTAGCCGGTAAAGCCTAACTCTATTGATTTTTTATCCCTTAGCTTCATTAAGTTAATTACATCAATATATATCTTATCTGATAATTCTTCTTTAGTAATTACTTCTTCATCCATATAATTATCAAAATTATCAAGCTTATTTCTTAGAAAAGCTACTTCCTTGCTTTTATCTATCCATTCTCTGATATATCTGTTTAAAAAAATAATTTCTTTATTTTTTCTCATATTATCTATACATTCAAATATTTTGTCACATGAATCATTTAAGTCATGATTTTTATTATCAACATAATTTTCCCATTGAAGTATGTTTAACAAATAATTAAGTCTTATATAGTCATTGTACATAAATCCTCCGTACAATCAGCTTAGTATATTATTATTTAAAATACCGTATACAACTCTGTCTTTAATGTATTCTTTATTAAAGCAAGCAATTAATATAATTGCAATAAATGCAGTTAAATTCAGCTCTGTATTATATCTGTATATTTCTTTAATATTTTCAGAGTGATTGCCCATATATGTATTATAATATATTTTATCTTTGATTACCATAAGATTAATTTCACCATCATTAAAAGTAGATAAAATTTTCGAACCTGCATTATTATATCTGTTTATAACATCATTTGAAGGTATTCCGTAGCTGTTTCTTCCATAACTGAAAACAGCTATTTCCGGATTTATTTTATCTACAAACGCTTCACTCGAAGATGTTTTACTCCCATGATGAGGAACAATGACTATGTCAACATCCTCCAGTCTTTCTAAAATTAAATCCTCCGCTTCCTTTTCAATATCACCTGTTATAAGCATTTTTATCTTACCATATTCAAGCAGATAGACATTGGACATATTATTCTCATTTGAAGATGAATATCCCTTATCAGGCCATAATATTTTAATTTTAAAATCGTTTTTTAAATTAAATCTTTGATTGGAATTTAAGACGGAATAATCTGTATCTATTAGTTTTTTAGAGCTGGTATAGCTTGAATATACAGCCTGTACATTGAAGCTGTCTATTAAATCATTAACACCACTGTAATGGTCTTCATGAAAATGGCTTATGAAAATACCGTCAATATTTTTTCTTCCACGCTTTATTAAGTATGGAACTGCAACATATTTACCAATGTTATCGCTGTTGCTCCCGACATCAAATATAAGATTGTATCTGTCATAATTTAAGTTGATAAATACTCCCTGTCCCACATCAATTATATCAAGGCTTAATCCTCTAAATTGCATAGGAACAATCAGCAAATCAATAATATAAAATATACTGACTGCCGAAAAGGTTAATTTCTTGCAGCATAGCTTATCAAATTTGATAAAGTAAATAAGCATAGCTAAAAATATATAGTAATATATTGTACTAATTACAGTCATAGAGCCTATCTCAAGTCCTGTAACATTCAATTTTGAGCCTATATTTATTGCATAATTAACTGAATTTAACATAAAATCAAGCAGCTTTAAGGGTAAAACAATTGTGTATGAGCTTACAAGACCTATAGGTATAACTGCAAATGCAAAGATTATAATGCCGCTAAACAAAGGAACAATTAAAAGATTAAAAATTATTCCTATAATCGAAACATAGTTAAAATAATATGACATAATCGGCAATGCAAAAACTTGAACAAAAACATACAGCATCAGATTATTTAATATTTTATTTTTTATATTAAGCCTTGATTTTATTATCTGATTATAAACAAGCAGACATAGAGCCGCCATATATGATAATTGAAAACCCACATCAAATAAATAATACGGATTAATTATCAGCAATATAAGTGCAGATACAATCAATGAATTTATTGAATTATACTTTCTGTATAAGACCTCAGAACCAAACAAAAAATTAAACATTAACAGACTTCTTAGAACAGTAACGGGAAA
>DGYI01000047.1:111133-113162 GCA_002396645.1 Firmicutes bacterium UBA5010
TATATGAGTACCGGACACGGCAAAAATATGAGCCAAGCCTGTTTTCTGAATATCCTTATAAAAATCCTTATCCAAATACTTCACATCTCCAAGGATAACAGACAATACAGTATTTGCATTTTCCTCACTCATAAATTTTCTGAACAAATTCTCTGTTTTTTCTATGCAAGTATCGGAGAAGCTGTTAAAAAAAGAATAGTCACTTTTTATAAGATAAACATCTCCCTTACAAAACAGATTAACAAATATACCCTCGCTTCTAAGTGAATTTTTGTAATTAAACAACATTCTATTTTTATTGCTAAGTATTTCTGATACAGAAGCATTAAGCCTGACAATTGAATTTGATTCTATCTTTTTTTCCTTAGCTATATAAAGAATTGTTTTCTCTTTTACTTTTATCCCATTCAGCTCTGTTATCTGAGCATTGTAGCCTATATAATTTGATTCTTCATTGTTGCTTCTGACATTCAAAATATTAGCAATAATTTCTATATCGCTATTAAGATATTGTATTAAATTCGATTTTGAATTATAATTAATTGTTACAAAAGATAGAATTATGAAAAGAATTATCAATAAATGAAAAATGATTTTCTTATTTATAATTGAATTAACGACAGCAAAAATAATCGCAGCCGCTAATATATGAAAAAAACTGAAATAAACACAAAAAATAATTCCCAAGCAATATACAATAAAAAAAATTGTAAAATAGTACATAATATCCCCCCAATAATGTTATTTTACTAAAAATTCGACATAAAAGCAATATATCTTACATGAAAGGATTAGGGTTAAAACAATTATGCAAAGCAAAGAAATTATAGCCGACTACAAGCTTCATCATAATTTTATCAATAATATTTTTGAGGACAGCGTATTTGTAGACATTGAAACAAACGGACTTTCTTCCGCTGTAAATAATATTATTTCCATAAGCATTTTATTAAAAGAAAAAACAGATAATATAATATATCAATTATTTGCTTCATCAGAAAAAGAAGAGGAAGAAATCCTGGAGATCTTCGTCAATTTAATCCAAAATAAAAAATTTATAATAACTTATAACGGAAAGTCTTTTGATATCAGTTTCTTAAACTCAAAGCTAAAAAAATACGGAAAGGATTTTAGCTTAAACACTTTAATAAGTATAGATTTATACAAGGATATGAAAGCTATAAAAGAAAAGCTTAATATAGATAATGTAAAGCTTAAAACAGTCGAAAAATATTTCGGAATCACAAGAAATGATGAGTTGTCAGGAAAGGACATAATTAAGTTATATGAATCATTCAAAATACATAAAAAGAAAGAGCATATGGATCTGATCCTAGCTCATAATTACGAGGATGTTCTGTATCTGCCTGTTATATTTGATAATATACTTGCAAAATATGATTTTATAGCAGAATCTGAAAATCTGGGCCTATTAAAAATTAATAATAAGAATATCTCGATAAGCGATAAACTAATCAAAATAAAGGCATCTAATATAACAAGCTATCATTTAGATTATATGAGCAATAAATCAACTTATAAGATGATATATAAAAAATCTAAAGCTGCGACTTCAATCGATTTATTTAGCTCTCTATACAGCGATAATAGAGGAAATTATATAATTTACATACTAAATGATGAATTATGCCTTAATTCATTCAATACAATAAACAATTTAAGACCAAATATTATCCCATTAGTTATAAATAATTCTGTTATATATGAAAATTTACATCTGATAGTTGAGAAAATAGTTAATTGTATATAATCAAAATAATATCATAGTTTTGAGTTTTAAACTACCTCATATAAATTAAAACAAATTGATAAATTTTATTTTGACATTACATAAAAGATTTACAAAATCCTTGTACGGACTAATAAGCAGTATATTAAAATAGCTGTTTACTTTATTCGAATAAGGATTTTTTATTCTAAAATAATTTTATATAAAATTAAAAAAAATTGCCTAATATAAACTAATGTTCATACTAGACAATTTTGTTGGTGCCCAAAGGCGGAATCG
>DGYI01000012.1:0-1278 GCA_002396645.1 Firmicutes bacterium UBA5010
TCTGAGTGAAAATGAGCTGTATTTATTGCGACTACTTCAAATTCATCACTCTCATTTAATAATCTGAATGCTAATCTTCCTATTCTTCCAAATCCGTTAATTGCTACTTTTATCATCTTAAAATCCTCCAATTTTCAATTTAATTCTAATATTTTATATGCTGTCGCTTCATCTGTAACTAAAGTAAAGTTTTTATAATAATTTGAAAAAGCTATTATAACTTCGGCTTTTTCCTCTCCTACCGCTACCGCTACAGAGTGTTCAACCCTTTTTATGTTATCAATCGTCATACCTACCGAATTCATCTGCAATCTGATATTGCCTTCGCTGTCAAAAAAGTATCCGAATGTTTCAGCTACTAAATCTTTCTCTTTTATAGTCTTTAAGGTATCAAAATCAGCTTTTCTTCTCAGAGCCATATCATAAGCGACACCTAATCCAAAGACTAAAAGATTTACCTTATCAATACATTCTAAAACATCTCTTATTGAATCATTTTCCTTTATGGCATACAGCTCATTTTCACTCAGATTATCAGGTATATGCAGCATTTTATAATTTGCGTTAAGTCCCTGAGCCAAGTTAAATGCCACAGTATTTGCCTGTATTCTGATTTCTTCGTTCAAAGCGCCTCTTGCCGGAACTACAGTAATGTTTTTTAAACCGATTTTTTTCTTTATCTGACCGGCAACTGAAGCCATAGTTGTTCCACCGGCAATTGCGACAATATAATTGTCTTGTATCTTATCATATATAAGGCCTGCTGCTTTTTTTCCCAAATATATAAATCCGTGCTCGTCTTTAGAAGTATTTCCTGAAACAAGAACAACATCTTTTAATCCGAGTTTTTGTTTAAGAGCTTCTTCTAATTTTGAAAGACTCTTTAACTCGTACATCAATTCGTCCAAATCAATTAATAAAGCTTTCCCCGATTCTGTCAAAATCATTCCCGAGCTTATAATATCAATCAGTTCCATTTCCTTAAGTCTTTCTACCTCGGCTCTTGTTACTTTTTCAGTCTTATTAAGCTTATTGGCAAGAGTTCTTCTCCCGATAGGCTGATTAACTTCAACAGCCTTGAGGATATCATATCTTGCATTGATTAAGTCAATAATTTCAGGCACCGTCTGCATCTGAATCTCTAACATCTTACGACAATTCATCTTTCACCTCTGGGACTTTTTTAGTCCAACATATCATTTTTAGTCCCAACTATATTATAGCATATTTTTCTAATTATGCAATAAAAAATATTTATCAATTATATAAAGATTATAA
>DGYI01000012.1:1397-66096 GCA_002396645.1 Firmicutes bacterium UBA5010
TTTTCATTAATTACTGTTTCTAACCCTTTTTCTAATGATAATATATATTTGTCTAATCCTAATATGTTGATATACTTAGTTATTATATTCATATCATAATTTTTTTCAAATGTTATGTTGTTTATTATTGTATCTGGAATCAATATCGGCTCTTGCTCTGTGACCCCAATATTCTTTTGTCTTACTTTATACATATTTATTTCTTTTACATCAATATTATTATAGCTTATTTTTCCTTGATAATCATTAAGATAAAGCCCTAGAATCAAGCTTATCAAAGTGCTTTTTCCAGCTCCATTATGTCCTGTCAGAGCATATATTTTTCCTTTTTTTAGCTCAAGATTATAGTTATTAAATATATCTTTTTCACCATATCCAAATGTCAAACTTTCTATTTTAATACTCTCTATATTGTCAATTTCAATTTTCCCGATTTCTTGCTGGGGTATTGACAGTATTTCAATTATTCTCTTATATGAAACTAAATTATCCTGATATGTCTTACCCAAATTAAAAAAATATCTTGACGAACTCATCATCATAGCAAAATAGTTTGTCATAATAACATAGAATCCTATTGTCATTTGACCGTTTATTATGGCAAAGCCTCCTATCAAAAAAATACTTAATTGTGCAACTAAGCTTATTATAGAATCACAGCTTGTATATAAATAGGACAGCTTTTGAGATGAAACTAATTTTTTTATCAACTCAACAAATGCTACATCTAATCTTTTAGAAAAAATTTCTTTAACTGAATGTACCTTTATAAATTTAATATTAAAAAGCTTCTCATTCAATCTGGAAAAAAAGTTCGCCTGTGCTTCTTTAACTTCAAATGATTTTTGGTATAAAGGTCTTTTAAATATAGCATATGTTAATATATATACAATTAATAATATAAACAATATTAAAGCTATCTTATAATTTATACTTATCAATAAACTCGCAGCAAAAATAAATGTAATAGCGTTTACTACAATATTTATAATTACACTTATACAAAATATTATTATTGAGTTTGAATCATTATTGATTCTTTGGTTCAAATATGCAGTATCTGTATTTACAAAATGTGAGATAGATACATTTTGAAGATGATTTATAACATGCTTATTTAATGCATATCCACTTTTGGTTTGTAATTTTATGTATATGTACGATGACAAGAAGCCGGTCAACATATTAATTATGCTTATGGTTCCAAATAATATACAATAATTGATTAAAGCTTCCTTGTTTTTTATATATGTTAAACTATCTACTATTTTCCCTGTTAGTAAAGGAATTAGTATTCCTAGAGCTCCTATGAAGATATTTAATAAAATATAAAAAATAAATAATCCTTTACATTCAAGAATAAATTTCTTGCAAAATTTAAATATTTTCATTATAATACCTTTCTTAAATCACATATTAGTTATAAAATTTCAGCATCGCGGAAATAATTTATTTCATCAAGCATATTTTCTGTTAATCTTAAAGATGTTTCATTTCATTAATATTATGTTCTATAGTAAGAGTTGCAATACTCGTGAAAAACACAAGGAATATTATTATCAATATAATCTCTCTATATTTAAAATGATGCAGCATGTTAATTCCAATACTATTACATGATTTCAAATGTCTTGCAACAAATCTATGAAGAAAACTAATTACTTTTATATCAACATTAATAAAACCTTTTAATTAAGAACATTATATTCTACATTACTTTAAAAAACATTGAAATAAATTTTATCGTTCCCTTCATTAAATAAAGTTATTTCTTACATAATTATTGTTCATTTTGTATTAACTTTAAACAACTATTTATAAAATTAATATCCCCTGGTTTTCCACTGATATAAAAATTAGGTGTCGTCCCGAACTCTTCATTGTTACTTCCATCATTATTTAATGCCAAATCTGCAGAGTATTTAATAATATATTTACTATTTGGAAGTTTTAAATATGATGAAGTTATTCCTATTCCATCTCCTCCTGTAGGCTGTCCAATTAAATTTGCAAATCCAGTATTTTTACAAAAATATGCAAATGTATCTGTTGCAGAGTAGCTTTCACCGGACGTTATAACCCATAAACGTCCGTTCAGTGCCTTTTTTTCTGTATTTGAAATTATAGTATCACTGCTTATTAAAAAATAAGGTGCTATTTCTAAATCATCTGTATTTAGATTTTCAAAATCCGGTAGCTCGGAGGCAGGTTTTAAATCTTCATAATAATAGTTATTATCATTAAAAAATTTTTCATTATATTCGCCTTTTTGCACAAGACTATAAGTTTGATAAGTAAATTTTTTATTTTCTGAATTAGGGATTACAATGTTATTTACCCAATATTGCATATTCCCTCCTGAATTTTGCGATACATCAAAAATCACATGCTCATAATCGCTGATTTTCTCATATAGATTTTTTAATGCATATCCATCATATATTAGATTTTCCTGTCCAAAACTTTTTATCTGAATATAAGCTACTTTGTTTTCAATTAAGTCAAAATATTTTATATTCTTACTATCTTCAACACATGCATTCTCATAAGGCAAATTATACTCTATTTCGAAGTTAGCCTCTAGTTCTTTTTTTTCTATTCTCAAAGAATCATATGCCACTTTTACCTCAGGGTCTAAAATTATTTTACCTAAGCTTGATATATTATCATTTCCAAAATTCAATTCATATATATATTTATGGTAAGAATAGAAATTATAATTTAGCAACTTCAAATGTCCTAAGCCATAAAAATTATTTAAGGCAGCATTAATAAGATTAAAAAAATCAACCTCATTTTCTATAGTATTAATTTGTTGTTTATATATTTTGTAAACCTTGTCAGCGTTGATTTGACGTCTTTTTATAAGTCCCCAAAACGGATAGTTTTCCCTAAGAATCTCCCACATGTATTCATAATCATTTAGCATAAGTTTTTGAAATTCTGTAAGTGAGGATTCATCCAATTCTCTGTCATTATCAATTGCATTATTATATATATCTTTTGATAAATTGTAATTTGTGACTCTGTTATTACAGCTGTTTAATATTAATATAAAAGACATTATAATTACTACTAAAATTTTTTTCATTACATTATACCCCTTTAAATCAGTATTTAACATAAAAAATATAGCCCTTAAAACTTAATTTAATATTATAAATTTATAGGCTATATTTTTTCTATCTTAGTTAGTTTCGTTATCAGAATATGGTGTAGGACCTGTGTATCTATCGCATACATTAAAAGTACAAGGATGATTATTCATACATAATTTCCCACAATATAATGGAACACATTCAGGATACTCTAAATCTACATAGTTGCAATTACAACATCCAGATGAATTTTTAGAGTTAATGTTAGGAAGCAATAGAAATTCCATAATTCACTCTCCTTTCAAATTATTCGGTTTTTATTAACCGATTTATAATAAAAATATAGGATACTTATGACAAAAACAATGATACTCCATTAATATATCCTCATTTTCAAACAAAACATTCTTTATTTTTACCTATTTTATTATTTTTTGCTATATACATCGCCGTATGTTTTATTTGCTTTTCTAAAATATACTTTATAAAAACACACCTATCTTCTGAATGTTGCAATCTTTCTTTAGGACATCCACCCATACATATGGGAATATATTTACATCCACTACAATATTTATCTTCCGTAACATTATATAACATATAGTTATAGAGTATATCTTGATTAAAAATTTCTCCTGTTAAAATATTACCAACTTTATATTGTTCTAAGCCTATATCTTCCCAACATTTATATAAATCACCTTTAGGATCAATAACTAAATTGTTATCTCTATCTGCACCGCAATAATCATTCATTACTTTAGGATAACGATTTAATAATATATTTTCATTTACATTATTAGCAAAATCGTACTCTAACTCTGAAAATTCTTCTGTACAAAAGCATAAATTTTTATCAAAACTTTTATTACTATCCTTAACTCTAGCTATATAAATATTGAAAATTTTATCTAATTTATTCTTCTTAAGTATCTTCATTATAGTATCTATATCTTCTACATTTGTCCTATCAATATTAACTCTCAAAGCAATATTAATTTTTTCAACCACTTCACAGTCTTTAATAGAACAAAGATTATCCAAAATAGTTTTAAAAGTAGGTTTATCTCCAATTAGCGGTCGTCTTTTATCATGCTCTTGCTCGCCACCATCTATAGTTACTTGTATATTTCTTACTTTTAATTCCATTAGTTTTTTATATACTTTAGGAGTTAAAAGATATCCATTAGTTACAATTGAAGCAGTATATAAAACATTATTTTTTTCACATAATTTAATTAACTTATTACTAATATTTTCTATAACTGGTATTGCTAATAGTGGTTCTCCGCCATACCAAGTTATACTAAGACTATTAATCGTTTTTATTCTATTTTCACAAAATTCAACAATTTTATTTTGAACATCTTGACTCATTAGAGGATATTTAATGCTATTTTTTTCGTAACAATATATGCATCTGAAATTACAATCAGAAGTTGGAGCAATTGTTAAGGTCAAAAAATCATTAGAAAACCTGCTTTTAAAACTTCTATATGAAATCATATCAGGTTCATTACAGTTATCTTCTACAATATAACCTCCCTTTTTTAAATCATTTAAAAATTCTTCATCTTTAATGTTTTCTCTATTATTTAAAAATTCATTTAAAGCAATATAATTGTTTTCATTTACTAATGCTAATGCTCCACTTAATGAATTATACAAAATATGTTTTGTATTATCTTTTGGATAATTGTATATAAAATTATATAATGATGGTTTCATTTTTCTCCCCTTGTTTTATTTTTTATATTTTGCTTTTTCCACCCTTTACTTATTATTTTTTTACAACTTATCTCATACTACCTTTTATTTATTCTTAAAAATACGTTTTCTTACATATTAAACAAAGTTTCTTACATATAGGATACCACACAAATATAAGCACTTCAACCTTTTTTTTACAATCGTATAGACAACAAAAACATTTATCAATTATAATTGACAATTTTTTCATCTTATTGTTAGTTTATATAAAGTCTTTATAATCAAATGACTATCTGCTTTCATACTTATTCTTTATTATCCCATTTTCAGCAAATTTTAGAACTTAAATCTAATACTTTTTCTATAATTAAGTATCACTTAGCTTTTTTTGAATATATTAAAAGGTTTAAAGAAATATTATCTTTAAACCTTTTGATGCTCTGCTACCTATAAACTTAAGTGTCTCATTTAAAATTATATGTTTATTTCTATTATGTTATTCTGCCATATATTTTGCTGTTCTTACTAATTGAGCTGTATATGACATTTCGTTATCATACCAAGCTATAATTTTAACCATCTGCTTTCCGTCAACCTCTAATATGCTGGTAGATAATGCATCCACTACGCTTCCGAAATGACTTCCCACTATATCTCCTGAAACTATAGGGTCTTCTGTATAGCCTAAAGTTTCATTTGAAGCTGCTTTAAGAACTTTGTTTATTTCTTCAACGCTTGTATTTTTGTTTAATTCTAAAACTAAATCCACTACAGAGCCTGTAATTGTCGGAACTCTGAGTGCTATTCCATCTAATTTACCCTTAAGCTCAGGCAATACAAGTCCTATAGCTGATGCCGCACCTGTTGAAGCCGGAACTATATTGTTTGCCGCAGCACGTCCTCGTCTTGAGTTAATTCCTTTTTTATGTGAATTATCCAATAAATTTTGATCGTTGGTATATGCATGAACAGTAGTCATATAACCCTTTACTATTCCGAAATTGTCATTCAAAACTTTCGCTACGGGAGCAAGACAGTTTGTTGTACAAGAAGCGGCTGACACTATTTTGTCTTCTGAAGTCAATATATCATGATTTACATTATATACCACTGTTTTCATCTCACCTTTGCCCGGTGCTGAAATTAAAACCTTTTTTGCACCTGCTTCGATATGTTTTTGAGCTTCTTCAGCTTTAACAAATTTACCGGTACACTCTAATACCACATCTATATCCAATTCTCTCCACGGGCAGTTTAAAGGGTCTCTTTCTGCTGAAACCTTTATTTCTTTTCCGTCAACTATTATTGAATTTTCCGTATGAGAAATTTTATCTGTTTTATAATTACCCTGAGCTGAATCATACTTTAACAAATATGCCAATGTATCTGCTCCGGAAGATGTATTTATTGCTACTACATCAAAATCATTGCTGTCAAGCATCAATCTGCATGCCAATCTTCCTATTCTTCCAAACCCGTTAATTGCTATTCTAACCATAATATCCTCCAGAAATATATATTTAATATATAGTATGTATTATTTGTCATAATTCCTTTTTTATTATAACATAGTTTCAAACTTTGTTTGAATCATTTAAATAATATTCTACGAATATTATAGCATATATTTGACATTATGCAACTTATTTTATAAGCTTTTTACCGGGTAAAAATTAAAATTCAACTGTTAAAAACAATAAATATATCATACTAATTAAGTTTATGAACTATCTTTCCGTCAATAATAGTGTAGACTGCTTTTGCATTTGTATCTAATCCGGGGGTGCCTTTAAAGATTGCAATATCTGCATCCTTTCCAATCTCTAAAGATCCTAATCTATCCTCTGCACCTATCACCTTTGCGGCATTTATAGTTACCATTCTTAGAGCTCTGTTAATTTTAATTCCTTCTCGGACAGCTTCTCCGACATTGTTTATAAGCGTCTCAACGCTCAATATGGGAGCATCTGTGATAAGAGCGACATTTACACCTCTGTCATCCAGTTCCTTGACTGATTCGATATCAATTTTTCTTCTTTCTCCGGCTCCTGTTCTGTATGTAGCTATAGGTCCATAGCATACATCACAGCCGCTCTGAACTATTTCATCCATATAATCTGCTGCACCCCAAGCATGCTCAAGTGAAAAATGAACATCAAACTCCTTTGCAATTTCTATTGCTGTCAACATATCATACTGAGTACAGTGCATTTTGAACGGAATTTCATTTCTGAGTGCAGGTAGTATAGCTTCTAAATCAGCATCATAATCAGGATTTTCACCTTTGTCTTTCTTCTCCATATAGGACTTTGCCTTGTTCAAAATATCTCTTAATACTTGTGCAATACCCATTCTTGTCATAGGCAGTCTGCCTTTTGCCCCATATGTTCCTTTAGGATTCCCCCCGAAAGCAATTTTTAATGCACATGGGGACTTAATGGTCATATCAAATATATTATCACCATAGGTTTTAGCCGCAAACGCAAGACCGCAAATTACATTGCCGCTTCCGGGAGTTAAAAGAACAGATGTTATGCCGCTCTGATAATAAAATTTAAACTCTCTTGCAGCTGCATCGGTGCTATATTGTGCGTTCATAGCAGGGGTGTTTGGATTGGTCATCTCATTTGCATCATCATTGGCATTATCGGAATTAAAATCAAATAAACCTACATGAGAGTGAGCATCTATTAATCCCGGCAATACTACTAAGCCTTCGGCATCAATTATCTCAGCATCAGGTTCGGAAATCTCTTTTTTCATTTCTTTAATCTTTCCGTTTTCTAAGAGTATATCTCCTTTGAAATATTCCTTATCTCCTGTAAGCATAGTATAGGCATTTGCATTTTTTATAAGTATTCTGTTCATTTACAGCACACTCCTTCCGTTTACAATACAGGCTTCAACTCTTGCATCATAGCTTTTTATCGGATTCTTTGAATATACGACTATATCCGCATGCTTTCCTTCTTCTATCGTTCCTATCATGTCATCCACGCCCAGAATTTTTGCCGGATTAAGAGTCATCATCTTTACGATTTCTTCCTCTTCAATACCTGCCTTATACATCTCTATAGCATTCCAGATATATACCTCTCTTCCCTCAGAATAACCTCCGGCAGTTGTTGAAAAGCTCACCGGCTTATTATTGTCAATAAATACCTGAACTTTTGATAAATCTACCTTGTACCTGCCTGTGGCTGAAAGATTTGTTACATTGCCTAATATAAGACCTTCTGCATTTTGAACCAAGTCTTCAACACATCTGTCATATTCAAAGGCATCAGCTATATAATATTTTATATTCTCATATTTCTTTAACAAGTGAATAAGACTTTCCATCTCCTGCTTGGTATTGGCAGCAATTAATACAGGCATTTTTCCATCTAAAACCTGTTTTATAACGGTTTCTTTTTCGTTATACTCATCTTCTTTTTTTATTGAAACACTGTGTAAAGCATTTTCCAATATATTAAATATACCCATTTTAGTCTTTGGAAGAATATCTTTTTTTCCGTATCTGTCTCTTACACTGTTTGTGACACTGCATTTAAGTACAGCCTTTTCTTTCAGATATCTTTGTCCGTACTTAAACGGCGGAGTTTTAAACACGGCAATCTGCCCTCCCATGACATTATCATTAGTAGGTGACAACCCGATACTTGTTATTCCGCTTAAATAAAATTTCTGCATACTTATTTCATCCGGGTCAACACTGTATCTTATATTCATCTCGGGTGTCAAGGTGTCTGTTGCTTCGCAGTTATCATGATAAGAGCTTGGAAGTCCCATTGCTCCTATAGCCGACATAGTATCTATAAATCCGGGAAATACTTCTTTACCGGAAGCATCTATTATCTGTGCATTCTCACACTCTAAGTACATACCAACTTTTTTAATAAATTTACCTTCAGTCATAATATCACAGTTTAGCAAAACTTCTCCGTTGCCTAAATGGACATTTCCGTTTTTTATTATTATCATGTTTATCTGTGCCCCTTTCCGTAATAAAACTAATTCCTGATTAAAATCTTATCATAAAATGCATCACGTTTTTTTATAAAATTTTTATAATTGGAATTAGTATGAGTAAATTTAAACAGAGGAGAATCAATCTCCTCTGAGAAATTTCCCCTCTGTTAATTTGTTTTTTTATTCATTCATACCAGGTTTTCCAGCTGTATAGATATATCTCATATCAACATATGAATGTGGATTAGTGTAGTATCCGTTAACATATTTAGCCAAATACTCATTGCTGAATTGCAAGTATGTAGGAGCTATAACGCCTGTACCTACCAATAATTGCTCAGCTTCGTAGAAATATTGAGCTCTCTTAGCCTGATCCAGTTCATCTCCTGCCAATTCTATCAGCTCGCCGAATCTGTCTGCATCTTTGCCTGTCCAGCCTGATTTATTACTGCTGAAGAATCCGTCTTCCGGATGGAATAAAGACAGTAAAGCATTAGGGTCATTATAATATGGTCCCCAGCCTGAAGTACATATATCATAATCTCCTTGATCAACTCTATCCCACATTACGTTCCATTCAATCATGTCTATGAGAACATCAACACCTAATTTCTCTTTCCACATCTGCACCAGCCATTCAGCCGATTTTTTAGAGAATTCAGAAGTTCCTCTTGTAGTATATTCAACTTGCATCTTTGCAGGGTCCGGATCAAGTCCTTCTTCTTTGAGTCCCTCAACTAATAAAGCTTTAAGATCCTTATGCTTTTCCTGTAAAGTCTTAACTATGTCCGGATCTCCTTTAATCAGATTTCTGTACGGCTCTTCTCCGCACATAGTACCGTCTGTTACCAGCGAGTATATAGCATCAGCCTTATTATCTCTTAAATCCGCAACATATTTTTCTCTGTCTATTGCCAAAGAAAATGCCAATCTTATTTTTTCATTTTTAAAGTACTTGTTAGCGCAGTTAAATCCTAAAAACTCCGGTGCACTTCCTGCAGTTATAACGCTCATAAATCTGTCATCCGCTTCTATCAGAGTTCTCCAGTCACTGTCAGATGTAGAAACAACGTCTATATCTCCGTTAATTAAGGCTTGAGCAGCTGTAGCAGCCTCTGATATAACTTTTCTTTCTATTCTGTCAAGTGTTACGTTTGCAGCATCCCAGTAATGCTCGTTTTTAACCAATATCATCTCAACGTTCTGGCTCCACTCCTTAATTACATAAGGTCCGTTAAATACGGTTTTATCGGCGGTTGAGCCGTAAGTATCACCATATTTCTCATAAATATCTTGTCTTACAGGCATTGCACCTGTCAAAAGATCCAAGAAATATCCGCAAGGTCTTGTCAATCTGAATTCAAGAGTTTTTTCATCAATAGCTTTTACACCTATATTGTCAACAGGTGCTCCTTCATACAAAGCCTCAGTATAATCAGCTATAACTCCCTCAAACAGCCAAGCATTTGTGGATGCAGTTTCAGGGTTTGCCATTGTTTTAAATGTGTATTCAAAATCATGTGCAGTTACAGGAACTCCATCGCTCCATTTCGCATTATCTCTGATTTTGAATGTATAAACATTACCGCTTTCAGTTATTTCATAATCCTCTGCAACAGCCATTTTATAAACAGCTTCTCCTTTTTCATTTGCGACAGATCTTAACAATGTTTCATAAAAATATTGTTGAGATCCGTTATCCGGTCCTGTTGTGTTTATCATTGGATTTAATCCAAGAACCGCACTGCCGCTGCTAAATTGAAATACTTGTTTTTTGTCTTTCTGTGCATTATTACCTGCATTACTTGGCTTAGAGTCACCGCAAGCTGTAAATACTCCGAGAATCATCACCACAACTAAAATTAATGATAATATTTTTTTTGCTTTCATAATAAAATTTCCTCCCACATTTTTTATGTATTTTAATAGCAAGATGTCTTAAATGTCCCGACAAATCCGAGATTATGCAATCAAGACTATGCAAAGCGTGTACTCCACGCTATTAAAATCAAATAATTATAGATTATGACACGCTACAAAATGCTCTCTAGATACCTCTGAAAATTTAGGTGTTTCTTTTTTGCAAATATCAGTAGCTAACTTACATCTTCCGGCAAATTTGCATCCGGGCTTAGGATTTATCGGACTTGGTATCTCACCCTCTATAGGAATCCTTCTTTTTATTTTCTCAGCTTCGGGATCCGGTATAGGGATTGCCGACAAAAGTGCTTTGGTATAAGGGTGTAAAGGATTTGCATAAAGCTCATCACTGCCCGAAAATTCTACCATATTTCCTAAATACATAACTCCTACTCTGTCAGATATATGCTTAACCATTGATAAATCATGGGCAATAAATAAATATGTCAGATTTCTCTTTCTTTGAAGCTCTATCAAAAGATTAACTACCTGAGCCTGAATAGAAACATCAAGCGCCGAAATCGGCTCATCACATACTATAAATTCTGGCTCTATAGCAAGTGCTCTGGCTATACCTATACGCTGTCTTTGTCCTCCCGAAAATTCATGAGGAAAGCGTGAGGCATGCTCTTTGTTAAGCCCTACTGTATTTAGAAGCTCAAATATTTTCTCCTGTCTTTCCTTTCCCGAATAAAGACTGTGAATATCTATTCCTTCACCGATTATATCTCCGACAGTCATTCTCGGATTTAATGATGAATACGGGTCTTGAAATATAATCTGAGCCTTCTTGGTAAAATCTTTCTTAGCTCTTTTATCAAGCTTGTGTATGTCAACTCCATCAAATAATACCTCTCCAGCAGTCGCATCATACAGTCCCATTACGGTTTTTCCGCATGTGGTTTTTCCGCAGCCGGATTCTCCTACAAGCCCCAGAGTTTCACCTCTATATATATTAAAATCTACTCCGTCAACAGCTTTTAATATAGCTTTTTTACCAATCTTAAAATATTTTTTTAAATCCTTAACCTGTATTAAAATTTCTCTGTCTGCCATAGTTATTTACGCCCCTTTAATAATATTTCAGGCACACCGTTTATATCTGCCATAGAATGGTGCAGCCAGCATGAGCATTCCTGAGTATCAGAAAACTTAGTAAGTTCGGGCTGTAAATTTCTGCAAATTTTCATGCCCAGTTCACATCTTGCGGCAAAGGCACATCCGGAAGGAGGGTTAATCAAATCCGGCGGTGTCCCCGTAAGAGAATACAATTCCTCTTTATTCTGTATATTCAGCTTTGGAACAGATTTCAGCAAAGCATAGGTATAAGGATGTTTAGGATTATAGAAGATTTCATCTACTGTTCCTCTCTCTACTATTTTACCTGCATACATTACCTGTATTCTGTCGGCTACGCTTGCAACAACTCCAAGATCATGCGTAACAAGTATAACCCCTGTATTTAACTTCTTTTGCAGTTCTCCTATCAATTCCATAATCTGAGCCTGAATTGTAACATCAAGCGCAGTTGTAGGCTCATCGGCTATTAAAACCTCAGGATTACACGCAAGGGCTATAGCTATCATAGCTCTTTGTCTCATACCTCCTGAAAACTCAAAAGGATATTGCTCAAGTCTTTCTTCTGCATTAGGTATTTTAACTAATTCAAGCATTTCCAATGCTTTTTTTCTCGCGTCTCGAACTGAAATATTTGAATGAATTATTATACTCTCAGCTATCTGGTCACCGATTTTCATTGTCGGATTCAATGATGTCATAGGATCCTGAAAAATCATTGATATCAATTTCCCTCTGACAGAAGACATCTGCTTCTCTGAATAAACTAATAAATCTTCTCCGTGGAATTTTATTGATGAATTTTCCTTTGAAATTATAGTTTGCTGTTCAGGCAAAAGCCCCATAATAGCTTTTGAGGTTACAGTCTTGCCGCAGCCGGATTCTCCTACTATTGCCAAAGTTTCACCTTTTTCTAAATAAAAGTCTATACCCCTGACGGCTTGTGAGATTCCTGCGTATGTTTTAAATGATACGTTTAAATTTTTTATATCTAATATTTTTTCGCTACTCATGTCAGCCTCCTAGTCTCTTAGCTTCGGATCCAGTGCATCTGATAATCCGTCACCGATAAGGTGAAAAGCAAATATAGTTACAACTATCATCAAACAAGGAAAAAACAGCTCGTGAGGAGCAAACATCAATCTTTGCTGCCCCGCTGAAGCCAATGCACCCCAGCTTGTATCCGGAGCTCTTACACCCAAGCCTATATAGCTTAGGAATGCTTCACCAAATATAAATCCCGGAACTGACATTGTAACAGAAACCATTATTATACCGAGTACATTCGGTAAAAGATGCTTTAATATAATTCTCTTTGTACCCGCTCCCAGTGCTCTTGCCGCCTGCACATAATCCTGCTCTTTTATTTGCAGTATCTGACCCCTTACCATACGAGTTGTGCCAACCCAGGAAGTGATACTCATTGCAAATATAAGTGAAAATGTACTTCTGCCCATTACCAAGGACAAGAGAACAACTATTATAAGATACGGCAGATTACCGATAAACTCAGAGAGTCTCATTATAATGTCATCTGCCATGCCGCCCTTAAGGCCTGCCAATGCTCCTAATGAAGATCCTATAATAAACATTACAAAGGTACACCATAATCCCATTTGTATAGATATTCTTCCTCCGACACAAACTCTTGTAAAGATATCTCTTCCCAAATCATCCGTACCGAACCAATATTCAGCATTTGGCTTTAATCCCTTATAGTCTGTATTGATATATTTAAAATCCTTGCCTGAAAGTGTCGGTCCTATATAAATAGTAAATACAACCAAAATTATCAATATCAGACCGAATAAGGCCATTTTGTTTCCCTTAAATCTTCTCCAAACATCCTTCCAATATGTTAAAGAGGGCTTTTCTATCTTATCTCCGGATAAGCCTTTAGTTCCGACTCTTTCAAACATATCCTCAGTTAAAGCAATATCATTAGCTATACTATTTTTTATATTCTCCATATGTCTACCTCTTTCTAATCCTTCGATTTAGCTATTCTTATTCTAGGGTCAACAAGTCCGTATGCAATATCTACAAAAATCAAGGATATAACGTATAGCAGAGCATAAAATACTGTCAAACCTAAAACCACCGTGTAGTCATTCTCAGAAACAGACTTTACATAATATGAGCCAAGTCCCGGAATCGCAAACATTTTTTCAAGAACAAATGAGCCTGCAAATATTCCGGCTATAGCCGGTCCTGTCATCGTTACTATAGGAATCATGGAATTTCTTAAAATATGTTTTTTAATTATTCTGTCTCTTTTACAGCCTTTAGCTTTTGCTGTTATTATGTAATCTTCACTTAAAACTGATAAGGTGCTGCTTCTCATATACTTGGTATATGAGGCTATACCTCCAAAAACAAATGCCAATACAGGCAATATATAATGTCTTAGCTCTCCCCAGCNNACAAAGCTCGGAACACAAATTGCCAGAACAACACCCGCTCTGATAATATGGTCCGCTATTTTCCCTCGGTTAAGTCCTGAAACCAATCCGAGGAAAATCCCGACGACAAGCTCAATCGCTAGTGCCACAAGACTGATTTTGGCTGAAACCCAAGCATTATCTGCGATAATCTTATTTACTGTTTTGCCTGTATACATTATCGATTCCCCCAGATAACCTTGTAATAAGTTTTTCATATATATGATATATCTTTCAAATACATTTTTATCCAGACCATATTTTGCTCTGATTATAGCCTGTGCTTGCGCAGGCATTGTACCAACCTTTGAGGCTATAGGGTCTCCGGGTGCCGCTGCTATAAGAAAAAATGTAGCAGTAGTTATTAAGTACAATGTCAATATTGCATAAGCAACTCTTCGTAATATAAATTTTGCCATATTGCTTCCCTTCCTAACTATTTATTTTAATATTACTTTACAGCTCTATTAATTGTTTAGGTGCTGTTATAAGATTTTCATATCCGCTCTCAGTTATAAGAACTTGGTCCTCAATTCTCACTCCGCCCCAATCAGGTATATATATCCCCGGCTCAATAGTCGTCACATTATTTTCAACTAATACGTCCTGAGAATTTGCCCCCATAAAGGGTATCTCATGAACAAACATACCTATGCCATGTCCTATACTGTTATAGTGATATTGAAAATACTCTGTATCCTTTATTGCTTTGACAGAAGCCTCATATACATCTTTGCTTTTCGCCCCTGCTTTCATTACATCAAGTGCATCCTGAAGCATTTTTTGCTCTAATTCATATACCTCTTTTTGTCTGTCAGAAGCCTTACCCACTACCACAGTTCTTGTCATATCAGATAAATATCCCTTATATGCACATCCAAAATCCATTAAAACGAAATCTTTGTTCTCTACTTTTCTATCAGATGGAATACCGTGAAGCAATGATGTTCTTTTACCTGAAATTACGATGTCCCCGTAAGGCTTAGAATCTGAGCCTTCTAAAACCATATAATAGGATAGCTTTGCTGCTATCTCTTTTTCCGTAACTCCGGGTTTAATATCATTTAGTATTCTTTCAAAAGCACGACAAGCTATTTGACATGACATTCTCAGATTTTGTATTTCCTCCGGTGTTTTTACAGCTCTGAAGTTTTCTATAACATTTGTCATCGGAACTAAATCAGCTTCTGCTTTTTCGGAAAATACCGTATAGCTTGAAAAAGTCATATTATCAGCCTCAAATGCTACAGATTTCAGATTAAGAGAATTTATTAAATTCGCCGCGGCTTCAGAAAAGCTTTTCCCAACGGCTCTCCAATTCACAATTTCAAATCCTTCACACTCATTTTGTGCCTGCTCCGTGTATCTGGGATCAGTTATAAAATAGTTTTTACTGCAAGTTATAAGCAAATATGCATCATCACTTGTATATTTGCTCATATATCTGACATTATGAATTTTACTTATGAAAAAACCGTCTAAGCCTTTTTCTTCCATTACACTTAAAAGTTTTTTTAACATTTATACCTCCATGCTGTTATTCTCATAAAATGTCCTAAAACATACCTCACTCTTCCCTCCTGAATTAAATATAATTATAACATGTTATTAATTAAAGCAATTTCTATGCCAAAACTTGCTATGACAAAATTTTAACCATAATAATTAAAAAAATATAAAAAACCTTAGTTTTTAAGTTATATACACACAAAGCTATAATAAAAAAAAATTTTATCAAAATTATAATTTCGATAAAATTTCTTATTTTTCGACATTTGTACTTTTTTAAGCACTTATAGTAAAATCAATAGTCCTTTATCCCATTTTTGGGCACTTATTCGAATCTGATATTGCTCTTTATATCGTATTTCAATATTTTATTAAATAAAGTTTGTCTGGGGATTTCAAGTAGTTTAGCTGCTTTAGCCTGATTGCCGTTAGTTGCTGTCAAAGCCTTTTTTATCATGTTTATTTCTACCTGTTTAATAGTATCTTTTAAAGGGTATATAACTAAGTCATCTTTTTCTGATTTATCAATATCAACAATATCAAAGCTTTTAATATTATTCGGCAAATCATCTGAGTCTATAATATTTCTGTCAATAAAATTCATCATATGCTCTACTGTATATCTGAGCTCTCTTATATTACCTGGCCAATTGTAAGAAACTAAGTATTTTTTACATGAATCCGAAATACCACACACATTCTTGCTCAGCACTCTGTTATACATTTCGATATAATAGTCCAGCAATACTTCAATATCCTCACGTCGATCCCTCAGTGGAGGAATACATAAGCTTATAACATTTAACCTGTAATATAAATCCTGCCTGATCAAACCCTTATTGACAGCATCTAAAGGGTCTATGTTACTTGTGGCTACTACTCTTACATCCAGTTTTATAGTTTTTCCGCCGCCGACTCTCATAATTTCACCGGTTTGCAAGACTCTTAACAGCTTTGCCTGCAACTCTAAATCCATAGAGTTAATCTCATCTAAAAGCAATGTACCTCCGTCGGCAAGCTCAAATAATCCGGGTTTTTCTTTTGATCCTGTAAAGCTTCCCGATGTGGTGCCGAACAAAATACTTTCCAGCAAATTTTTGGGTATAGCCGCACAGTTTTGTGCTATAAAGGGCTTATCTTTTCTCCTGAAGCTGGAATTATGAATTGCCTGAACAACCAATTCCTTACCGGTTCCGGTTTCTCCGTAGATAAGAACTGAGGATGAGCTGTCTGCAATTTTAAGTATTTTATTTTTTAAACTGTTTATTTCTTCACTGACACCGATTATGTCATTTATCGTATAAACAGCACCGTTATTTTTTTCATTTGAGGATAAATTTAATCTGTAATGATCTTCCCTCTGCAATTCTGTTACCTTTTTATGCAGCTTTTTAAAGTTATTTATATCCTCTAAAATCTCTACAGCCCCGATAATTTTATTATTTTCTATCAGCGGCATAGTTGTAGAAATTGCAGTTACACGTTTTTTTGCGTAAGTTATAAAGGTTTGCATATAATCAAATATAGGCTCTCCTGTTTTTAAGACTCTGTAGAAAGTACTTTCCTCTTCAGTAAAATTTTCTAATAAATCTAATATATTTTTACCTAATATCTCGCTTTGGTCTGTATCCTGAGCAAAAAAATTTGATATCGGCTCATTATAATAAATTACGTTGGCATTTTTATCAACTATAACAATACATTCATTTTTATATTTAATAATGGTATCAAGCCACAATTTATAATTCATAATTACCTCGTTAGTCTAAAATCTTCTTCTCATTGATGAGGCGGGTATCATCATCTCGTCTCTGTATTTTGCAACTGTCCTTCTCGATATATTTATCCCTTTATTTTCCAGTGCATCGGCAATTTTTTGATCGCTTAAAGGCTTTTGAGGGTTTTCTTTGTCTATCATTTCCTTAATCTGTGATTTGACACTTGTGGAGGATACCCCTTCACCGCCGTTTTCATCGCTTACGCTGCTGGTAAAAAAGTATTTCAGCTCATAAAGACCTCTTGGAGTCTGAACATATTTACCATTTGTTGCGCGGCTCACAGTGGATTCATGAACTGATATATCCTCAGCTACATCTCTTAATACCAAAGGCTTTAAAGCTCCATCCCCGTAATCAAAGAAATCACGCTGGAATTTTAATATAGACTCCACAACCTTATACAAGGTCATTCTTCTTTGCTCTATACTTCTTATAAGCCACATGGAAGAATTAAGCTTATCGGATAAAAACTTGCTTGCTTCTTTGTCATCAATATCATCAGCCATTTGTTTATAATAGCTGCTTATTGATAAAACAGGCAAATTACTGTCATTAACCAATATGATATATTCATTGTCTATTTTCTCTATAGTGACATCAGGAACAATATATCTGATATTGTCACTGTCAACTATAAATCCTCTGGCTGGCTTAGGTTCAAGCATTTTTATAATATCGCATATACTCTGAACTCTTTGTACCGGAATACTGAGCTCCTTTGAAATCTTCTGCATCTTATTTGACGCGATATCATCCAAATATCTATCTACAATTATATATGCATTTCTATCCTGTATTCCTTTTTCCTTAAGCTGAATCATAAGACATTCGCTTAAATTTCTTGCTCCGACTCCTACAGGGTCAAAGCCTTGGATAAGATGAAGTACTTTTTCAACATCAATATGGCTCTCGTTTATTTGCAGGCTTATATCGTGTATAGTAGAAGCAAGATAACCTTTGCCGTCTAAAGATTCTATTAAAAATTCGCCTATTTTTCTTTCCTTTTCGGTTTTTACAGACATTCCAAGCTGAAGCATCAAATGCTCCTTTAATGATACCTTTTTAGAAACATAGCTTTCAAATGATTGTCTGTTTTCATAATCCGCAGCATTTTCATTAACTTTATAGCTTATATCATCATATTTCTCAATGACTTCTTTCCAGTCTATCTTGTCTTTTGAATCACCATTATCCAAATATGTGTCTGATTTATCATTATCATCCTTAGAATTGCTGTCACTTTTTTTATCAACTACTTCTAAAAAAGGATTCGCCTCTAATTGATTATTCAAATATTCCATAAGCTCAACATTATTAAATTGCAGTATTTGTATAGCCTGTCTAAGTTCAGGTGTCATTATTAATTTTTGCGTTTGTGACAAACTAAGCTCAAAACCCATTTTCATGGTAATATCTCCTTTTTTAGCATAAGTGATTTTTCTCTTGCATTAATTATACCAAAATCCAGAATAAAAAGCAAAGTGATTTTAAAAACAAAAAAACCTACATTAAAAAACCGACCTCCATCAGTCAGATTTTTAGTCTAACTTTTGGGGGTCGGTTCAAAAATATAAAGCTTTTTTTATTTTTTAGCAATCTGCCTTTTCCTTTGAAACATATCCTGCTTCAATTAAAACATTCACAGCATCCTTAAGTTTTGCTTCACTTACCAAAACTATAGGACCTGTACAACCCATTCCGCTTTCAGCGTATATGGATTTTTTCCATAAAGCTTTTACGGCATCCTCAAGATCCATTATTTCTATACCTGAGATTTGTCCTGTAACAACTTCCTTAGCAGGTGCTGCAACTTCTTCTTCAGAAGCAGCTTCTTTTTTAGCAGGCTTTAAGCCTTTTAAAACATCTGCAAGTCCTGCCTTTTTAGCTTTAGGAGATATTACCATGAAAATGNNAAGGTCTGCCGCATATTTGATTGCACCTTCAACAACCGGTTCTCCTGAAGCCCTGGATAAAATCATAATAATTTTATCAAATCCTTCACCGATTCCAGGTCCGTATCCGTAGCCTAAAGACTCGTATGAACCGCCTGTAGTGTATGAAGAAAACATCTTCATCATTATATTTCCTGTTAAAGAATCCATAACCATAACATCTGCAGATCCCATAAGAAGGTCATTACCTCTCATGACAACTCCTCCGTCAGATCTTTTTGACTGCGTAAAGCATATATCATATCCGTTTTCTTGAAGCTTTTTAAGTGCTATTTCAACCTGTCTTGCTCCATCAATGTTTAGTATACCAACTGTAGGGTTTTTAATTCCGCAAGCTTTTGCAGTAATTATTCCGTAAATTGCGTTTTTAACCATACCCTCAACTCTGTCAGTAGATGAAGTACCTGTAGTTGTGGCAATAAACATTTCTCTTCCTGTTCCCGGTGTTACAACTCTTCCTACCGTAGAAACACCTATAGGAAATGGATAGTGCATTGTTACCGCTGCATCAATTTCTCCGCTGTTTAAAAGCTCTTCCATTTTCTTATGAGATTCATCTTCTGTGCTTACAGCAGCAAGCTTTAATCCGTCTTCGGCTTTTGTTCCTATAACTGTTACATCAATATTAGATTTCAATGCTTTTACAGCACCTTTTACAGCATTATCTTCACCAAGTTCGCTTCCAAGTGAAGTAATACCTATATTAGGTTTTTTTCCGTATGAGCCTGTCGCAAGTGTATCAGCTAATTCTGAAAACACCTTGCCTATAATTTTTTTAACTTGTTCTGACATTATATCACTCCTATTCTGCTAAAAGATTTGAAGCGAAATTTTTAAGTGCCTCCGCAATTAAGCCTTTGATTTGTTCTTCTGATACCGCTGATTGAGCAGCTTTGTTTCCGCTGTTAGCTTCAACCAAGAATGATACTCCATCAAACAAATTAGTCATTCTTCCTAAGAACAAGCTTCCCTTACCAACTATCATCGCTCTCTTAGTTTCTCCTGCCAATATTTCTTCTCTTGCAAATCCTAAGTAAGGAACTCCTGAAGGTATATGTCCTTGAGTAGGAGCCCAACCAGGCATACCGTATTTATCAGCAAAAGTAGCAACATCTGCTTTTTCTAATTCGCCTCTTTTTACAGCTAAAGCAGCTATCATCTTATAGTTAGATGCCGGAACGTCTCCAGCTCCTGCCGGTTTAGTTATATCAGGGTTTTGCATTTCTGCAGAATATTTATCAATATCAGTTATTTTTAATCCTGCCTTGTCCAAAGCTTCTGTAACAAGTGAGCTTATAACAGCCTGTGGTGAAGATCCTGTTCCAACTGCGTGTCTTCCTATAACATCTGTAATAAATTCAGGGCTAACTCCGTCATTCTCGCTTACTAATACAGCAAATCCACCTAAGCAATCCTCTAATATAGGAAGCTCTTTTTTGATGTGGTCTTTACCGTTCATACCTAATTTAGCAGTACATCCGCCTGCTGATACTACAACATTTTTAAATGCTCCTGCCTTAACCAATGCAGCCGCATGAATAAGCGCATGAGCAGGTCCCGCACAGAATCCTCTTACGTCTGAGCCTGTAGCATTAATGAATCCTGCTGTTTCAGCACAAGCTTTGGCAAAGTTTCCGCCGCCCCTTTGGTTCATATCTCCGCAAGCCTCTTCAGAGCAGTCTATAACATATTCAATTTCATTTTTATCTATTCCGCTTTTAGCAACCAAATGCAATAAAGCAAGTACGTTTGATGCCTTAGATACAAGGTTTTCAAACATAACATGAGCTGATAAGTTCTCATCTATATCATGTGCTCTTTTTACACATCCTACAATTTTGCCTGCATGATGTAAAGCTTCTGCATGCTCATCATTTATGATATGCATTATAGTGTCTAAATCTTCGCCTTCTTTAATTTGAGCTGTGAAATCCTTTAATATAGAATGAGCATCATATGCTTTCTTTACATCAGCTGCAAAACCTTTTTCTAATTTAACAAGATCAAATGCGTCACAAATTTGCATTAATGCAATAAATTCGTCTTGAGGCATTATCTCTCCGAATTTTCCGTCTCTTGTTGCTCCGGGAACTTTTTTATCGTACCAAGGAGCTTCTATTTTACCTAAATCTTGTGGCGTCATATTTCCTATATAGGTTTGATTAGGTGCATAGGCAACCACATCTTCATATGATCTGAGATTTGCAGGTATTTGTTTTAAATAATCTGAATCCGGATTAACTCTTCTTTCAGTAGTTTGAGTTGTTCCATGCTGTAGAACCATATCCGGTGTATGAACTAATACATATCCGGTAGCCTTTAATACACTATTATTCATTTTTTCCTCCAAAATAATTACATTCAATATATTGCAAAGAAGGTGATTAAATCACCTTCTTACAATACTAATAATCCCAAAGTGCTATTTTATAAATTTTGTATTGTAAAATTAAAATTTACAATATTGTTCTCTTATAGAAGTCATTTCTGAAATTATATCATCTACGTCTATAACCATTTCCATCATACTAACTTGTTCATCGTAGATAGCCTCATCTACTTCTTCTTTTATTTCTGGCTCACATACATGATATACACGAAGTCCTAACTGAACTCCTGTCAATGGACCTGCATAAGTAGGGTCACCGTTTGTTACAGTTTCAGCAGCTAAACCAGAAGCTTCACCTTCTGCAGCACCTAGTACTACTACCATGTTCTCTGCACCGTGTTTTTCTGTTAACTCTTTTACCCTCTTTTGATTTTCCAAATCCATTGCTCCGGCGGCAGTTCAGACAAAGCATTCTGTAGAAGAATATACAACTTCTGCGCCGGCTGATTTAACACACTCTTCAATAGCCGGACCAGGTATACCGTCTCTGTCGCCTATTATGATTATTTTCTTACCATTTAATAGACTCATTTTTTCCTCCTATAATCTTTTTTAATTTGATACTTTATTATTATTTGCTGTTTATTAATTTTTATATTTTTTAATTTAAATATATTTTATTATATATATTTTTGTATCATTGCTTCTACTGCTTCAGGTGTAGCATCTTCTTTAATTAATTCTTCAACTTTAGCACCATCTTTGTATATAGCAACAACAGGTAAGCCTAATATTTTTTGTCCTATTGCAAGTCTTCTTGCTTTAGTAGTATTTAATGCAGTGAATTTCATTTTACCTTCATATTTTTCAGCAAAAGCATGAACATGCGGCATTAAAGCCTGGCATGGAACACATCCATCTCCGTAATAGTCTACTAAAACGTAGCTATCAGCCTGTAGAACTTCAGCTTCAAAGGTATCTTTATCTAATTCTAACATTTTCATCCTCCTTAAAATAAATTTTTATAGATTTTTTACATATTTTCTACGTATTTTTCTGCCTGAACAGCTGCAATAGCTCCATCAGCACATGCTGTTACAACCTGTCTTAAGCTCTTAACTCTTACATCTCCTGCTGCAAATACTCCCGAAATATTTGTCTGCATATCTTCGTCAGTCACTATATAGTCATTTTCCATATTTATAATGCCTTTAAAAATTTGTGTCTTTGGCAAATAACCTATAAATCCAAACAATCCAAATGTTCCGTCATTTTCATCAGCAACTATTTCTTTAACTTCGCCTGTTTTTACATTTTTAACCTTCATAGATTCAAGTACGCCGTCTCCGTTTACTTCTTCTACTACAGTATCCCACATAAATTCAAGTTTAGGATTTGCAAAAGCTTTTTCTTGTATAGACTTAGCAGCTCTTAATTCATCTCTTCTGTGTATAATTGTTACTTTTCTTGCAAATTTAGCAATATACATAGCCTCTTCAACAGCAGTATCTCCTCCGCCGACTACATATACTTCAAAATCTTCGAAGAATGAAGCATCACAAGTTGCACAGAATGAAATTCCTTTGCCTATATAGTCCTTTTCATTTTTACAGCCAATATCTCTTGGTGAAGCACCTGTAGCGATTATAACAGATTTTGCTCTGTACTCGCCTTTTTTGCCTACCAATACTTTTTCCTGTCCTTCAAGCTTAACTTCCAATACATCGTCATATACTTTTTCTGCACCAAAGTGTTCAGCTTGCTTTGCCATTCTGTCAATTAAAGTAGGTCCGGATTCTCCTTCTAAGCATCCCGGATAGTTTTCTATCTCAGATGTTATAACGATTTGTCCGCCGTCTTTATCTCTTTCTAAAAGCAGAACGCTTAATCTTGCTCTGCCCGCATATAGTGCAGCTGAAAGTCCGGCAGGACCGCCGCCTATAATTACTACATCATATAATTTACTCATTCTTGCCTCCTAAGACTTATTTGTCAAATACAGTTTGACCATCAACCTCAGTTGTTAAAGCTTTAAGAGCTTTATCCACTAATCCTCTTCTTATTTCTTTCTCTTCTGCCATGCTAAGTGCAGGGTTTCCAAGAGGGTGAGGAATAGCTATTGTAGGAACTATTCTGTTTGCTCCAACTGTTAATGATATCGGCACTACTGTACACATATGAACTACCGGAATACCGGCTCTTTCAATTTCTTTAACCATCGTTGCACCGCAACGTGTACAAGTACCTCAGGTTGATGTTAATATAACTGCGTCAACTCCGTCTGCAAGCAATTCTTTAGAGAATTCTTCAGCAAATTTCTTAGAACTTGCAACTGCAGTTCCGTTACCTACTGTTGTATAGAAATATTTATGCAATTCACCGATTTTTCCTGCTTTTTCATATTCTCTTAAAATGTCAACCGGTATAACTCTGTCTGAGTCATCATTTGCATATACAGGGTCATATCCGCCGTGTGCTGTTTCATGATCAGCTGATGTTAAATCATCAAATCCTGAAATATCATATTTACCGTATTTAGAAGCTGATGATGATTCGATACGATCAGGGTTTCCTTTTGGAACAGTACCGCCTGATGTTACTATAGCTATTTTAGCCTTAGTTATATCTTTTACTGCCGGATTAGGAGCAACTCTGTCAAAGTCAGGCATTGGGAACTCAGTTACGAATTCTTTTCCTGCTAATTTTTTAAGAAGCATATCTACTGCTCTTCTTGATCCTCTTTCTTTTTCAAAGAAGTTAACTCTAACGCCGTTTGGCATATATCCTTCTTCTGCTGATGAACCTATTTTCTCGCCTTTCGCTAATTTTAAAGCTAAGGGAGCCATTTTCTTAACTGCATCTCTCATACCTGCAGCACTGTTTTTAGTCTCAACCATATATATCTTAGTTTTGAACATATCAGCACCGGGATTTTCTTTGTACATACCTGATAATACAGGAATGTTTAATTCTGCTTGAACAGCTTCAGCTATTGTTCCGCACGCAACTCCGTATCTTCCTGCGTTGAATGCCGGTCCAGCTATGAATATATCAGGGTTTTGGCTTTTTACCATTTCTAAAACTTCAGCTTTTGCCTTATCCAAATTTTCGTTGAAATAAGAGTCTCCGCAAACTATCGTAGCTATTATTTCAGCTTCTCCTTTGAACTCTGCGTTAAATGCAAGTCCGGGTCCAACCGGTCCTTGTCTTAACTCAGCAGGTATATGAGCCATTTCTTCTCCACCAACCTGAGCAAAGAACTGATTTATATATTGAACAACTTTTATCATTTTTTCTCCTCCTTCCTTCCTATCTCGCACTTAATCTGTTAAAGCCTAATTCATTTGTAGCACCTGTTATAACTTGAAGCTCTGCTACGATTGAACCGTCTTTTTGTAGTGAATGTTCGTTTCCGCCTGCTATTATGTTTACATAATCTATATGTCCTATAACCTTGTCCATCGGAGGCAATGTAATAACTTGGTTAGCGTTTCCGCCTGTAACTACAGCATTAGCACTTACGTGTGCATCTGCCAATGATTGTGATTTTCCATCTTGGCCTGCATACTCATCTGTTATTATAACTGTCTTAACGCCTTTTTCTTCAATCTTTTTGCAGTTCATTATTAAGTCTGTATCAGGATTACCAAAGCCTTCTTGTGAAACAACAGCTCCGTCTAAGCCGAACAGTTCAGTAAATTTAGCTGTAAAGTTTGAAGATCTTTCTTTATCTGCCAAGTAAACATTCTCGTTTGTGATGATAACGCCAACAAAGTTTAATGTTTTTCCATGCTCTGCATATAAATCTTTTATAACAGGGTTATTTAAGTGGTGATATGTTGTATTCTTATCGCATGCAGATACACAGTTTCCGCTTACTATAGCCCCGTCCATCATTTCTGTAGGATACATCAATGAAGGCAATGTTTGTTTTGCATCAACACCATATACATAAGTATCATGTAACAGACCTTGTGATTGAAGCATTTGAACATAAGCTACTCTTGGAAGTTCAGGATACAATTTGATTCCTTCCATCATATTTGGAGTCTCATAAGTCTCAATTTCATCAGGACTTGCAGTTTTCCCTAATTCTCCTAAATACATAGCAGCCTTATAGCCTGCAAATCTTACTGCTTTTTCATGCTCATGCTGTTTTAAACCATCAACAGGTTCACAAATCATTACTAAGTTATTTAATTTAGAAAATGGTGTATATTCAGCTCCGATACCGCACATATCTATGATACCTTCTTGGAAACCTACTATTTTACCAGTTGTAACAACAGCTGATCCTTGAAGCACATGAGTTCTTCCTGATCCTACTGTATCAACCTTTGACATCATTCCCGGGAATAATCCTCCGGGACCCTCAACCTTAACTCTTGGCTCGATTACATCTTTAACAGGTGTTATACGAACACTTTCGCCAGGTCTCGCAATTTCAAAGTCGACTGATTTTATGTGTTTGTCTTCTAAAATTATGGTTCTTAATTCTTCTTTATTCACATAAATAACGCCATTTTCTAATTTAGTTGTATCAGCAAACTGCATATCTTTAATGTGAATTAATCCTAATTCTAACTTCAAAAAAGTCACCTCCGTGTTATTTTGCGTGAAATCCTGTGTTTCACGCTCTCTATTCATATATATAAGGATATAAAATTCTTTTTTATTATACCCTATTTAACGCACTTTCAAGCACGGTTAAATCAATTAGTTTAAAATCTTCTATAATCCTGTCTGTATAAACTATATTATACTTTATCTTGTTAAATTTATCACATGTCATGATACCATTCTCTATAATAAGCAAAGAGTCATAGTCAAGTACCGATTTATCATCTGATATCATTATAGACTTAAATAATGATTCATTTGGTTTTATACTGCTCGACAAAGGATGTGTCAGCATTTTAAAGCCTTCATGTATTTTATCTCTGACCTTTACCATTACCTCTCTTATACTGCAGTCATAAAGCTCAACGCAATATTGATCCTTATATTTCTCATAAACCATGTCATTATTTGTTATTATTATAAAACCCATATTCATTTCCGCCTTATTAACTAAATATGCAACTGCTGTTTTTCCGTGTTCTTTATATTTGGTATAATAAACCATAAAAAAACAGAACAAAAAAGCTATTTCGCCCCCTTGCTCTGTTATTAACCTGAGAGATTCTTCTTGTTTCCAAAAATTGCTCCTTCGGTGCTATGCTTTCCAGAGTATTGTCCGATTGCGGTCCTTTTGCCTGAGATCATCGTTAATACATTGGCATTTGTAATAACTTATTCCTTCGGCGCATCAATATGAAAATACCATACTTCAGTCTCTCCCGCAAACTTCATCCAAAACTTATTCTATTTGATACACGCTCATTATATAAAAGATTTTTATACTTTGCAAGTATTTTTTAAAAAAAAATCATTGGTTTTCAAAGAATAATTTTAACTATTGTTCATATTGTATTTAGGCTTTTTTTTAAAAGTTTGTCCACTCTTTTATTAAATTAAATTCGGAAACTTAATTTGCCTTAATGCTTCATATAATACTATATTTACAGAATTTGACAGATTCAAAGACCTAGCATGTTCGTTTTGAATCATAGGAATTTTAATCCTGTTTTCAGGATATAATTCGTGTAAATTTTCCGGTAATCCTTTTGTTTCTTTCCCGAATACAATAAAGCAGTCATCAGAGTATGAAACATCAGAATAAAATTTATTTGCCTTTGTAGTAGATAAATAAATTTCTTTTTTGTCGTTAATCTTTAAAAACTCATCCAAGTCCTCATAGTAAGTAATGTCTACTAAATCCCAATAATCAAGTCCTGCTCTTTTAAGCTGCTTATCGCTTACGGAAAAACCCAAAGGCTTAATCAGATGAAGTTTAGTCCCTGTAGCCGCGCATGTTCTTGCTATATTCCCTGTATTTTGCGGTATTTCCGGTTCAAATAAGACCACATTTATCGACATAGAAATCCTCCATTGTGTCAAAGCTGCGTGAATTTATTCCTCAGCATAAAGCTGATATGCTGACTGATTGATTATAACACTATTTCTCTACATAATAAAGAATTTTTTTTATTCTGTCATTTCCTTTTTTTACAATTTTGTGACCTTCCATTTCTAAAAGCTGTACCTTATATTCAAGTCCCGGAGCAAAACCAACTAAATTATTATCGCTTCCTATTACCCTGTGACAAGGTACTATCAATACTATGTTGTTTTTATTGTTCGCATTTCCCACCGCTCTTGAAGCCTTTTCATTGCCTACAGCCTTTGCTATTTCACCATAGTTTCTCAATTCTCCGTAAGGAATTTTCATTAATTCTGTCCAAACTCGTTTATTGAAATCTGTTCCTATAAGTTTAACCGGAATATTCAAATTTTTTGATTTACCGTTTAAATATTCTTCGATAAGCAGTGTATATTCACTTTTAAACTCACTTTTATGAAGTTTATCAAAGTCAGAATTTAAAGAATATAAAAAGTTTTTTTCTGCTAAAGGTGCTGCATTAAACCATAATCTTACAACGTGTTCTTTGGTATATGCAAGAAGCAGCTTATAATTATTAATATTTATACTTTCATAAAATACAGATGACATGATATCCTCCATTGTATTCTAAATTTTTTAATTTTAACTTTATTTATTCTTAACTTTTTGCAAACTGAGATTATACTTACACAAATCATCCACGGCACATTCATCACATTTAGGATTGCGTGCTGAACATGTTCTTCTTCCATGTGCTATAAACAAATGATGAGCACTTATCCAATATTCGCTTGGCAGTTTTTTCATAAGCTCATCAGATACCTTGTCTGCTGTTGATGATTTTGCTAATCCTAATCTTTTGCTGACTCTGAACACATGTGTATCTACCGGAAAAGCAGGTATCTTAAATGCCTCTGACAAAACAACGCTTGCCGTTTTTCTTCCTACGCCGGATAAAACTATGAGCTCTTCCATTGTTTGGGGAACTTGTCCATTATACAGGCTTGTTAATTCTCTGCATAGATTATAAATGTTTTTAGACTTGTTCTTATATAATCCGATTTTTTTAATTTTTCCTTCTATTTCTTCCATACTTAATTTAGAAAAGGCCTCTAAGTCAGGATATTCTTTATATAACTCTTCTGTAACCGCATTAACGCTTTTATCTGTAGCTTGAGCACTCAGAACAGTTGAAACTAACAGCTGAAAAGGTGTTTTATAATCAAGCTCGCATTTTGCATCAGGATATGCCTCTTTTAATTTAAAATATATTTTCTGTGCTTTATTCATCTGCACCTCCATGTACTGAGCATAAAATCACAGCTCTAAAAGCTTTTTATATTCATTTGATATAAACTCATTCTCGTATTTAATTCTATTATATATTATATCTTTACTTTTTTCTATATCTAATTTTAATAATGCCCATGCGGCATATGTTTTGAACATTTGAGACTGACCATATAATTCATCTTTTATTATATCGTAAAAATTATTAAATCCCATGTTTGCACAGGCGATTATTGCATTTCTTTTCCAGATATTTTTACCTCTCCAGCTTCCCGCAATATTTTCATACTTCAAATTAAACTCTTTATTTGACATTTTAAAAAGCTCTCCTAAGTCTACCAAGAGACTGCTGTAATCTTCTTTGGATTCTTGATTTAAAATTTTATAATTTTTAGGACAATTAATTTGGCATATATCACAGCCGTATATCTGATTGCCCATAGCCTTTCTGTACTCTATAGGGATATACTCTTTGGTTTGGCTTAGATAGGAAACGCATTTCTTTGTATTTATCATTCTATTTTCCAATATTGCACTGTTAGGACATTTGCTTATGCAAATATTGCAGCTCTTGCACTTGTCAGTAATAATATCAGGCTCGTCTACAGAAATATCCAAGTCAATCAAAACAGACCCTAAAAAAACAAAGGAGCCGTATTCGTCATCTATAAGCATATTATTTTTGCCTATATAGCCAAGCCCTGATTTGGTGCATACAGCTCTGTCAATTAAGGGAGTATTATCCACACATATTTTATAATTAAATTCAATTTCTTTTTTTAGCTTCAAAACAAGCAGTTCAAGCTTTTCATGCAAAACCTTATGATAGTCCATACCATAGGAAGACACACTAAGATTTCCCATATCTGTCTTTTCGGGAACTCTATAGCCCTTAGCATATGGAAATATAACAGTAATAATGGTTTTGCAGTTCGGCAGCAAATAAGAAACATCCAATCTTTTAGATATATCCTGTTCTTCAAATTCACAGCTATAGTCATTTTTTATTCTGTAGTTAAGCAGCTCTGATAATTCATCAAGCTTTGTCATCTTTGTAAATCCTATTCTATCAATCCCCAAAGCATTTGCTGCTTCTATAATTTTATCTTTCATACTTATCTTTCCTTTTTTTAAATCAGATAAATTTCTTGTATGTGTTTTTCACTTTCTCTTCTAAAATCAAGTTATTCTCATAAAAAACGCCCTTCAAGGCCATAAATGATATAGCCAAATAAAAAACATTAAAACTTATATAGAAACAGTATGCTGAAATTATTAAGAAAATAATATTTAATGTCAATATTATTTTATGAACATATTTCTTCTTTATATACTGCTCCAAAATCGATTTTAGTACATTGCCTCCGTCCAAAGGTATTATAGGCAACAGATTTATCAAAGATAAAAAAATATTAATATATGCAATATCATAAAGGATGTTATGAAAATAATGTATTGAAAACACGTCGTAAAAATGTATTTTCAATACATCATAATATCTAAATGATAAAAGCATAATCAATATGTTAGTAAGAGGTCCTGAAAAGAATAAAGCAAGTTTTTTATTTAATGATAAGTCATTTGTATTAATTTGCATATTAATTCCAAATAAAGCTATACGAAATTTAATTATTTTTGCATGAATTATTAAAGCTGTAACAAAATGTCCTATTTCATGAAGCATTAACGATACATACAAAATCAGCAGATATCTTAACGTCACTTTGCATTCTTCTATTCATATATTTTAAATAACTTCGCTGGGTCAATTGATTCACCATTTTCCCAAATTTCCAAATGCAAAAGCTTATTTTCATTGTTTAGTTTTCCTATAATTTCACCAAGTTTAACCTCATCACCCTTAGAAACAAAAACCTCATCAAACATAGCATATATAATTTTCTTGCTTTTGCTTTCAACTACAATGTAATTTGATAATTTGTTGTTTCTTCCAACAGCTATAACCTCACCGTATGATATAGATTTCACAGAGTCCATATTAGAAACAATATCTATACCATGGTTGTAGTTAGTGCTTTCTATGCTATCATTCTCACCGTATTTGTTTAATATTTTTCCGCTTACAGGAGCTGCATAATCAGAATCCTTAAAAATTCCCGAGCTTATTTTTTTAGAAAAATTTGAAAACATTGTGCCTATGTTTGATGCTGTCTGTTTAATATCTATTGTTTCACCAAGCTTTTCTTTTGCTATATTCAGATATGCGCCGGTATGACTGTTTCCAAACTGCTTGGTTGCTATAACCGCTACAACTAAAATAATACTGAATATAATTTGTATCAATAATCTTTTATTAAGATTTTCTTTTCTTTTAATATTTATTCTTTTTTTTAATATCTTACTCACAATTAGACACACCCCTTTTTTTATTATTGTATTAAAATGTTACAAGCTTTATTACAATAAAATTCGGGGTTTCGTTCTAGCAGATTTTTTTTGCTAAATCCTCAACGATTTTAGATAATTCATCATTATTTTTAGCCAAAAAGTAATCGCTCTTTAAGCTGTCGTATCTATCATCATACTTAACAAATGAGACAATAGGCTTTGGAAAAACCTTATTAAAATCCTTAATATTTAAGGCTTCATTTTTCTTTGCCCTATTAACACTATATTTATTAATTATTATAAACTTATTTTTAACATTGTTTTCAGATGCTACAATAAAATCATCATTAATCTGTGCTAATGATGAAAATTCATTGTCGTTTAATATTATCACTGAATTTATATCTCTTAAATTAATGCAATAAAACTGACTCATCTTCGAAACTTCAATAATAATATAATCATAGTGTCTTTCAAGCTCTGCTATGAGTTTATTAAAGCTGCTTGTTTCTATATTGCTTAATTTATCCTTTAGTCTTGGTGTCGGCAGCAAGTCTACCTTTTCAGCTATATTTATAAGTGCTTGGTCTATATTGCACACTCCGTCTAAGGCATCCTTTAAGTCGTAAATAATTTGATCTTCTAATTCAAGATATTCTGATATACTTTTGTTCTTTTCCGAAAATTCCACTATCATAACTTTTTTATTTGCCTCAGATAATTCCATAGCAATTTTAGCACAGTACAAACTTTTTCCAATGCGATTTTTTTCAGACGTTACAATAATTTTATTACTCATAATATCCTCCCTTATGCCATAGCCTCGACTTGTCGAGGCATTGAAACGGCATCATTAAATTATTTACTCTTCTTTTTTGACTTCTTCAACTGCAGGTCTTTGCAATGTACCGTTTAGTGCAAAGTATTCCGCTATAACATCTCTTACCATAGGAGCCGGATATGTACCAAGTCCTCCTTGAAAAATTACGCAGGCTACCGCAATTTGCGGGTCATCATAAGGTGCAAATGCAACATACCATGCAAAATCATCAAAAATTTCTCCTGTTTCTGGGTTAATGCCCTCTTTTTGAGCAGTACCTGTTTTTACTCCTATCTGCATAGGAAGGGCTCTAAGTACAGCACTGTCATTTGCAACCATCTTCATGCCTATTTTTAATTCTTCAAGATTATCATAATTATTAAGCTCCATTCTTTCCGAGCTTCTTTCAAATCGCGTGGTATCAGAGCCGTCATAGCTTACTATTTTATCGATAACAGTTACATTATGTTTATATCCGCCATTTGCTATCATTGATACATAGTTTGCCATTTGTATAGGTGTATAGGAGTTGCCGCCCTGACCGATTGATAAGTTTAAGCTATCTCCGGAATTCCATACAGAATGGTTAATATAAGTGTATTTTATCGTATCAACAAGAGGCTCTTTAGTTTTATTAGTCTTATTAGGATCTAAATTCAAAGCTTCCAATCTTTTATAAACCTCTGTTCTGGTAAGAATATCTTCATTTATCCATCCTAAAATGTTATTTATAGCCTCGCTTAATTCCTCAGAATCCATATTATAGTCATCTTTTACATAATATTGTAGATTTTCTTCTAAAAACAATCTTAAATAAAGTCTTGTGCTTGATTTTTTATCTTCCATATTAGGAACTCCGCCTGAATACTCTCTAGGTATATCAATTTCAATTCCTGTTCTGTCATTTAGCCCAAATTTAATTGCCATTTCAGTAACATCTTCAAAATCAAGCTTTATCGTGTGTCTTTGACCTGTAGCAGGATTTTCTCCAAGCATAGTTGTCCAGAAATAAAAGTTACAAGAATTTTTTATAGCTTCATATATATTTTGGTTGCCGTGAATTCCGCCTCTCATATTGTATATCCAGCAGCCGAATTTTCTTTGTCCTACTTCCATTACACCGGCACAATACACTTTGGTATTAGGATTAACACCCTTTTCAAGAGCAGCAAGAGCAGTTACCATCTTGAATGTCGAGCCCGGCTGTATTGCTGTTGAAAGTGCAATATTATATAAAGGTCTTGGTGCTAATGGATCTCTCGAATCGTTCGATAAACTGTTCCAGTCTTCAGTAGAAATCCCTGTAGCAAACAAATTCAGGTCATATGAAGGATTATTTGCAAGAGCCAATGTCTCTCCCGTTTTAATGTCTAAAACAACCATAGAAGCAGATGTAGCATTTTTATAAGGATCCGGAAACTTATAATTTCCCCATTCGCTTTCATACACATCTCCGGCCTGCAAAGCTTTCAACCCTTTTTCAAGAACTTCTTCAGTTTTTCTTTGCAGCCTGCTGTCAATAGTTAAATATAAATCATCTCCCGGAACAGGTGCAAGCTCATCAACTGATTCAATAGTATTTCCCAAATTGTTTACAGCTACAGTCTTCTTTCCCTTTTGTCCGGCAAGATAACCTTCAAATTTTTCTTCAACACCGGTTTTTCCAATTATATCGTCCATACTATATTTGTCGGATTGTTTCACAAGATATTCTTCAATTTCAAATTCATGTGATATTTTACCCAAATACCCTAGTATGTGAGCTGCAAGCTTTCTTTCGGGATAATACCTTATCGGCTCAATTTCTATATTTATACCACTTAGCTCATGATTTCTTTCAGATATCATCGCTACTGTTTTTTCCGAAATATCATAGCATATGTCTATAGGATGATATGACAAATAACCCTGCTTCTTATATCTGTCTCTTACAATCAGAATATTTCTTGCTTCATAGTCATCTACGCTTACGCCTAAATCCTTATCTATTTCTTCTTTTAATTTTTCAAATATTTCTTTAGCATCGGCATCTTCTACTTTTCCGACATTATTTAATATCCAGTCATTCTTATCCTTTAATGGTGTATATTGCCATGTTGAAATTGAAATGCTTGGATTGATTCCAAGGTTTAAGAGCTCGTACTGTGCATAATATTTTATATCTTCAACTATAATATCATTTATTATATCTGTTTCTTTCAGTGCAAGTGCTTTGATTAATTCATATGCAGAAACTGTGCTGTCAAGATTAAGCTCATTTATATATTTTTGCTTATCAGCATCCTGTGCATATTCATATGTAAGTACGCCCTCTTCTTCCTTTAATACTACAGGCAGGTCATCATGTAAAGAACTTAATTTTTTAATTAAAATTTCACCGGGAATTACTCTTGAATCATCTTCACCGTATATTGAGTTAAACAAATAATCAAATACATAATATTTAGTTAAATATATAAAATCATCTTTAGCGGTAGATTCTTTTGTGATTGCCTCATAGTTTAAAATTAAGCCGTTCTTTAATGTCTCATATCTTTGATCCTGTACAAAGGTATATTCTTCTAAGGCTATTTCATTTGCCAATCCTTTTCTACTTAAAAATTCATAAGTATATCTTCTTGTCTTAGAATTTGACAGGAGGTTTGGAAAAAATCTATTTTCAGTTTCCAACAGATATTCAATTAAAGCATCCGCACTAATATTTTCGTCAATTTTATTGCTTAATAAAAATTCTTTAGTCTTTTCTGTATCGCTTATAAATTGAAACTCATTATTTATCAACTCTATAGGAAAATCACTGTATTCTTTTTGTAAAAATAAGTAAACTCTGTTTTTTACATTATATTTTTCCCCATATATCATAGCTTCTGCGTTTAGCCATTCATTGATGAACTTATTTTCTCTGATAAGTCGTATGATATATTCCGTAGGAGATAGTGTATCATATTCGATTCCATCGGGAGTACCTTCATTGCCCTTATTTTTAAAAACAAAGGTATCTAATACTATGGAGAACTCGTCTATCAAGGATTCGCCATTTTCATCAAGTATTTTTGTCAATGTGTATAAAACATCATTGATATTATTCTGATTTATTTTGTATTTATATAATTGAACAGTAAAGCTTGTTAAGTTATCAGCAAGTATTATACCATTTCTGTCATAAATTTTACCTCTGGGCGCTTTTATAGGTATATCCTTAATTCTCTTAACATCTGCAATTTCTCTGTATTTTTCACCTTCAACAATAGTTAAAGTAGCTAACTTGAAAGATAGCATTATTATAATTATTAAAACTATAATATATAAAATATTAAATCTATTTTTAAAAAATCTGGATAGTCCCATTTATATGTCAAGCCCTCCTTTACACAAAGCATTAATCCCTTTTTAAAAAGGGATTCTAATCTTATACATGTGCTTTATTTTAATGATTTATAATTGTTTCATAGATAAAAACTCACAATCTGTTGTTGAAAAGCTTAATATTTACCAAACCCAATATATAGCTTAACAATCTTTGAACAGGAATACACAATAAAGAATTAATTATTATCTGTATGATAATCTTATCAACTATAAGCAATATATTATATATATCCATTTTAAGGAAAAACATAACAAAGGCAGTAGCAAAATGATAAAAAACAGTTGCTATCACCGTTACAAAAATATAGAGAATCTTATTTTCTCTGTTAATTTCTTCACTAAAATGTCCTAAAGTAACCCCGACTATAAAATAAATAAGCGCATTAATGCCTATTATATCCATTATTAGAACATCATATAAAATTCCTGTAAACAAACCGATAAACCCGCCCATATATTCGTTTGTGGTAAGTGAAAACAGCACAACCAATATAAGTGCAATATTAGGAACAACATCAAAAATTTTCACAAAATTATATAGGGTAATCTGCAATATTAAATTGACAAATACAATTAAAATTATGTACAGCCTTTTCATTAATCAGTGTTCCTCTCTATTACTATCTATTAACCTTCAAAACAAAAACCTTATATATATTAGTAAATTCAATAACAGGATCTACAAATATTTTTTTTGATGAAGCATCTGTTGTATCTACTATATCGCTTATCTCTCCGATATATATATCTTTTAAATATATATCTCCTATACCCGAAGTAAACAGTTCATCCCCGATTTTAGCCTCAGCTTTATTGTCCAAAAAAAATCCGGTAATACTGCCATCGACATTGCCGCTTATTATGCCATTTTCATCATTTTCTACATTTCTAAAGCTTACCTTGCAGTTTTCATCTATAATAGTTGTAACCTTAGCCCAATTATGTCCAACTTCTGAAATTACGCCAACCAAGCCTACCTGAACAACTCCGTTTTCCTCTGATTCTACAGCTTGAATAACTATATCATTCTTACTCAAGCCGTGTTTTTCACCCTTGTCTATTGTAAACCTGCTGAACCAATTAGAGTCATCCTTAGCTATAACCTGTCCTATTACATAATCATATGTAAGACTTGTCCTTAGTTTATATTCTGCCTCTAGTATACTTGATGTATTTACTATATTTTTAAGGATGCGGTTTTCTTCTTTAAGCTTATATAAATTTTCTCTTAACATTTCATTTTCTTCATTAAGCTTACTGATATTCTGGACTGATTTAAGTGCATTGCTTAAAGTCTGTCCTATGTTATATACTGTTTTTTCCACATAGGAAAATACGGTGCCGAAAAAATTCTCAGTACCTGTCATTTCATCCCTAATGCTTGAGCTTATACCAATAATAATAATTAAAATCAAAACTATTAATACTATAACAAATTTTTTAATATTTTGAAATATAATCTTCATACCTATGCCCATGCACCAATTGCACAAAAAATCCAAGCTCTCTTTTCAAGAGAGTTTAAAGCTTTGTGCATGGGCTCGGTGCTCACTTTCTTATTGACTTTTTTAAAAAAGTTTTTTATCATTTCTCTAAACCTTATCCCTATGGTTTTTATACTATTTCCCACTTTTCCCTATCTTTTTTAATCACAGCTACATATCTTCACAAAGTTTCCCCGCTCCTATAGCTACACACTCCAGAGGATTTTCAGCAATTCTGACCTTTAATCCTGTTTCCTTTTCCATAAATATGTCTAAGCCTTTTATTAAGGCTCCTCCTCCTGTCAGGAATATTCCGTTGCTGAATATATCAGATGATAATTCCGGAGGTGTTCTTTCAAGACATCTTTTAACACCGCTAATAATGTTATTTACGGTCTCCAAAATAGCCTCTCTTATTTCTTCACTGGTTAATTCAATACTTCTTGGCAAACCTAAAACCATATCTCTTCCCGTAATAGTCATAGAGGTCGGAACATCCTTATTTTCAGGAAGCTCATAGTATTCTTGACAGGCATTACCCAATTCATGCTTTATTTTTTCTGCTGTTGCTCCTCCGATATCAAGTTTATATTTCCATTTTATATAATCTCCGATTTCTGTATCTAAGCTGTCACCGGCTATACGAAGTGAGTCGCTCACAACTATTCCTCCGAGTGATATAACCGCTATTTCTGTAGTTCCTCCGCCTATATCTACAACCATATTTCCTATTGCCGCACTGACATCAATTCCCGCACCGATGGCAGCTGCCATCGGTTCTTCGATTATTTTAACATTTTTAGCTCCTGCATTTTGAGCTACCTCTAAAACAGCCTTTTTTTCAATAGATGTTACTCCGACAGGCACACAAATTACAGCCTTAGGCTTTGCAAATCTATTATAATCCAATGCTCTTGATATAAAATATTTAATTAAAACCTTAGTAATATTAAAATCAGCTATAACTCCATCCTGCAAAGGTCGAACGGCTCTTATGCTCTGAGGTGTTTTACCGAGCATTTCTTTTGCTTCCTTACCTACTGCCCTCACCTCATTATTATTTACATTAATCGCCACAACTGATGGCTCATTAATAACAATACCTTTTTTGTTTACGTAAACCAAAGTATTTGATGTACCTAAATCAATACCTATATTATTTGAAAAAAATCCCATGCTTATTTCCTCCTGAAAAGCCTTAAAACCATAGTCTCAATTTATTACATATATCCATGTTCCTTAAAGCTCAAATAGTTTCCATCACCTATTATAATATGATCCAAAACTCTTATACCTATTATTTTGCCGCATTCGATGATTCTGTCAGTAATATTTATATCCTCACTGCTTGGCTCGACCTCTCCGCTAGGATGATTATGAACCAGAATAATTGCAGAGCTGCTATTTTTTATCGCATCTACAAAAACCTCTCTTGGATGTACCACTGTACTGTCTAAGCATCCGACCGAAACATCATTTATAGATATGATATTATTTTTTGTATCAAGCAAAACAGTTTTAAATACCTCTTTTTTTAGATATCTCATCTCTTCAAGCAATAAAGCCGATACATTTTGAGGCGAAGTTATTTTTGTTTTGTCAACCTTTTCTCGACTTATTCTTTTACTAAGTTCAGCTACTGCTAATATTTTTGCAGCTTTAGCATCATTTATACCGTTGAAGCTTTTTAATATATCTGCATTAGCTTCGGCTATGTTCAAAAGTCCCTTGTTATTGTTGTAAATAATTTTTTGCGATAAGGTAATTGCTGAATCCTTTTTGCTTCCAAAGCCTATAACTATTGCCAACAGCTCTGAATTTGTCAAAGTGTCAGCTCCATGCCTTAATAACTTCTCACGAGGTCTCTCGTCCTTCGGTATTTTGCTTATAGTATAATTTGCTTCCATATTAGATTATCCCCCGTTTTTATATTTATTTTACCCTTTTTTCATATAAGCATTAAAGCCTTTTAAGTTATCTTATTTTTCTATAGACAAATATCGCTATAATTATACCTATTATTCCCGCAACTGTCATAGAGGCATTAAAGCCTACAGTAAAATTTACTATATTCAGATCAATAAGTGTAGGACCAAAACCAATGCTTTCGCCGTAATTTAATACAGGCATATATGAAGATAATGCTCCGCCTATTATTTTACCGAATATAGAGCCTGCCAAAATAACCAATATTAAAACTAACGTACTTCCTTTTTTCAAAGTATACTCATCCTTATTATTTAGTATCTGCCTATTAATATGTATGATAGGCTCTTGTCTTATAATTCTATCATTAATTTTATATATTTACAAGAATACAATATTTATTTTCAAAAAAATCTTAGGCATAAATACCTAAGATTTTATTATTTGTATTTATATTATTTTTATGGCATCCTTTGGACATTTCGGAGCACATTCCCTGCAACCTACACACTTATCCTCTACAACTCTATGTTTTAGTCTTAACTCTCCTTCTATAGCACCTACCGAACATTTTTTCTTACAAACGCCGCAGCCGACACATTTTTCCTCATCGATATATGCCTTCACTCTTTTGTTTATATCTCCCGATATAGCCCTTGTAGGACATTTTACGGTACAAACCAGGCATTGCTTACATTTTGAGTAGTCTATTCTTGCAATATTGTTTTCCACATGTATCGCATCAAACGGACAATTTTTTTCACATATTTTACATCCGATACATCCTACCGTACAATATGCTTTTACAGTTTTTCCAAATTCTATATTCTTACATTCAACAATTACTTCCTGGTCATAAGGTACTAACTCTATTACATTTTTCGGACATTCCGTTACACACATTCCGCAAGCTGTGCATTTTTCCTTATCAATAATCGCAACACCATCAACTATATTAATTGCATCAAACGCACAAGCTCTGACACAAGTTCCATATCCCAGACAGCTTTGAGCACAGGTTTTATCTCCGCCTTGAACCAGAACGGCAGCCTTGCAATCCAATATTCCTTCGTAATCATATTTTTTAGTCGCCTTGCCGTCACAGCCTTTACATAATACTTTAGCAACCTTCTTTCCAGATGATTCTGCAGAAACGCCCAGCACATCACTTATCTTTTGTACAGCGTCACTGCTGGCTACAGGACATCCTGTTGCGGGAGCCTTGCCATTTGCCATAGCAGCTGCCATACCGTCACATCCCGGAAAACCACATGCTCCGCAGTTAGCTCCGGGAAGCAGCTCTCTGACCTTAGTAATCTTCGGATCTTCCTTTACTTCAAAAATCTTTGATGCAAATCCCAATACAACACCAAATACAAGTCCTAATATACCTAAAACCGCTACCGATAAAATTATTGCTATTGCCATACTATCTCACCTCACTATATCGATAAGCCGGAAAAGCCTAAAAACGCAATTGACATAAGACCGGCTGTTATTAAAGCTATCGGAAATCCTTTGAGTGCCTCGGGAATATCAGCAAGTTCCAATCTTTCTCTTATACCGGCAAATAACACTATCGCCAGCAAAAAGCTAAGTGATGCAGCCAAAGAATGAACAAGAGTTTCTATTAGGTTAAACTCTTCTTGAATGTTTAATATAGCTACACCTAAAACTGCACAGTTTGTTGTAATAAGGGGCAAATAAACTCCAAGTGCTTCATATAAAGCGGGAGCTGATTTTTTAAGAAACATTTCGACAAATTGTACTAATGCAGCTATAACCAATATAAAAGAAATTGTTTGTAAATATCCTAATCCCAAATTGTCCAATACAAGTCTTTGCAAAAGCCATGTTATAGTAGAAGAAAGAGTTATAACAAAGGTAACTGCAACACCCATACCGACAGCAGTATCAATTTTTTTAGATACTCCGAGGAAAGGACATATACCCAAGAACTTGGCAAAAATAATATTGTTTATCAGAAATGCACCTATAAACAAACTAAATAAATTCATAATATATCCTCCCTTCTAAGCCTTTTTAGATTTTATTTTTTTAGTTATTATATTAACGGCAGCAATCAGCAGACCAAGTGCTATAAAAGCTCCGGGCGGCATTATCATCATGAGTGCCGGTTTAAAGGCTTCACCAAATAACGATATGCCGAATATAGATCCCACACCTAATAATTCTCTGATCGCTCCCAGTATAGTTAAGGCTATAGAAAAGCCCAGTCCCATACCTAATCCATCAAATGCTGAATCTAAAACACTATGGTTAAAAGCAAATGCTTCCGCTCTTGCTAATATTATACAGTTTACAACTATCAAGGGAATAAACAGACCAAGCTGCTTATACAAAGCAGGTATATATGCATGCATAAGCATGTCTATAATTGTAACAAATGTCGCTATAATAACGACAAATGCCGGAATACGAACCTTATCCGGAATAACCTTTCTAAGAGCTGAAATTACTGCATTTGAACCGATTAAAACTGCTGTCGTCGCAAGTCCCATACTCATACCGTTTAGTGCTGCGGTTGTAGTAGCAAGAGTCGGACACATGCCCAGCAATTGAACAAATGTAGGATTTTCAGCTATCAAGCCATTTGTCATATGTTTTAATTTACTCATTGATACCTCCATAAATTACTTTTTTAAATACTTGTTGTATATTTCTATGGCATTGTTCACAGCACTCGTAAATGATTTGGAAGAGAAAGTAGCTCCTCCCAAAGATTCAATATCTGTTTCTTTTATTTCTGTCTTTGTTACAGTGAACTGTTCGTCTGTTGTTTTTCCGATAAATTTACCTTGAAAATCAGATTTTTCTATTCCTGTTCCCAGGCCGACTGTTTCACTATGAGAAACAACCTTCATCCCTGATATTTTGCCATCAATAGAAATACCGAGAATTATCTCAATATCTCCGCCATATCCCTTTACAGGACTCTTTGTAGTTATGCCATATCCCAAAAGCTTGCCGTTTTCATCTTTGCACTCTCTCAGGTCAATAAATTTATCATTTTCCAACTTAATTTTTTCAACCAAATTCTCATCAAAACTTTCTATAGTAACAGCACCCGGCATTACTCTTTTAGCAACATCCGGTCCTGAGCTTTCAGCCTCAATAGATTTTTGTATTGTATCCTTTGTCAATCCGTTTGAAACCGCCAATAACAAAGCAGATACAGCAGTTATAATAAATAAAATTAACCCCAATTTAACTATTTCGTTTTTCATTTTTTGGCACCTCCAAATAATTTTGGATTGGTATATTTATCTATGAGCGGAGCTAAAATATTCATAAGCAAAATTGAATAAGATACTCCTTCAGGATATCCTCCAAGCTTCCTTATAAGCATTGTAAGCATGCCCGCACCTATGCCGTATATAATTTTACCCTTTGAGCTTATAGGCGATGATGAATAATCTGTAGCCATAAAAAACGCTCCAAGCATCAAGCCTCCTGCCAATAAGTGATAAAGCATACCATCTATGCTTCTTTCGGTTATTAAGGAAATCACGGCAACTGTTCCAATGTATGCGACAGGAATTTTCCACGAAATAACTTTTTTAATTATCAAATATAATCCGCCTAAAATAAGAAGCAATGCGGATGTTTCTCCTAAGCTTCCAGGGATTCTGCCAATAAACATTTCTATAAGACTTGGAAGCTGTGCGCCCGTATCAGCAGTTCCTTTTAATATAGCAAGAGGAGTTGCCGTAGCAATAGCATCAATTCCGACAGGAGCTTTAAAATCAGTCATCAGCGGCAGCCAGCATGCCATAAGAAAGGCACGGCCTGCAAGCGCCGGATTTATAAAGTTATTGCCCAATCCTCCAAAAACCTGTTTACCGATAGCTATGGCAAAAAAAGAACCTATAATCGGCAGCCAAACCGGTGCGGTTGACGGTATATTAAACGCAAGCAGCACTCCTGTAACCGCAGCGCTAAAATCATTTATTGTCACAGGCTTTTTCATAATTTTTTGACATGCTAATTCTGTAATAACAGCTGATAATACAGAAGCAACAACCAATATTAAGGAATTAATTCCAAAATAAAATATACTTGCAATAAATGCCGGTATAAGTGCTATCAAAACATCCAGCATTATTTTACTAACATTTTCATCTGACCTGATATGAGGAGATGACGAAGCTGTCAATTTATATCCTTCCATTACAATTCCTCCTATTTTAACCGTTTTTTCTTCGTTTAGAAACAATTTCACGTTTTGCAACCCTTATTGATTCCATTAGCTTTCTTTTTGAAGGACAGATAAATGAACAAGAGCCACATTCAATACAGTCTAAAGCATAGTATTTTTCAGCCTCATCAAATTTATCTAAAAGCGACAATTTACTTATAATAAGAGGTTGTAAATTTACAGGACAGATTTCAACACATCTGCCGCATTTAATACAATTTTGAGAATCCTCAACCCTTGCATCCTTTTTATTTAAAATCAATATACCGGAAGTTCCTTTAATAACGGGAACTTCAGCAGTAAATTGAGAAATACCCATCATTGGTCCACCATTAATAATTTTACCAGGCTCCTCTGAAAATCCTCCGCATTGTTCAATAACATCGCTAAAAAGTGTTCCTATTCTTACATATAGATTTTTGGGATTTTTAATTGCACTTCCTGTTACGGTAACAACCCTTTGTATAACAGGCATACCGGTTTTTATTATATTTCCCAGAGTTGCAATAGTACCGACATTATTAACTACCACTCCGACATCCATAGGAAGTCCGCCGGATGGAACAATTCTGCCTGTAACAGCATTTATAAGTCTTTTTTCATCCCCTTGAGGGTATTTTGTTTCAAGTTGTGCAACCTCTATACCGTCTTCTCCCGCATCCTCTAAAGCCTTGATCATAACCTCAATAGCATCCGGTTTATTTTTTTCAATTGCTATATAGCATTTATCCACACCTACAGCTTTTTTTGCGGCTTTAGCTCCGACAATCACGTCCTCGGTTTTTTCAAGCATTATTCGATGATCTGCTGTCAAATAAGGCTCACATTCAGCTCCGTTTATTATTATTGTATCAATTTGTTTATCCTTAGGAGGACTAAGTTTTACATGCGCAGGAAATCCGGCACCTCCCATACCTGTCAGCCCGGCATCTTTTATAATTGCTAAAATATCATCTTTTGACAGCTTATCTATATCGGCTTTTGGTTTAACAGATTCATCTATAGTGAACTTTCCGTCAGATTCAATAATTATGCAATTCACCGTAGCTCCTGAGCTTGAATTGCGTGGTTCAATACTTTTTACAGTACCGGAAACACTGGAATGAACATTTGCCGATACAAATGCCTTTGATTCTCCTATTTTCTGTCCGACTTTAACCTGCTGTCCAGGCTTAACCAAAGCATCACAAGAAGCACCGATATGCTGTTGAAGCGGTATAACTACAACAGCAGGATCATTCGCGATTTCTATCTCTAAATGTTCAGTCTGCTTTTTAAAATGAGGCGGGTGAATGCCTCCTTTGAAAGTAAATCCTTTCTTGCTCATTTCATCACCTTCTCCAATCAAAAAATTATATATAATTCTTTTACTATTATTTCCATGTACATAATGCACAAATAAACAATATCAGATTTAATTATACAACTCATTTGTGGATTCATCAATAAATTCTTTTATCCAAAGCAAAATTTCTGGACTGCCAAGATTATCCTCTTCCAAGGCTTCTTTAATCTTTATTGTTGAAAATTCAAACGATTTTGCATCAAAACTATGAACATAATTAAATTCACAATTCTCTAAAGAATTTATAATTGTCATTATTGTGCCGCTCATATCTCCCAAAGGTGCTCTGTCTATATTATTTCTCTCAAAGGAACAGGAAATTTTTGTACCAACACCGACTTGAGACTCTATTTCAAATGTTCCGTTACATCTCATTGCCGCTTCTTGCAATAAAGGAATCCCCAGTCCAACTTTTCTTGTAGTTCTGGTAGTAAAAAAAGGATTGACAACATTTTTTACTGTCTCTTCATCCATTCCGCAGCCATTATCCTTTATGATTATATTAAGAATATTATCTGAGCTAATCTCCATTATTGAAACTTCTATAAGACTAGCTCCGGCTTTTATTGAATTTTGAACAATATCTAATATATGCAGCGATAATTCTTTCATAGTTCTCCTATTTTCATAAGCCCCCATATATATGGGGGCTTTGCACCTCTATTATTTACATTTATTTTTTTATTTATAAATAATATTTTCAATATTATTTAATATTAAGATAAGAAAAAATATATTCGGGTCCTTCCAATTCAACATAGTTTACAGGCTCGGATATATTTTCTAAAATATGTGCATCTGAGTTGACGAGCCTCTTATAATTTGCAGTTATTTTTTTATTCCTATCATTCATTTCATGATTATTTGATATTTCAATAAATTCAAACTTAATATCGTCCGGGAAAAATCCTAAAACACCTAAAATTCCGTTATTTTTTTTATTAACATGGGCAGGTACAATTATACCCTTATGGCTATTGACAATATCATAAATTTCTTTTAGGGAATATCTGCTTGCGTTTATAAGCAGTTTGTCCAATTTTCCTATTATTTCATCATTTTCATTATAAATATTTTGCTCACCGAATATATCAGCTTTGTTAAAAATATCAGGCAAGGATTCATATATCAGGTCACTGACTATTTTAGCAGAGCTATAGTCTCTGAAATAACTCAACACATGAACCTCTTCCCTGGTATTTATCTCCATTCCGGGAATCACCAGAATATTCAAATTTTTTGCTGCTTTCTCAACTGCCTTATAGTTTTCAACGGTATTATGATCTGTCACAGCAATCATATTAAGTCCTTTAATGTACGCCATATTTACTATATTATTAGGCGTCATATCCTTATCTGCACAAGGTGACAAATCAGAGTGTATGTGAAAATCATAAAAAAACTTCATTTCAGCTCAAATTATTCAGCTTACATGCTATTTCATAAGCAGAAGCCTTTGTTTTTAATATCGGTATTTGCAATTCATTGCTTTTATTAATTGTCTGCTCTTCAACTTCCATTCCTTCAACAACTATTACACATGCTATATCTAACAGTTCAGCTACAGCCATAACATTTAAATGTGTTTGAATTGTAATCCATATAGACTGTTCTTTAGCTTTTGACATAACAACGCTTAACAAATCCCCTATATATACATTGTCTATCTGTATGTCAACGCTATCTGCCCTGTTATTTCCGCTTACTATCTCACAGTCCAGTTTTTCTGATAAATCTGTTATTTTCATTTTATCCTCCCATTATGCCATTTTGCGGCATCATAAAATAGAAACGTGAAGAAAGAATTTAAGATCTTCTATTTGCTTTTATCAATATACATCCGTCTAAATCTGCAAAGCCATTATATATATCCTCTGCATATGCTCTGCATGTCGGAGAGCCGCACGAGCCACAATCAAGACCCGGCAGAAGCGCAGTTATGGCTTCTATATTCTCCATTTTTTCTATAGCCTCTGCTAAAGAAAGGTTATCCTTATTAAAATCATCATTTATAATTTCTATATCAAAAAAATTCTTATCAAACAGCTCTTCAAACTTACTGATATCCAAATTAGACTGTTTAGTATCACCTGCATTTTTTATGATATAATTAATATTTCTTTTTGCTATGAATGGATTTTCAACATTGAAAGCTCCGCCAACACAGCCTTCTGTGCAAACAGACAGTTCCACATAATCTATGTCGTCGAGTTTACCGTTTTCAATCTCCTCTAAAATATTAATTATATTCTCAATTCCAAAAACAGAGATTGAAGAATCAAGTTTAGCAGTTTCACATTGTCCTCCGGATATTGCCCATTTAATTCCTTCAGTTGAAGGTTCTTTGGTAACACTGTTTTCATTCCTGCTGATTTCTCTGAATAAGTCTCCGTAAATTGAATTAAGAGGTATTACATAATCAATGCTTGATCGTTTAGCACCTATAGGATTGGTTATCGTCAGCATTTCTGCCGGACAAGGTGATATATAGTACACTGCAATGTCTTCTAAAGGTATGTCAAACTCATTATGCACATTGTGCTTTGCAAGTCTTGCCGCAATTTCCATAGGAGATTCAACGGTAACAAGATTGTCAAGCAAAGACATGTATCTTATTTTAATCAGTCTGACAATTGCAGGGCAATTCGTAGAGATTAAAGGTTTAATCTGATTCTGTTTTTTAACCTTTTTGTTTATAACTTTTGATGCCAACTCGGCAGCATAGCTTTCATCATATACATAGTCAAAGCCTAAGCTCTTAATAGAATTTTGTATATCTCTGAGTTTAGTACCTATAGGAAATTGACCGTATATTGCAGTTGATGGGATTGCTATAGAATATTTTGTTTTTATTATCTGATTATTATCTACATTATTCGTTGTATAAGCATTATATGGACAGGCCTTTATACATTCACCGCAATATATACACTTATATGTATCAATAACGGCTTTTTCACTTTTTATCCTAATTGCCTGAGTCGGACATTTTCTCATACAATTAGTACAGCCTCTACACTTATTCTCATCTAAAAGTATTGAAAAATCCATCGCTGCACCCCTTCCAATATTTTAATTAACCTATGCCAAATCACGTAATTCTAAATTAAAACTGTCATATATATTTTTGTACCTTCTTTTTGGCTCATAATTTCAAATTCATCCGACCATCTTCTCATGTTTGGGAGCCCCATTCCGGCTCCAAAGCCAAGCTCTCTGACCTTGCTTGAGGCAGTAGAATACCCTTCAGTTAAAGCAAGCTCAATATTTGGTATACCCGGTCCTGTATCCTCAGAAATTATAACAATCCTATCCTTGTATATATCACAATGCAGATCTCCTCCGTAGGAATGTATAACCATGTTTATTTCAGCCTCATAAGATATAATTGCAATCCTTCTTATAACTTTTGGATCTATTCCCAACATTTTTAAATTTGTTTTGATATCACTTGAACCCTTGCCTGCTAAATTAAAATCATTTGCTATGATTTTATATGTGTATCTTTTTAGATAATCTGTATCTTTCATATTTCTAAAGCCAATACTCCCGATTCGTAGAGCTTTCCGCAGGTCTCATACATCGTCATATCGGTCGTTAATATAGTTATATTTGTTTCGTTCGCAATGGCTAAGGTTTCTTCACCGGGTTTTTTTCCTCTTACCAAAATAATAAGAGATATATCAAGCATTTCAGCAGTTCTTACAATTTGGGGGTTATTCAAGCCCGTTATTAATGCTGTAGTATTGTCTGCAAGAGCCAATACATCACTCATTAAATCACTTGCAAATGCATAGCTGTATTCTTTTTCTACTTTTTCAGTAACACAATCTGCATCTAACAATTTAATAAATTCCTCAATCTTCATACCGTCCTCCAGTTTTCCTTATTTATATTATTATATATCAAAGATATAAATAAAAAAAGAAATTTTTTCTCTTGTATTCTTAAGTCCTATATAAAAATTTTGAATGGCTGTTTAGTTGACAAATTTTGATTAAAAATATATGATTGTTCTTATGTATTATATAAGAATGGCATGCAAGGGAGGCATCGACATTAAATGGATTTAAAAAAACGACAGGAAAGTATATTAAAAGGAAATATGTATAAAACTATTCTGGCATTGTCATTTCCGATAATGATAAATAATTTGATACAAACTCTTTATAATTTAGTTGACGGATTATGGATAAGCAAGATAGGCTCTGTTGAATTTGCTGCAACATCTTTTGTCTGGCCTATAAACTTTTTGTTTATATCAGTAGGAATGGGCTTTTCAATTGCAGGAACCTCAATATTATCACAGCTTTTAGGAGCAGGCGAAAAGGAAAGGGCAAACAAATATGCAAGTCAGCTGATTGTTTTATCTATATTATTAGGCGTAGTTCTGGCAGGAATAGGTATGCTTCTTAGCAAGCCAATTATAATGCTGATGGGTGTTCAGGATGAAATACTGTACTTTGGAGATTTATATTTAAAGCTTACGCTTTTGGATTTGCCGTTTATGTTTTTATTTGCTATCTTTAATGCTACTATGAACTCACAGGGAAACACAGTTCTTCCAACTGTTTTGAGTGCGATAAGTGCAATTATAAATACCGTTTTAGACCCTATACTTATGTTTACTTTTAATATGGGGGTATCAGGGGCAGCTATAGCAACGGTTATATCTAAAGCTATTCTGGCAATAGCAGGTATTATAATATTATTCAGAGGCACCACCGCTATCAAACCGAACTTTAAAAACTTTAAATTTGATAAGGATATAATTGTAAACAGTTTTAAGGTTGCACTACCGGCATCTATAGGACAATCGGGTTCTGCTATGGGATTTTTAGTCCTTAATACTTTTATAGTTTCATACGGAACATCCACTATGGCTGCCTACGCAATGGTAAACAGAATAACTTCTCTTGTAATGCAGCCTGCAATGGGAATCGGAACTTCCATAGTATCTATAGTCGGTCAAAATCTCGGGGCAAACAATTTAAAGCGTGCTAAGGAAGGTTTTAGCAAAGCTATAACAGTTACAAGTATTATAGGAGTATTTGGAGGAATGCTGTTAGTAGTATTCAGAGAACCGATAATCAACTTTTTCATGCAAGCTAAGGATGATATGAAAGTTATAGACCAAAGTATCACATACCTGGTAATCATGTCTGTTTCAATGCCTCTTATGGGTATATTCAGCGTTTTGCAAGGATTATTTCAAGGCTCCGGACATACCAAGTATGCGATGTCAATGGAAATCGGTCGTCTATGGTTTGTCAGACTTCCTATGATTTTATTGTTTAAATATTTTTCAAGCATGAATGAAGTCGGCATATGGCTTTCAATGTCATCAAGTAATTTAATCATTTGCTTATATGGTTATCTGATATATAAAAGAGGTCGATGGATGGACAGAATATCACGTTAAAATATTTAAAATCAAAGTAAAAAAGAACTTATAATTACAATTATAAGTTCTTTTTATAAGGAGTTTGCAACAATTTCTTGTTTTTCTGAAAATCTTCTAGTCATTATCAGGCGGTAATTGCCTGTGACACCACCACCAATCTCTACATGATAATCCCATACTTTCTGATTCTCTCTGCCTTTGCATTAATTCCTCATGAGTTTGTGGTACCGGCACCATTACAGGCTGATTCGGAAACCAATTTGCCGGAGTTGCAACGTTATGCTCCTCTGCTGTTTGCAACGCAATCAATATTCTTAAAACCTCAGGTATATTCCTTCCGATATTTAAAGGATATATTAATATCGCCCTTACTATTTGATCAGGATCAATTATCAGTACATTACGAGCTGCTTCCGGACCGCTTGACATAGGCGAAATCATTCCATATTGCCTTGCTATATTGCCATTAACGTCAGCGATAATCGGAAATGGTATTATAACACCTTCCTCTTCATATATTTGATTCACCCAGGCTAAATGTGAATGATTACCATCTACGCTCAAAGCTATAATCTGAGCATTTCTATTTTCAAACTCTTGATTTATATGCGCAAATGAAAGAAGCTCTGTAGCACATACAGGACTAAACGCACCGGGATGTGAAAAGAAAACTACCCACTTACCTCTAAAATCAGACATTGTAATTGTACCCATTGTTGTAACTGCTGTAAAATCCGGAGCTTTCATGCCTATAGACATAAGTCCGCAGTTCTCGTCCACAGTTCTTGTTCCAATAGACATGAGCCCACAATTATTGTCCACATTGTTCATTATATCACCTACCTATACCATCTTATGCCTGCTGTTATTTTTGTTCACTATTCATGTGTAAATAATTGTGATATAATATCCGCATACCCAAACTTTACTTGAAGTTGGATATGTTTTAACGGCTCTAGTCCCGATATGCGAAACATAGGAAACTATGATTAAGCTATTGTTTACAATATATCACAATTATCTTTAATTTTTAGGAAGGAGAAGTCCATGATCAACAAATTTTTAGGCTATCATATAAAAAGACAGCGTTTGGAAAAAAATATGTCACAGGAAAGCCTGTGCAAGGGAATCTGTGCAGTATCATATTTAAGCAAAATCGAAAACGGAACTGTAAATGCTAATAATGAAATTATCGAACAGCTGTTCAAAGCCTTAGGTATAACTTATATATTTGATGAAAACTTTACAATTGATATAAAAGATCTTTTTAAGGAATATTTTGATGCATACTTCTGGAATGAGGATATTAAATCTTTGGCAGAAAAAGTCGAATTAATGGCTCCTCAAATTAAGAATAGTAAATACGCAATCTTATATGAACTATACATGATATCAAGAATACAATCTTCTTATAAAGATGGGGCGAATTTAAGTATTGTAACTGAAAAACTAAGCTTTCTTAGTGATTTTATTGATTATATGACAAAGGAAGAAAAATTTTTATATTATTTATTTTGTGCAAATGAATCTGAGGATAAAAAGCTTTGTTTTGAAAACCTTCATAAAGCAGATGATTTGATTCCTTGCAGTTATACAATGCTTAGCTTGGCAAATTCAGCATCTTATTACGGAAATTATGTTGAATCTTTGAAGTTTGTTTCTATTGGAATGCAGAGAGCTTTCAATGAGGGATATTTACCTGCACTTAAAGAACTTAGCATAATTGAATGTAACTGTTATGCCAATTTGAATGAAACCAGGCTTATGCATCTCACATTTGAAAGAGCTTTAAATTTTAATCGTGATAACAAAGTAATATGCTCAACTTTAGAATACAATGTCGGTGCAACATACATATCATTGAGTAATTACGAGAAGGCTATACACCACTTATTAAAAGCTTATTCCTCAAACCCTACGTTTTTATGCTGTCAAAAGCTGTGTCTTGCATATATAAGAATAAATGACAGCTTAAATGCACAAAAATTTCTGGATAATGCAAAAGTCTTGTTGTCAAATGAAGATAATGAATCCTTAAGCTTATTTAATGATATGTTAAACTTATTGGAAATCATGCTTAAAGAAAATTATTTAGATGATGAAAAATACAGTGTGGCACTTGAAAACCTGTATTCAAATATCAATAAAACAAAACCTCACGGATACGGTAATTTCTATATTCCTTTATTAAAAGAATTATATACACATACACGACAGTATAAAAAAGCATTTGAACTATGTAAATAATATAAATTTTCCTGATATATTCTCTTAAATGATATTAAAGTAATATTTTTTGTGCATTTTTTCTCACAATAACCCTATTTAATCCCCTTTAAGTTTATATTATAATCTAGTTACAATACATCCCGGAATTTACCGAGGGATTTTAAGTATTGTATAGATTTATTATGAAAGGTGGAAATTAAATGAATGAAAGAAAAAATGTATGGAGTTGGAACTTTACGATTATTACACTCGGAACTGTGATAAGTGCTATCGGAGGAGCTGCCATGAATGTGGCTATGGGACTTGTTGTTTTTGACAATACAAATTCCTCAATGCTGACAGCTGTATTTATGGCAGTCAGCTTAGTTCCAAATGCGCTGCTGCCTGTAATAATGGGCCCATATATTGACAATCATAAGAAAAAACCAATGATATACGGCTTTGATTTAATTATGGGGGCTCTTTACATCGCCTTTGGTATACATATATTCAATAAATCCTTCGAATATATACCTTATATGTTATTTTCAATAATTACAGGTGTCATAGGCTCTGTATACTTACAGGCCTACAGTGCGCTTTATCCTGATTTGATTCCAAAGGGATTCATGCAGCAAGGATATTCGATATCCTCTATGATTTATCCTACAGTCACTATTTTAATGGCGCCTGTCGGGGCCTTTGTTTATGCAAAGCTAGGTATAAAATGGATATTCATTATTGAAGGTATCCTTTTAATTATAGCAAGTTTATTTGAAATGACTATAAAAATATCTGAAAGCTATAATAAAAAACAAAATAAATTTTCATTTGCTATGTATTTTAATGATATTGTCGAGGGGTTCAGGTATCTAAGAAAAGAAAAAGGAATAAAGAACTTATATTTCTACATGACAATGACCAATGCATTGTCACAAGGTACTAATCTTATGACATTATCATACTTTCAAACATCGTCATTTCTAAGTACCACAATGTACGGATTGCTGACAAGTGCAGAAACATTCGGAAGAATGCTTGGTGGTTTTGTTCACTATTTTGCTAAAATAAAAGACAAAAATAAATTTAAAATTACCAAAACTGTGTATATAATATATAATTTATTTGACGGAATCCTATTATTTTTACCGTTTATAGGAATGCTTATTAACAGATTTGTATGCGGATTTTTAGGTGTAAACTCTGCAACCTTACGTGAAGCCGCAATTCAGCAATATCTAAAGCCAAATATGAGGGCACGCATAAACAGCCTCTTATCCGTTGCAATAACTTCAGGTGTAATAATTTTCAGGCTTATTGCAGGTTTCTTAGGTGAATTTTTACCGTATAGAACTATAGCCTTAATTTTTGCAATCATAGGTTTACTGTCCGTTCATTTTATTGTTATTAAAAACAAGGATAATATTAATCCCCTTTTTATGTCTGCTAAGTTAAAAGAAGCAGCTGATAAAAACTAAATTCTGCAATAAATCCCCCATGCTTAAATAAATAAACTGCATAGGGGATTTTTTATAATCATTTTTAAATTAATTATTAAGCTTTGATTTTTCGAGTAATCTGTTATATAAGCTATTTGTTTCAGACAAATCCTTAAAATTAAATACTATTGTATTTTTCTCATATTTTAGAACTATAACTTTTCCAATGCCAATGTCTACAAATAGCTTATAGGTTCCAAATTCAGCATTTTGAAAATTTCCAAGCCTATATTTCAACAAGGATGCTCCGTTGACTCTATTTCCATATATTATAACATCTCTAAGTTCAATATCTTTTATATCTGAATACGCAATTTTTTCTGAATAAAATAACCCTCCGGATATTGAAATCCTATCATCATTTTCCTTGACTTTAACTCCTTGCAAGAGTATAGTCGAAAATAAAGCTGCCACTATAACAAGTACGATTATACTAAGAATTGCATTTGACTTTTTACTGTTTTTATTCATACGTCCTCCGAAAGATATGCCAACAAAGCAATTTTAAATTATTTTAAGAAAAATCCTATAAGCTTCATATTTTCATCAAAGCTTATGGTATATGTGACCTTTTGATTTTCATATTTTGCAGCTATTACAGCTACTACATAATCATTTCCGTCCTTATCTTTTTGCCCTACTATTGATGAGCCTGAAAATTCAACAAAAGCACCTGCATTTGGCATAATTTGCGCTTTAGCATCATTTAACACATCAACAGTCAGTGCAGCTTTTAAATCCTCTCTTGTCAACTCATCTCTTATTTTATCATATTCAGAATTATTAAATAAAGCTATCGTGTTTTCAGCTAAAGTCTTTACCTTTTCTTCATCAAACTTATCCGGCAGAGCTTGGTTTGAACAAGATGCAAGCAAAACTAAAATTAATGATAATGCTAATAATGTACTAAGTATTTTTTTCATAATCCTTCTCCTTTTAATTATATATTGTTTTCTTCATGCCAATTTACACGCCTAGCTCTATATACATAAAGCATAAGTGCAGCAGACATAACTGCAAATACAGCTTCCATTGCTAATACGGAAAATCCAAACATTTGAGACATGAAGCCTATAGATGAATCTATTGCGGCATGAATTAAAACAGCAATTATAAAATATATAGCAGCCTTATTTTTTATTACACCTTCAAAAATTATAACTGTAAGACCAATATGAATTCCCATGGCTATAATTCTTTCAATTCCTCCCATAATAGCATCAAGCGGACTTAAAGCGGTGATTTGAGCATATATTGCATTTATTGCTTCCTGAGGCAAATTAAGCTTTGCACCAATGCCACCTGTGTTTATCATAATTGCAAATACAAGCATAGTTATGTATGTTATTCCCGTAATAATCATCGCTTCAATAGCTCCGTGTCCTAAGCCGAAGCTTATACTATCTATGAAGCGTCTATTTTTCTTCATAAAAAATTTTATCAGAATAAGTCTGCCAAGTTCTTCAAAGATACCCGCGGTCAAACCAAGGAATATCCAATAAAGATATGGGTATTTTATCTGAAACGCAATGTACCAAGTGAATTGAGGCAAAATATTGTTTATAATAGGTATTCTCAGTACAATCTGAGATACAAAGAAAGCTAAAGCCCCCAGCAAAAAAACTTTGACGCTTTTTTTATATTTTTTCTGTATGAAAATAAAAATAACAACCGGAAGTATAAAGCAAATTACTAAATCCAGCACAAGCATAGCAATAACCGAATTTGAAACCATCAGTTTCACCCCTTTTGAAATATATAGTATTTTTCTTTCTGTTACAATCTTTTACTCTATTTTCTATATTAATATAATTTTAACATTGTGTAAATATCTTTTTTATTCCTATATTATTACCCTTTATAAAGACAAGTACGGTTACGCCCGCTGTTTTTTGCCTTATAAAGTGCTGTATCTGCCTGATTCAGTATGTTTTCAAGCGAATGAATACTTCCGGCAGGTGAATATGCCGCACCTATGCTTACAGTTATCTTTATTTCATTATCTTGATAAGGAATCGTAGTATTTTCAATAATTGTTCTTAATTTTTCCACCACTGAAAATACATTATTGGCAAGAATATCCTCAAGCAATACAATGATTTCTTCCCCCCCGTAGCGTCCTGCAATATCATTTTTTCGCAAGTGGCCCTTAATCATAACAGCAATGGTTTCAAGTACAGCATCACCACAGGAATGTCCGTAAGTATCGTTCACAAGTTTAAAATTATCAAGGTCAATCATTAACATAGTATAAGAGTGCATTTTCCCTTCACCACTGTTAAGTTTAAAATCGGCAAGTTCAAAGAAAGCGGCACGGTTGTAGATATGCATAAGATGATCAAAAGTTGCTTTATCATACAGTTCTTTCAATTGATTTTCTTTTTCGGTTATATCATGTAATACAATACATATGCCGTTATTTTTTCTTTTTTGCTCAATATTTGTTTGAGTTATCTTGTAAAAACGCATCTCGTCATCTATTTGAAGAGATAATTGACTCTCCTCTTTAAATCGCTTAACCTGCTCAGAGATTTCTCCGGGAACAAGGGTATTTAACTCAGGGAACAACCTCTTAGCCGCACTGTTTGCGTCAAGAAAACTATAATCCTTACCGCATACTATAAATGCATCTTCCATTGATTCAATCACCTGATCTCGTGCTATCGGTATGACATTAAGCAGATTTTGAATCTGTACGGAATATATGAGCGGTATCAGTGAAATTGAAACTGCAAAAGGATTTAAATCAAGCCGTATATAGCTATAAGAAAGAGTATGATAAATATTAACAAAAAGCGGAATCATAATTGAGATAATCAAATAAATACTCTGACGTTTACGCAGCTTGCTTTCTATTCTAGTATGCTTTAAAATACGATATATGCTTAGAGAAACAAGAAAAAAATTATAAAGATTGGCAATGTAGCTCATCGGTCCCGCAAAACCTTGACAGTTAGCGAAGTATCCGTTAAAGAAATATTCAATATCTGTATAGTGCAGTCGTACCAAAGGAAATGCCTGAATAGTAAACATATTAAAAACAGGCAGAGCAAAGAGCAAGCAATAACCGTAAAAGCTTAAACGTTTTTCTTCATATATATCACGTATAAAAAGATAGTTGAAAACTACAAGCAAGGGTGAACCCATTTTCTGTACACGGATACCTATAAATGCAGCTTCCAATGTAGGAGATGTTATTTCCAGCAAATATCCAACGGTATATAAAAAGGTACAGATAGAAGAATAAATTAAAAAAAATGCCCATTTGGAATTGTGATTTGCGATAGCATATATAACCAGTAGCACCGAAGCTGCTGTTGCCGCAATCATGAAAAAAATAAATATATTAAACGTCAATTTTAAATCCTCCTTTTACCCGAAAATGCATATAAAGCCAAGTACTATATACCCACCTGAGTCCAATTGTATCACAAAACAAAAGAAAAATCCACGTATAAGCTTTAAGCCTACACGTGAATTTTTCTGAAAATTCAGGCATTCATATATCATCATTTCTATTTAACCCGGCATTACAACCGGACATATATATTCTCTTATTTTATCAAGCGAAATATAAACTTCTGTTTCTTTACATATTTACTGTGATTTACTTTTTATTATTGATTTAATATCAGGTTTAAATTCTCTGAATATTATGTTTATGACCAGTTCCTCAACAGCGGCAGCACTTGCGATACCGCAAAGCAAAAAAGCAGTTGCTGTTATGCCGAATACATGATATAACAACGGAAAACAGAACAATAAAGCACCTGTTATCTTATTGGCATATGTATGTAAAAAAGCAACAGCTTTATATTTTATAAATCCGATTAACAATGAAGCAGCTTTAATAAACGATATAATTATGACCCATAATTGAATCCAAAATGATATATTTATAATAGGTATTATTATAACAAGCATAATGACAATAAAAATAAAATCAGCGATACTATCAAAAACAGCTCCGAACTTACTCGTATTTTTTGTTTTTCTTGCTATATACCCATCTAGAATATCAGTTACTCCGCATACAATATATAAAACAAAAAATAAAAAAGATAAGGGTTCAATAAATAAAAATATAAAGGAAATCATAATTCGAATTAAGGTAAGTATATTTGGTATATTTTTCATACTTCCACATCCTTAATTAAATATTAAATTATATATCTAAATAAAAACAGATCTTATTTAAATATTTTTTTACAAGGTAAAAAATACCCGAAGGTAAAAATATTATTTCCATCTTCCTCAATATCAGCATATTTTTCAAACGAATAATATTCCATTGAAATTCCGACAAGTGAGTAATCAGGGGCATAGCCATTTTCTTTCATTATTTTTTCTGTTTTAGAATGTGCTCCTTTTTCTAAATGAGACGTATTTCCTTGTATCCAGCCTATTCCCATCAGACATTCAGGTATATCACGATAAGAAAATCCATTGGGAACAATAGTATCGGGCTCAGTAAATATACCGGCAATATAAACAAATTCTTTAGTCTGAGGATTATAGTCACCCATCCAGCCAATCGTATCTTTTCTTGGAGATACTCTCTTTGGAATGTTTTGAAGAAATTCATTCGTACCGTCATTCAACATACTTTTCCATAGTTCCGGAACAGGGTTTTCTTTGCCTACTGTAACCTCTTTGCCTATAAATCTTACCGCTCTAAAATTTTGTACTTCAAAAGAAATTTTTGTCTTCATAAAAGCCTCCAATATGTTATTTAAATAATTTTACTATACAAAACTTGTCAATAGTATGTCATATTTTAATATTTATTATTTTTTCTAATATATTGACCTCTTCATCTTACCTGTTTGCTTCGCTAATTATTGCAGAAAAAAATCTGATATCAAAAGAATTAAACTTATCCAAATCGGTAGCGTCATCGAGCCAAATTAGATTTCTTATATTTTGTCTATCCAAAGGAAGTTCAGGGGCATAACAACTGTCTGTTCAACGAATAGAATCTTTCTATCACGAATTATTATTGCACATGCTCTTTCTCTCATTTCCTACTCCGCACAAATATATTTTATATCAATAATCAGTGAACAACCTTTATCAACTTATCTACCATTCAATAATTCTTAAGCTGTTCCACTTGCTTGTCCACTTATTACATTTTTGCATATAAGTTTCTTTTGTAATTTGTGTTTTATTTGCTCTAATAATTTGTCCAAACATATCATTCATGCCAAATGGAGCATATACTATAAGTTTACTATCTTCCAGTCGCACCCCTATGGATGTTGCGGTTGTAGGCCAAGTATTAATTGCATCTTCAACAGAATTATAAGGAGAAATATCATATCCATAATGTTTTTTATACCAGAGATGTACTCTGGCTTGGTTTTTAATATCAATATCAACGGATAAATCTGAAAATTCATTTTTCACTTTAAGAATAATTGCATTTTCAGCTTCATACGATAAATCATTATCATTAAAATATACAAAATCTATATCGGAAATTCCATACATGGGATTAAGATTATTTTGATAATTCCAAACTGATTGGCAGATACAGCCTGCACCTATGTAATACTTTTCTATACCTAATTTATTTGCTCTTAAAATAACCTGATATATAACATCATTTTTTTGTAATATTTCATGCAGCATCTCAACTTGAGATTCAACATCACAGTTAAAACCAATCATCTGACGGCCTCCTATAAATATATAATATTGTTTAAGAAGATAATAAAGACTCTATTTCAAACCAATGTTTTGTCAGCCAAAGCATTTCATCTTTAAAACGTCTTGGTATTTCATTACACTCTGAAAAAAATTCCGGCTGTATCCACCACGGTACTTCTATACACCATGAAAGTCGTAAAGCATCAGCTATATCGGACAAAGTTAATATGGAATGCTGTGAATAGCCTTCAAGAAAAGCGTGTACCTTCTCAACATTCATTATATTGCCTTCTAATGCAAAAGACAGTATCGCTCTTCCTATATCATGCAAAACATAGCTATAGCAATTGCGGTCAAAATCGATAATGGCAGATACACAATCCACACCGAACAAGATATTGCCGGAGTGAAAATCCTCATGGGTGAATCCTTTTGTAAATTTATCAAAAAATTTACTTTTAAGTTGCTTTAAAATTGGCTCCAACGAAAGCAAAGCCTTATAATATTCAACAGAATCGTCCGCCGAACATTTAATCATACGCGAATTAAAGTTCTTCCATAATGAATCCAGCGTATAACCGCCATAAGCAGGCAGCTTCTCACCTAAATGTACCGGTAATTGTGAAAATGCTTTGTGCATTACGGCACAGGCACTTCCTAAGCTATGCATTTGCGCTGTTGTGGTTGTGTCAGGCCTTTCTGTTTTTCCCGGGATAAAGTCCATTACCATATAGGCTGTTTTGTCATCAAGCCAGCGAATTATACTACTTTTGTATTGCCACACAAATGGGCAAGGAACACCATTTTTTTCAAGAATAATCTGACGCTGAAGCGCAGACTCGATTAGCTCAATACTTTCTCTGCGAAACCTCTTAATGCTGTACTGTTTGACCAATAATTCGCCTTTTTCACTGAAAACTTTCCATTTCTTATTCAACAAACCTCCTGTCACAGGTATAATTTCATTGCAAATTATTCCGTAACTATCTTTCAAATCATCTATAATACTGCTATCCATACAATATCCCTCCTGAGAAAAACATACCGCAATCCTATAGCTAATTTTACCACACAAGAAAAAAAAAGTCGATTCTCTTTTACAAATCACCTTCTTTTAAAGATTGCAACAATAAAATCTCCAAAACATAGTATGTACACACAAGCAAAGTGCTGACTTTTTTTAGTCTTTTGTAAATAATATATTGACATACATAAAGTAAAGACGTATAATAACGTTGTTATCGATAACTTTGTTATTTGCGAAAGGAGGCTAAGCCAATGTCACTGCCGGATAGCAGCATCGACCCTAAAATACTGGAAAGTGCAAAAGATGAATTTCTAAAAAGAGGATTTTCCAATGCTTCCTTACGGGAAATATGTAAAAATGCCGGAGTAACCACCGGTGCTTTATACAAAAGATTTAAGGGAAAAGAAGAATTATTTACTGCCGTATTGGAACCTACAATTCAGGACATCCATGCACTGACTGAATCTGTTGAAAAGTTGAACTATGAACACTTGGAACGAGAAGAAATGCAATTGGTATGGGATATGTCGGAAGAAACTCATAAGAAATGGATTGAATTTCTTTATGCAAGATATGACGGTTTCAAGTTACTGCTATGTAAATCTGAAGGCTCTGTACACTCAAATTTTATAAATGATTTTGTGGCGGAAAATACAAAACATACTATGACTTTTGTTGAAAAAGCTTTTTCACAAGGTCTTACAGAAAATAAAATTGATGAGGACGAGCTTCATATTCTTCTAACAGCATATTGGTCTACATTATTTGAAACTATCATACATGATTTTCCAAAAGAAAAAGCTCTTCATCACTGCAGTATCATTACTAAATTCTTTAACTGGCAAGCGGTTTTGGGCTTTTAAGCCTTACGCAAGGGGGACTGCTCCCCCTTAAATTTTGACATCGAGTTAGCATTGCCTAACTAAAATGGAGGTAAAAAAATATGCAAACAAAAAAAACTGAAAAAATGAATGTACGTGATTATATTACGACGGCAATTATGATTGTGCTGATCTTTGTCGTCTTTGTTCTGGTTGGTGCACCAATTGGCATGACGGTAATCGGAAACATCTTTCCCTTTGCTGTGTGCAGTATCTTATGGGGTACAATTTTTCTTTTGCTCTATACCAAGGTAAATAAAAAGGGGGTTGTTCTTTTAGTAGGATTGATACTCGCAACACTGCAGCTTGCTAATTTTTGGGCGATTGCCGTTGTTATAGCTCTTGGGGCAATAATAGCAGAATTTTTTTGGAGGAAATTTGATCGCCATAAATTCTCTACAATGCTTATTTGCTTTACAACACAAATTATATTCTGGTATCTTGGAATGTTCCTTCCGCTGATTTTTATGAAGGACATGTATATTGCCGCTTTACCGGCATACGAGCACCTATATTCGAGTGTATTCGATATGATTATCGGACCTATGTTCTTTGTGGGATTTGCAGCTACTGTTGTTGGTTGTATTCTTGGCTCCTTTCTGGGAAAAGTACTGCTTAAAAAACACTTTATTAAAGCGGGGATTGTTTAAGTATGGGCACTGATAAAAAACAAGAATATTCTTTTTCTGAGCTTGATCCTCGCATGAAGATGGTTTTAGTGATGGTTTTCACAACAGCCACTTATTTATCCTCTGATATGAATGTATTGATATGGAATTATACCTTGATTATATTGCTGCATCTACTGAGAAAGCTCTGGAAAAGTGCATTGAAGATAAGTCTTCTATTTGCATCTTTCATCTTGATGGAATATTTATTTGTACTTATCCCCCTCAAAGGAATAAGTTCCGCTTTGGGAATGATAATATTTTTCCTGCAACGCATGTCTGTTTTCTTTGTGATGGGAGCATGGATGTCCACAAATCTTAGAATCAGTGATTTCGTTACATCCATGCAAAACATGCATCTTCCAAAAGGAATAATTATTACGCTTGCGGTTGTATTTCGTTACATGCCTACATTAAGAGAAGAATTCCGTTATATCACAAACACTATGAAGCTTCGCGGTGTTGGGGTAAATATGAAAAACATTCTTTTTCATCCTCTTAAAACCAGTGAATATGCAATTGTTCCACTGATTATCCGCAGTATAACCATTGCAGACGAGCTTGCGGCATCTGCTATGACCAGAGGACTGGATTTAGAGACAGAGCGCACTTCCTATCGCTTTGTTCGCCTTATCGGATGGGATATTTTATATACGCTTTTAATAATTACTACTGTGGCCGGAGGACTTACAGTAAATTCGATTTTACAAAGGGGGTGAGCCAAATTGATACGGATTCAAAATGTAAGTTTTCGATATGCCGCGTGTGAAACAGATGCTTTACACGATATAAATCTTCATATTCATAAAGGAGAATTTGTTGTGCTTTTGGGTAATTCAGGCTGCGGTAAGACAAGCATTACACGACTCATAAACCGACTGGTTCCCGAGTTTTTCGACGGAGATCTGAGGGGAAAGGTTATAGTTAATGGCATTAACACCGCCGAACAAAGCATTCAAGATTTGGTGGGAATGGTAGGTTCAGTATTCCAAGACCCTCGCTCACAGTTTTTTACAACAGATACAACGGCAGAAATTGCTTTTTCCTGTGAAAATATCGGACTGCCGCGTGAAGAATTGCGCATTAGGATCGAAAAAGCAGCTAATAATCTGAAGATTACAAAATTGTTGGACAGAAGTATTTTCAAACTTTCAAGCGGAGAAAAACAGGCAGTTGCGGTAGCTTCTGTATATGCACTTTCTCCAAAGATTCTCGTGTTGGATGAACCATCGGCTAATCTGGATGCTACAGCAACCATACATTTGATGAATATTCTTCACGATTTAAAAAAGCAAGGTTATACCATTATTGTCTCTGAACACCGTATTCATTATCTAAGGGAGATTGCCGATCGTGCAATCCTGATTGAGAACGGGCGGATTGTAAAAGAATTGAGCGGTAAAGAATTCAAAATAATGTCCAACGAGTCAGCAAATGACATGGGGCTTAGAAGTATTCACTTAACTAAAGTACATACAGCAAAAATTTCAGTTTTACAAAAAAATGAAGGATTAAGGCTAAATAAGCTATCCTTTCGCTATGGAAAAGAAAATGAACCTCTAAAAGACATATCCTTTTGTGCTAATAAAGGGTCAATTATTGGAATAATCGGCAATAATGGTGTTGGAAAAAGTACGCTTTTAGAAATCGTCTGCGGATTAAAAAAAATAAAGTCAGGAAAGATTTTTTTGAACGGTTCTCCTGTATCGGCAAAAGAAAGGATAAAAAGAAGCTATCTTGTTATGCAAGACAGTGATTATCAATTGTTCACAGAGAGCGTGGAAAAAGAGCTGTATCCGGGCATTAAATCCAATAGCCGACTGCCGGAAAAAGGAAATAAGCTACTGGAGCGTATGGGATTGGCAGAACTCGCAGCACGACATCCTGCGTCTCTTTCCGGTGGGCAAAAGCAGCGGCTTTGTATTGCTGTTTCCTGCATGAAGGGTGCAGATCTTATCTGCCTTGATGAACCGACCAGTGGTCTGGATTATAGGAGTATGAATAGCGTATCCGCTCTATTGCATGAGCTTGCTGATGAAGAGAAAACGGTTTTGCTTACATCTCACGACTATGAATTTCTGATAACAACTTGTACTCATATTTGTCATCTGAAAGATGGTACTATCCAACAGTTTTTTGATGTAAATGAACAGAGTGTACATAAAATCTATGATATTTTAAATCAAAAGGAGGATAACTAATGAAAAAAAACGGCGTTATGACAAGTATTCTGTCTTATGCAAAGCCATGTAAGGTTAAGCTTCTGCTTTCTATTCTTTGCGCGCTCATCTCTGTGGCTGGAAGCATAGTTCCTTTTATATCGGCTTATCATATTATTGTACTGTTTTTTGATAATTCTGCTACAGTCGATGCAATTATTCACTGGAGCCTGATATGTGTTTTAGGATTTCTGATTAAGGTAGTGTTCCATGCTATATCCACCACCTTGTCTCATATATCTGCCTATACAATTCTTGAAATTATGCGTAAAAAAATCGCAGATAAACTGCTAATGGCTCCACTCGGTGTTACTCAGGGGCTGTCTGCCGGCAAGGTAAAAAGCATCGTAGTCGACCAGGTTGAAACGATAGAAATACCTCTGGCACATGTGATTCCGGAAGGAGCAGCAGCCCTTATTCTGCCGATTGCAGTGTTTGTATATCTGTGCATGATTGATTTTCGGCTTGCTCTTGCATCTCTTATTACAATTCCTCTTGCCATGATTCCTTATGGTATCATGCTTGGCAGCTACAATAAGACCTATGCAA
>DGYI01000012.1:66313-66532 GCA_002396645.1 Firmicutes bacterium UBA5010
ATACTCAGTAAATTCTATTAATAACACCTTTGATATAGGAGAATTACCACAAGCAAGTTCTAAAAAATTAATTGAAAGGCATGATATCTGTATGAAACATGTCACTTTTTCCTATACCGGCGATAAAGACGTGATACGCGACGTCAGTCTCACTATACCCGAAAATTCTTTCAGTGCGGTAGTTGGACCATCCGGCGTTAAAGGCTTTAACCACTTCAA
>DGYI01000017.1 GCA_002396645.1 Firmicutes bacterium UBA5010
TCGTCAATTTGACACCAGCGATTCTAAATATTCTATATCAGGAGGGTACATACCTTCTATGGCGTAACATTGGACTACTGCACGCCTGACAGCAGTTTCCAAGGTGTTTTTCGATTCTTTTGCAGAGGAGTTTGACACATTTACAGTTGTGATAAATAAAAATATAAAAAAGCATATAAAGATGATAGCGGAAAAAAACAGTTTTTTATTCATGAAATCCTCCTTTTATGCTCCGATTACAGACATTACACCAAGAAGCGGAAGCATTACGGAAATTAAAATAATTCCAATTAAAACAGAAAGAATCATAACAGATATAGGCTCTATAAAAGAAATTCTTCTGGTAAGCATGGTTTCAAAGCTGTCATTAAAAAGATCGGAAACATACTTCATTGAGGAATCCAGATTTCCTGATGCCATGCCAAGTTTTAATATATTCAATGATATACCGGTAAATAATTTTGATTTTTCTATAGCATCAATAGCTCCTAAGTGTTCAATTTTTATTAAATTCATACATTCATCTATTTTAATTTTGAGTTTTTTATTAATTATTCCTGCTGATGATAATTCAAATGCTCTGTCTATATTAAGTCCGCTTGACAGAGCTGTAGACATTGAAGTCGCTAAAATTGATAAGGAAAGAGTTTCAAAAATCTTAGATTGCCATACCAAGTTCATAAGCTTTCTTTGACCCTTTGCCGATTTGCTGAAATAAATTATACAAATAATTATGATTGCTATAATTATTGCAAATACTGCTGAAAATCTAACAAAAAAATTTCCCGCGGACATTATGGCACTTGCAATGCCGGATAAATTGGCTCCTAAGCTGTTGAGCACATTTTTAAATATCGGCAGCACCTTAATGGATAAGAATAATAAAACTGCCGCCATCATGCAGATAAGAACAGAAGGATATAGTATTGCGCTTTTTATGCTTTCCTTTATATTTTCCTGCCTGTTATAGTAATATGCTAATGAGCGCATAGTTTTATCAAGCATTCCTGACTCGGAGCCTATTGAGGTTAGATATATCATATAATCAGGAAATTGACCTGTCTTGGAAAGAGCATTTTCAAGTGAATTATTTGCCAAAAGCTCACCAGCAACACTTTCAAAAACTTCTTTTACTTTCATATTGCTGCTTTCATCAGCCAGCATTTTTATGCCGTCATAAAGCAAAATTCCTGAATCAACCAGCATGGCTACTTGTTCGCAAAAAATCGATAAATCTTTAGAAGAAAAGATACTTTTGGATTTTTTTCTGTTATTTATTTCTGACATACAACACCTCTAAGCATAATATTTATTATTTTATTTAGTATTATTCCTCTATCAGCGAAGCCCTTATAATAAGACGGTGAGTGCCTGTAACAGGCGGATCGCAAGTTATTAAGGTCAGCTGTTTTTCATCCTTTGGCTGAGCAAGGACATAGACATCTGTAGGCAAAACTAAAAAACTTTCATCAACAGAGTAGTCATATACTTTACCGCCATATGTAATTTTTATTATATCTTTTGGCTCAAGCTCGTCCAATCTATAAAAATATGTGCCAAAAGTGTATCCTCTATGACCTGCTATAGCACAGTTTCCGACATCTCCGGGATAAGCCGTACCAGCCATATGTCCGGCTCCATATATCAGGTTATATTGAGATGAGCCTTCAAGCATTATCAAATCCACATCAATTTTTGAAATCTCAATACGGCCTATAGCATTTAAATTTGGCTTAGACTTTTTTTCTTTTTTTGCGTCTTCTTCCTCAGTCTGACTTATTGCTTCATTGAAATTTTCATCCATAATATCAACATCTATACCGTTATTGTCAACATCTATAATATTATCATCAGATTCAGCACTTTCATCTTGCTGATTATTCATTGAAGCTTCAAGCTGAGCTAAATATTCTTTATATAGCTTATCCTGCTTGTATTTAACATAAAACTTACCTGTTAACGGTATAGAAATTAATACAATACCAATGATAATCAGCCATGTAGATAACTTTTTCATAAATTATTTTTAAATAGCTCCTTTTTTATACTAAAAACTTTTACTTTACACTTCCTAATAAAAGAATTATACTAAAAATAGGAATTATTATCAAGTATTTTGTAGGGGTGCCGTATGTTTAACACTGTTGAAAACGAAAAAAAAGAATATAAGGACATATTGTACATTCAAGCTTTAGGAGATTTTACACTTAAATACAATGATAAGACTTTGTCAGGGCATAATGTACGCTCAAAACAAGTCTGGAGCTTGCTGACATATTTGATTTCAAACCGACATAATGACAGCTCTTTGGACAAGCTTATGGATGTGCTCTGGGGGGAAGATGAAATTGACGATCCATTAAATGCACTTAAAAATTTAGCATATAGATTGAGGAATATTTTAAAAGATAATTTAGGTATAAATCCATCAGACTATATTATAAGCAAGCACGGATCATATTCTTGGAACACTGGTGCAGCTTGTATAATAGATGCAGACATTTTCGAAGATATGGTGAAAAATACAAACCCTAAATTTATGGATGAAAAAGATGTATGTGAGAGATATTTAAACGCTATTGAGTTATATAAGGGCAGCTTTATGCCTCAGTTTGCTTATAAAGAATGGATAGTACCATTATCGGTGTACTACCAGAATCTTTATATGGAATCAGTAGAGAAAGCATGTGAAATTTTATTAAATAACTTCAACTATTCTAAGGTTGAGGAAATATGCATGGCTGCTATAAATGTAGATGCTTTTGTTGAGATAAATCACGCAAATTTGATAAAATCATTGATAGGCTCAAACAATAACAAAAAAGCTTTAGCACATTATGATTATGTTTCAAAGCTTTTTTATGATCAGTTTGGCATAAAGCCTTCAAATATTATAACTGATTTATATACTGAAATTACAGCTAAAAAATCCGGATATGAGAAGAATATAACAATGCTTAAAAATGATTTAAGAGAGCCGGGTAATGTCAGAGGAACAATGCAATGTAATTATGAAACTTTTAAATCTATCTACAGGCTTCATGCAAGAGCTGCATCACGAAGCGGAAAATCAATTTTCATAGTATTGTTAGATTTAAATCATAAAACGAACAAAAAATATCTTGAAGATAATCGAGAAGAAATATTGGAAAATATACTGGGGATAATATGTGGATTTTTGCGAAAGGATGATGTGGTTGCAAGATGCGGAGCAATGCAGTTCGCAATAATGCTGTCAAATATTACATATGAAAACACGATAATGGTTTTAGACAGATTAAATAAAAAATTGATTTCCAGTGATATCGGCAAGTATGTCGAATTGCAAACTCAAATTGAAATATTAAAACCAGTAGAGCTGGAGGCCTAAAATGTATGACTTTAAAGATAAAATTATTTCAAGCAATATTTCGGAATTTAAAATTTTTGTAAATGTAGAAAAAAACAACTATGATATATCCGGTATTTTATTAAATGAACACTACGGATTTTTCATGAAATTTACAGGAATAAGAGATATGTTAAGCTCTTTGGACAAATTGTTTGACTATGTGAATTTTCCGATGACATCACATAGAGAGAGGATGTTTTATGAAAATATAGAAAATAATAAAAAAGAATTACCGAAAAACTTATTTACTTATGATAAATGCAATAAAGATTTTGATGATAAAAACCCTGTTTTTATCTTGCGTATTCAATTTAGGCAAAACTCTACATGGCAGGGTACAATTCTTTGGCTTGAAAAGAATAAGACTAAAAGATTTATGAGCGATTTACAGCTTATAAATTTGATTGTTGATGCTGTAGGTTTAGAAAAATAGTTTTTATGACTAATTTGTGACTTTAATGATTCATAATAGTAAATGAGATACAATGCTTGAAGGAAAAGCTGGGAAATTTTATACAACAAGAGCATGGAGGTAGTTTTATGAATAATAATATGGATAAAAAAGCAACATTTACGATACAAATACAGTTTACAAGAAATGCTACATGGCAAGGAACTATATCTTGGCTTGAAGGAGAAAAAACACAGTCCTTCAGGAGTGAGCTTGAAATGCTGAAGCTGATGTCAGAAGCTGTTTACAGTGATGAAGAAGAAAAGCTCAAAGATTGGTAAATTTAAACTTTAGGAGGACATGAATATATGAAAAAAAATATAATGGTACTTCTGATTATATGTTTTATAGCTATATTCGGTGCAGAAACAGTATACGCTGACAGCAGCTTTGATACAGAGAAGTTGGATAAGGGCGTAGTAGGAGCTGCCTACAAATCAAATTCTAAATTGAAGATACAAATTACCTATGAGAAGAAATCTTATACCTATAACCTAAACGGAGAAGGCAAAAAAGAATTTTTTCCTCTTCAAATGGGCAACGGAAGCTACAAGATAAGTCTGTATCAAAATACATCCGGAAGTTCATATAAACTTATAGAGAGTATAAAAGTGGATTTAAAGCTGGATGACCAAAACCTTGTATATCTTAGCTCGACACAGAATATAAATTGGGAGTTAAATCCAAAAACAATAGAAAAAGCGGTAGAATTAACGAAGGGCACAGACAATCTTGAGGAAAAAGCAAAAATATTATGGAACTTTATGCTTAAAAACAATGAGTATGACTCCAAAAAATTAGAAACCTTACCTGCAACATACTTGCCGGTACCGGATGTAACATTAGAAGAAAAGACCGGAATATGCTATGATTTTTCATCACTATATGCATCTATGTTAAGAAGTGAAGGCATACCGGCGAAGCTGGTCAAGGGATATGCCCCGGATTACGCTACAGGATATCATGCATGGAATGAAGTATACGATAAATCCAAAAAAGAATGGTTTATAATAGATTCAACCTATGACATACAAGTGTACAGTAAAAAATCCGTAGAAATGAAAAAGAAAACAGAAGATTTTAAAAAGGTTTATGAATATTAAAAAATAATATAAAAAACATCACCTTAGCTTATAAAGCTAAGGTGATGTTTTATGTAAGAAAATATATTCTACATAATAATTGAATTATTGTTAAGTATTTTTATAATTTCAGTATTCTGATAATTCTTTTGATTTTCTTCATAAAACTCCTCGGTTATATCAAAAGCATCACCAAAATGCATAGGAATAAATACTTTTGGAGAGAGCTGCTCTATAAAATACTTTCCTCCCATTGCATAATTATCCTCAAGTCTTTTATCTATAGGGAAAAAGCTTATATCTATTGTTTTATTATGTGCCTTTATTTGCTCAACAGTATTTTTATAAAAATTTTCCATATACTCGGCTTCTGCTTTTGTATCATCAGACCATGCCCACCAGTTTAAATCTCCCGCGTGAAAAATCAATAGGTTTTCCGCATTAATCATAAAGCTTACGCCTAAATCGGTTGAATTAAAGGTGTTTATAGTAATATCATTTAAATTGAGAGTTTTATCAGGGCCTATATAGTGTATATTAGGTAAATTCTTCTCAACAATAATATCTTCGCTTAATATATACTCTGTTTTAGGAGAATTATAATCAAATATTTTTTTGTTAAAATGATCACCATGACTATGCGAAGAAAAAATATAAAACGATTTATCAGAGTTTAAAATAGTATTAATTAAATCATAAAAATCAAAATCATGTTCTTTTTTAGACGGCAAATGTTTAAAATAGTCAAACATCATAAAACAGCTGCTATATTCAACGATAAAGCAACTATGATGAACATAGTAAACTTTAGGCATCATAATTATTTTGCTCCGCTGCATCCAAGAACATTTACTATTTTGTGTCTGACCATATCTTTTATAGCATCTCTTGCAGGAGCCAAATATTTTCTCGGATCAAACTCTGATGGATTTTCTGAAAGGATTTTTCTTATAGATGCTGTCATAGCTAATCTTAAATCAGTATCTATATTGATTTTACAAATTCCAAGCTTAGCTGCTCTTTTTAACATTTCCTCAGGAACACCCTGAGCACCCGGAACTGCACCGCCGTATTTATTGCATAAATCAACAAAATCTCTTGGAACTGAGGAAGCGCCATGTAAAACAAGCGGGAAATCTGGTAAAAGCTTAGTTATAGTTTCTAATCTTTCAAAATCCAAGCTCGGCTCACCCTTAAATTTATATGCTCCGTGAGAAGTTCCGATAGCTATTGCAAGAGAATCAACTCCTGTTTCCTTAACAAATCTGACTGCCTCTTCGGGAACTGTATAAGTTGCATCTTTAGCACTTACATTTACTGCATCTTCTACACCGGCTAATTTTCCAAGCTCTCCTTCAACAACTACACCCTTTGAATGAGCGTAATCAACAACTCGCTTTGTTAGCTCAATATTTTCCTCGAGAGGATACTTAGAGCCATCTATCATTACGGAAGTGAAGCCGCCATCTATACACGATTTGCATATTTCAAAATCATCACCGTGATCCAGGTGAAGAACTATATCAAGACCTGTATCCTCAATAGCTGCCTCAACAAGCTTTCTCAGATATATCGGACTTGCATATTTTCTTGCACCGGCAGATACTTGAAGTATTAAAGGCGCATTCTCCTCCTTATGGGCTGCAACTATTCCTTGAATTATTTCCATATTATTTACGTTAAAAGCACCTACGGCGTATCCGCCCTCATAGGCCTTTCTGAACATTTCGGTTGATGTAACAAGAGCCATATAAAATTCCTCCTATAATTATTTACTAATACAAGTATACTACCTAAATATGTAAAATGCAAGTATGGTATTTCGCATATTTATCAGGCAATCAATGAATTTTAGCTCATAAAAAATATTGAAAAGTTTACTCATTTATGATAATGTTGAATCAGCATATAAAAAAGGGGAAATTGTATTATGAATGACAAATTTGCAAAAAGCTCATCTAACAAAAGCGGCATGTTGTCAGAAAAAAAGAATACAGATGCTGTTACAAATATAAATTACACTTCAAAACTCGGCGAAATGCTTGACTCTTTTGCAAGAGTTATGTCAGCAGCAATAGATGCCAGAACTCCATATAACTTGAATCATACTAAAAACATGGTTGCTTACGGTAAAAAATTTTTGGATTGGCTTGAGAAAACAGAATCTGAATTTGCATTTTCAGAAGAAAAGAGAAGAGCTTTTATCATGGGCATTTGGCTTCATGATGTAGGTAAAATTGCAATTCCCAGTGAGATAATGGACAAGGAAAGCAGACTTAAAGATAATGGAAAAGCTGTATTTGAGCGTTTTGGAATTATAAAACTTTTAGACCGTATTGCAATGCTTGAGGGCAGAATAGATGAGTTTGAATATAAAACACGTATCGAAAACATAGAAAGAGCGTCTGTTATAATAGAAATAGCTGATAAGGCCGAATTTCTTTCCGATGAAATACTTGAGGAAATAGCTGGAATAAGTAAGTATACATATGTTGATGATGAAAATAATATATGTCCGTGGCTGTCGGAGTACGAAACAGAATGTCTATCTGTGCGCAGAGGAACATTAACCGCAAAGGAGCGTTCGATAATGGAAAGTCATGTAATTATGACAAGCAAACTTCTGACAGAAATGAATTTTTTTGATGAATATGCTATGGTACCGATTTTGGCAGCTAAGCATCATGAACTTTTGAATGGGAAGGGTTATCCGAACGGAATTTTAGGCGATATGATACCATGGGAAGTCAGACTTTTGACTATTTTAGATATTTTTGATGCTTTGACGGCAAAGGACAGACCGTACAAATCGCCAATAAGTATCGAGTCAGCGTTTGATATTTTATGGGCTATGGTTAAATCGGATGAACTTGATGGGGATATTTTAAAACTGTTTGAAGAAAGTTGTGCATGGGAAGATGATTTATTTGTATAATAATCATTGACTTCATAGATTGCCATAAGTTACCTATACAAGAATAAAGTATTTGAAAAATATATTTGACGGTGTTATAATTATATAAATAACGTTTGCAATGTTGAGATTTTAACAAAAATAAAACTAGGAGGCTTTATGAAGGAATTGATTAGTAAGTATGAGGAATACAGAAAAAAATTAAAAGCATATAATTATGCTATGTGGATGATAGGCTGGGATTCGTCCACTGAGGCTCCAAAGGGCTGCTTTGAAGAAAGAGCAAAATATACTGGTATATTATCCGAGGAATCCTACAAATTAGAAACATCACCTGAATACATAGATATAGTAAATAATTTATATGAAAGCAAAGATAATCTTGATAGTATTTTATCTCATGAAATAATACAGGTTAAAAAGAATATGGACAAGATTCTTAAGATACCTATGGAAGAATATGTACAATTCAGAATGCTTTTAGCTACAAGCCAAAATACTTGGACTGATGCGAAACTGAAAAATGATTTTGAAATTTTCAAACCTTGTCTTGAAGAAATAGTTTTATTTACAAGAAAATACACAAAATATTTAGAGACTGAAAATCTTAAAGGCTATAACATACTGCTCGATGATTTCGAACCCGGATTTACAACGGAGGAGTATGATGAGTTTTTTGGAGTTCTGAAGAAAGAATTAGTTCCGTTTGTAAAAGAAATTACAAGCAGGAAATTAACTTATAATGACAGCTTCGAAAATAAAACATACCCAAGATTAGAACAAATAGAATTTGCCAAATATATACAGGAAGTAATGTGTTATGATACGGAACACGGATTAATGAAGGAAAGCGAGCATCCTTTTACCTCGGGTGTTTCTTCAAGAGACGTAAGATTTACAGTTCACTATTATGAGGATTTGCTGGTTTCCAGCATATTTTCAGCAATTCATGAGCTTGGTCATGCTACATATGAGCAGCAGTCATCACCTGAGCTGGATGATACTTTTGTAGGCGGTGGTGCTTCTATGGCAATGCATGAATCTCAATCCAGATTTTATGAAAATATTATAGGAAGAAGCCTTAAATTCTGGGAAATACACTATGGAAAACTTCAGGCAACATTTAAAGAACAATTAAAAGATACGAGCCTTGAAGATTTTTATAAAGCTATAAACAAGGTTGAAAATTCACTTATAAGAACAGAAGCCGATGAACTTACTTATCCTTTACATATCATGATAAGATATGACATTGAAAGAATGATTTTAAATGATGAAGTTGAAGTTTCAGATTTACCTGAAATCTGGAACAAAATGGTGAAAGAGTATTTAGGCATAGATGTTCCGAATGTGAGCAAAGGCGTTCTTCAGGATGTACATTGGTCAAATGGTACTTTCGGATATTTCCCTACATACGCACTTGGCTCTGCATATGCGGCTCAAATATACAATAAAATGAAGCAGGAAATTGATATTGAAAAAATATTGGAAAGCGGTACAACTAAGGGAATAAATGAGTGGCTTAAGGATAAAATACATAAGTACGGAAGCACAAAATATCCTAAGGAACTGCTAAAAATTGCAACCGGAGAAGATTTCAACCCTATGTACTATGTAAATTATTTGAAAGATAAATATTCCAAGATATATAATATTATATAATATTCAGGTTTATAATATTATTAACAAAAAAATAAAAATTACCTTGCAATTTATAGTATTCTTTGATAGAGTTTTAATAGTATATAAATATAACCAATATACTTATATTATATTAGGTTTTGGGATATATAATAAGCCGATACGGCTATATAAGAAAGGATGTTTAATATGAGCGATAAACACAACTGCAACTGTGGCTGTAACTGCGGTAGCGATGATTGCTGCGAAGATGATGATTTTGAAATAATGACGCTTACCTTAGAGGATGGTACTGAAATTGAGTGTGCTGTTATAGGAATTTTCCCTGTAGAGGAAAAAGAATATATAGCTTTAATACCGGTACAAGATATTGAATCTGAGGATGGAGAAGTATTCCTATATGGAGTTGAAGAAGCAGAAGACGGAGAATTAGAGTTAATCTCAATAGAATCTGATGAAGAGTACAATACTGTTGCTAAAGCTTTCGATGAACTTATGGAAGAAGAATATGCAGACGAAGAGGATAACGAAGAATAGTAAAAATTATCAGTAAATATTTTTAACACTTCTGTATATATTATGGAAGTGTTTTTTATGAACAAATGACATGGAGGAAAGAGGTTGAAAAAAATGAAAAATAATGAAAGGATATGCACCGAGTCCATGCACAGATGTTTAGTTTCTCTTGAAAAGAGAAACTGGCATTCTTATGTAATAGGTGCATGGACATAAATATTATGATAAAAAAATTTATTTCTTATTATAAGCCTGTTAAGGGTGTTTTTATTGCGGATTTAATATGCGCATTTTTAGTAGCGTTATGCGATTTAATGTACCCTACGATAACAAGAAATATTATTAACGATTATGTGCCTAATCAGAATTTGAAACTTTTGATTACTTGGCTCGTAGCTTTAGGCGTGATTTACGTAATAAAAGCAGGGCTTAATTATTTTATAACATATTATGGACATGTTATGGGTGTTAAAATGCAAATAAATATGAGAAGAGACATTTTTACGCATCTGCAAAAATTACCTTTCTCATATTTTGATGGAAATAAAACAGGAAATATAATGTCAAGAGTAATCAATGATTTAATGGAAATATCCGAGCTTGCTCATCATGGTCCTGAGGATTTATTTATTTCATTTATTATGCTCATTGGATCATTTATAATTTTATGCAGCATAAATCTGCCGCTTACACTTATAATATTTGCTTTTATTCCGCTTCTTGTGTGGTTTTCAATGAAGCAAAGAATCAGATTAAGCGATGCTTTTATGGAAACAAGAAAAGCTGTAGGAGAGGTTAATGCTAATCTGGAGAACAGTATTTCCGGTATCAGAGTATCAAAAGCATTTAATAATAATAATTATGAGATTGAAAAATTCCAGGAAGGAAATAACGCCTTCGGTATAGCAAGAAAAAAAGCGTACAAGGTAATGGCGGATTTTTCTACAGGAACAAATTTCATTATGGATTTTTTAACTATTGTTGCTTTATCGGGCGGAGGAATTTTCTACTTTAAGGGTATAATCAATTTTGGAGATTTTACTGCATTTTTGCTGTACATAGGAATGTTTTCATCGCCTATAAAAAGACTGATAGCATTTATTGAGCAATATCAGTCAGGTATGACAGGATTTAAAAGATTTATGGAAATAGTTGAAGAAAATCCTGAGATTGAAGATTCTGATGCAAAAGATATCGGACTTTTAAAAGGAGAAATTAAATTTAAAAATGTAAGTTTCTCATATGATGAAAACAGAAATATATTATCAGACCTTGATTTAAACATCAGCATGGGCAAAACCGTAGCCTTAGTCGGACCATCGGGCGGAGGAAAGACAACACTTTGTCACCTTATACCGAGATTCTATGAAATAAACAGCGGTGAAATATCAATTGACGGTATAGATATAAGAAAAATGACAAGAGCATCCTTAAGAGGCAATATAGGAATAGTTCAGCAAGAAGTATTTTTATTTACAGGCACTGTATATGATAATATACTTTACGGTAATGTGGATGCTACTGAAGAGCAAGTTGTAGAGGCAGCTAAAAAAGCAAATATACACGATTATATTATGTCTTTGGATGAGGGATATAACACTTATATAGGAGAAAGAGGAGTTAAACTTTCAGGAGGACAAAAGCAAAGAATATCCATAGCAAGAGTATTTCTAAAAAATCCTCCTATACTTATACTTGATGAGGCAACCTCTGCTCTTGACAATGCTACAGAGCTTTTAATACAAGAATCGCTTGAAGAATTATGTAAGGGCAGAACTACTGTTGTTGTAGCTCATAGACTTTCAACTATAAAAAATGCGGATGAAATTATAGTTTTCGGCAGTGAGGGAATATTAGAAAGAGGAACTCATGATGAACTGATGAAACTAAATTCTGTATATTCACAGCTGTATAATTCACAATTCAGAAATTAAAATAATACAGACAAGGTCAGAGTCAGAAATATCCGAAGGATATTTCCAATGAATCCGACTAAGTCGGATTCTATGTAGAGGGTGAAAAGCTTGACAGATATTTTATTAAAAGAAAATGAAAAAATAGAAGATTTACAATGCAAAGGCTTAAGGATAATACAAAATAAAAAATGGTTTTGCTTTGGTATGGACGCTGTGCTTTTAGCAAACTACTGTGAGTTTAAAAAAGGCTCAAGGGTAGTTGATTTAGGTACAGGAACAGGAATAATACCTCTTATCTTGTATGCGAAAAAAGATATCTCTGAGGCTATAGGCGTAGAAATACAGACTGAGGTCGCTGAAATGGCTCAGAGGAGTGTAAAGCTTAATAATCTTGAAGATACAATAAAAATATTAAATCTTGATTTAAGAGAAATTACTAAGCACTTGGAACCTCATTCTTTCGATGCTGTAATCTCAAATCCTCCGTATAAGCTGCATAACAGCGGAATAAAAAATCCCTCTGATCAAAAGGCTATTTCAAGGCATGAGATTATGTGCAACCTTGAGGATGTGATCCGAAACGCAGGAAAGCTTTTAAAGCAATACGGTAAATTTTACATGATTCACAGACCCGACAGACTTGTTGATATTATGTGCTTGTTGAGAGAATACAGATTAGAGCCGAAGCGTATAAGATTTATTCATTCTCACGTTAATGATAAGCCCAGTATGGTAATGATACAGGCATCTAAAAACGGCAATAAAGAATTAAAATTTGACCCTCCTTTATATGTTTATGATGAAAAAGGAGAGTTTAACAAGGAAATACATACTATTTACAGCTCGCAGGAATAGATGAGCTATAAAATGAAATTATAATCAGTAAAACGTCAGAGACATGGAAGTGAAAACTTCCATGTTTTTATATTAAAAACATATCTAACATATTAAAAATATTTTTAATATACTTGACATATATTAACTTATATGATATACATTTAATAAAAGGAGTGGTTGTTAGTATGAATTATATAATTAAAGATAAACCTGTCTGGGAGCTTGAGGCTGTTTGCTCTATATTTAGCTATTTTGAAAATGTAGAGGAAAAATTAATAGAAAACAACGATAAATATGGATTCACAAAAGAAGTTATGCACAGTTTTTTAGATAAATATATAAGTTATAAAAATGCTGTGTTAGATGAAGTTATGCCTATATTTAATGAAAAATATAAAAAATTAGAGCCTTATTTAACGGGTGATTCAGATGAATTAGGCAATCCAATGATAGTGGGATTTATGCAGAATTACAGAAATATTTTTAACGGCAGTATCAGCGACAAGGCTATAGATGAAATGCTGGTTGATGTTCTTGAAAAAATGCTTCATGATTTGCTGGAGGAAGATAAATCAAACTATAATTTTAATGAGCTGTCCGATATAATTATTTTTCTGAACAAAGCGCAGTTAAATAATAATACTAAGATGAATATTATTAATTTTTATATAGACAGATATAATTTAAGCAGAATGATAGTAGGTTTTATAGAAGAAATTGCTCCTATATGTGAGAAATACTTTTTCCTGATAGAGGATGAATACAAAGAAAGCTTCAATTATATCAGTAATATTGACAATCTCAATAAATTTGTAAGGCAGTATACAAGCGTTGATATTGTTTTTTCCGGCGATATGGAGCTGTATATAAATATTTTCTTTTTAAATCAGCTTTCAATGATTTCATACAACGGTAAAAACAACATGTTTGTAGGTTTTAAGATTTTTGAACTCTGCGAGTTTAAAGATAAAAACAAATATAATGATACACAGATGGTAGCAAGTCTAAAATCACTCGCAGATACAACAAGATATAAAGTTATCTGCATGCTTTCCGAAAAGCCTATGTACATGCAGGAAATGGCAGATAAACTAGGGCTTACTGCCGCTAATATATCACATCATGTCAATATGCTGCTTCAGCATAATATTATCTCGGTAATCGTAGATGTTGAGAAAAATAAAAGAATTTATTATGAATTAAATAGAGCTGAGATTGCAAATTTGTCAGATGCGTTAACACGTATTATTCAAAAAAATTAATACTATCAAATCAGGAGGACTCAACATATGGAAGGCAAAATTAATTACCCTTTGGGTAAGACAATTAAAAGAATGTTAAAGAATGTAACAGCTAATAATAAAAAAATATATTTGTTTTTTATTATATTTACTGTAACTGCAGTCGTATATCCGTTTTTTTCTGTTGCTTTGCCTAAGATATTGATAAATGAACTATCACTGGGGCAAGCGGCAAAACTTGAAAATATACTCATAATAGTATTGGCATACTTTTTACTTACTTCAGTATTCGGATATATAAAAACTTATGTTTTAAACTATTCTAAGCCTATGATTACACTTCTCAGAATAGATTATGTGAGAGACATATCGGACAAACTGATCAGCTTTGATTATAAATATGCGGAAGATGCAGGATTTGCCGAGGAAAATGAGAGAGCTTTTCGAGCATGCGGAAGCAATGATAACGGGATGGAGGGCGTATATCATAAGTTATTTGAAACTCCGGCTGTTTTTATAACAACAATAGTGTTTATAGTGTTTATAGGCATGCTTAATGTTTGGATATTAGTAGGACTGATTGTGAATTTGATTGTAACTTTGTTGATAAACAGAGGAGTTCATCATTATACCTACAAAAATAAAAAAGTCTTATCACATTCGGAGAGAAGAAACAGTTATTATTACAGAACAACTCATGATTTTGGATTTGGCAAGGATATAAGAGTATATAATTTCAAAAACAGAATATTGGACAATTACAGTAAGGAAATAGAAGGATACCTTGCAATACACAGAAAAATTAAAAATAAAGAATACGCTTTAGGTTTTCTGGCACTTTTTGCATTATTAGCAAGCGATATATTAACATACGGAATACTTATATACAAAACGGCAAACGGAATGTCTATAGCTGACTTTTCAATGTATATAACAGCTATTGTTTCCTTGTCACTCATGCTTAAAACTTTAGTTCAGGACTTGACTGCAATTTATGTTGAAGGTCAATACGTTAATGATTTTTATGAATTTATGGATACCGACTATGGCGAAAAAGGCGGGCAGCTTAAGGCTATACAGGATGATACACTGGAGATAGAATTCAAAAATGTAAGCTTTAAGTATCCTAAAACAGAAAAATATATATTCAAAAACCTCGATTTTAAAATAAATAAAGGTGAGAGATTAGCCATAGTAGGCATAAACGGAGCCGGTAAAACTACACTTGTAAAATTGATGACGGGATTATTTGATGTAACAGATGGAGAAATTCTAATTAACGGAGTATCTATTAAAAACTTTGATAAAAAATCACTTTACTCAATGTTTTCGGTGGTATTTCAGGAGATTAACGTTTTAGCATATACTATCAGAGAAAATATTGCATGTTCATCTGTAGATGTTGATGATGAGAAGGTTTGGAATTCATTGGAAAAGGTAGGTTTAAGAGACAAGGTGCTGAGCTTTGACAAAGGCTTGGATCAGATGATGCTAAAAATTATAGAAGAAGATGGAACCGAGTTTTCAGGCGGAGAGAAACAAAAACTTGCAATAGCCAGAGCACTATATAAAGATGCCAATATGGTAATAATGGATGAGCCTACAGCAGCCCTTGATGCCTTGGCAGAGGCTGAAATTTATGAAAATTTCAGCGAGCTGGTACAGGGAAAGACAGCAGTATATATATCACATAGACTTGCCAGTACAAAATTTTGCGATAAAATTGCGCTGTTTGATAATGATGGACTTCGTGAATACGGAAACCATGATGAACTTATGTTACTTAAAGGTAAATACTATGAGATGTTCAGCATACAAGGCAAATATTATAAGGAAGGAGCTGAGGTGACTAATGAGTAATTTTAAGAAATTAAAGATGTTCTTTGCACTGTCATGGGAGATATCTCCTGCTTATATATTTATCCTGCTGGGTAATACGCTGATTGGAAGTGCTCAGATATTTTTAAATATTATACTTCCGAAATATTTGATAGATGAACTGATTGGAGCTTGCCAGACGGACAGATTAATCATGTTTGGAGGACTGATTGTTTTATCAAATCTTCTTTTCGCTTTTTTAGAAAAAACAATGAAGAGACTGCTTGATATTAAGGCTATCTATGTTAAAGAGAAAATGGATCAAACAATGGCTAAAAAAATAATGAATGTTGAGTTTGCTCATTTGGAGGACCCTTACTATTTGGATTTAAAGGAAAGAGCCGTATTTGCACTTAATATTATGAATGTTATGCAAAACCTTATCAACAATATAACCATTGCATTTAAAAGCATAGCAACTATAATAGGCTTGATAATAATTATGATTAGCTTAAGCTGGATTCTGGTGGTATTTTTAATAATAACAGTAGTGTTGTCGCTTCTTACCTACAGATCGTTCATGCAATATCAGCAAAACTTTTATCAGCAGCTTATACCTGTAAACAGAAGATATGGATATTATGTAAATTTAACCTATGATGAAACAATTCAAAAAGATATAAGAATGTTTAGTATGAACAAAATGCTTGTAGATAGGATTACTCTTTACAACAAAGAAATATATAAGTGGACTAATGAGTTTTCTAAGCGAAGAGGAAATTATCTGGGAATGTACGGTGTAATTAATGACTTGCAGGCAGTAATTGCTTACGCTTATGTAGGACTTAGAGTAATTACAGATAGATTCGGACCTAAAATCGGCTTAGGCTCATTTACGATGTATGTTTCATCTGCTATTAATTTTACAAGATCAACAATAGATTTAGGTAATAGTATAACAGTTATAATGCAGATGCTGGGGTACTTAGACCCATTTATGGAATTTATGTCATTGCCGGATGAGAGCGCTCAGAAAGGTAAAATAAAATTTTCAGGAGAAATTGAAAGTATAATCTTTGAAAATGTATCCTTCAGATATCCGAAAAATGAAAAACTTGTCTTAGACAACATATCATTTTCAATAAACAAGAGCGAGAAAATATCGATAGTCGGATTGAACGGAGCGGGAAAAACAACTTTAATCAAGCTTATATGCAGATTATATCATCCTGCGAGCGGAAAAATATATATAAACGGTCATAATATATTTGATTATGATTATGACAGCTATATGAAAGCAATAGCAACAGTTTTTCAGGATTATAAGCTGTTTGCATTCAGTATAGATGAAAATGTAACATGTGATTTCCAAAATTCAAACACAGACAAAGTTATGAATCTGATAAAGGATGTAGGACTTGATGAAAAAATAAAGGAACTGCCGAACGGTATATCCTCAATGTTTGGAAAAGCATATGACGAGGAAGGTATAGAAATGTCCGGAGGACAAGGACAAAAGGTAGCTATAGCAAGAGCTCTGTACAAAAATGCTTCGCTCATCATATTGGATGAGCCGACCAGTGCACTTGACCCCTTAGCAGAGGCAGAAATATATGAAAACTTCAATAAACTGGTAGGAGATAAAACAGCTATATACATTTCTCACAGAATGTCCAGCAGCGTATTTTGCGACAAGATATTAATAATAGACGGCGGAAAGGTATCAGACTTTGACACGCATAAAAGCTTGATGAAAAAAACAGAAAGCCTGTATTACAAGCTATTTACATCTCAGGCGGTAAATTACAGCGAATAGATAATAAAAACAGATTGAGTTTTATTCTCAATCTGTTTTTTATCTTATATTAAATTATCATTATTTTGAGAGTAAGCTTTGCCGTTTTTCAGGTTATTTTAAATATAGAACAGTAAAATCATATTCACATATAAGGTAATTTTATACAATTCAGGGCGGGAAAACGATATATTCGGGGCATGTTTATAAATTTTTACATATAATTTGCTATAATTAGGTCAAAATTTATTTAGGAGGAAATTTTATGAGACGCAGGGTGAGAAATAGAGGAATTGTATTAACAGCGCTGTTTTTTTCAGTTTGCATAGGAATTGCAGCTTTTGCACTAATAATGGGAGACAGAGGAGATGTATTTTCAAGCTATTTTAGTAAGCAAGAAATGTTTGACGATTATGAATATTTTTGGTCAAAACTGGAAGAAAACTGGCCATATTTTCATATTGCGCAGGAAAACGATGTAGACCTTAATGAAATAAAGAAGAAATACAAGAAAAAGATATCGTGGAAACCTTCAGATATAAATTTTTATAATACTATGAGTGATATGGCAGATGAAATAAGCTCACATAGAGAGCTTGGAAAAGTATATGCCGTTGATTATTATTGGCAGCTAATAATGAGTATGGATAAAAGATATAATGCGAATCCTGAAACATTAGCTGTTTTTAAAGAAGAAGATAAGAATAAAAGATATATACAAAGATACGTAAGAAAGCACCTTAATATTAGGACAATAGACAATTACAGTATTTATATAATTGCAGGTGCTTACAATTCCAGTGTAGCGCAGGATTCATTCAATACTAATATTAAAGTTGAAATAATAGAACAAGATAAGATAGCAAAAATTAAAATAAACTCAATGTTTGTAAGCATGTATAACAGCATTATGGCAGAGACGTATGAGAAAAATTTCAGACGAATATATAAAGATTTAAGCAATTATGAGCATATAATATTTGACCTGACAAATTGTGTAGGTACAAACTCAGATCTTTGGGAGAATTTTATAGTAGCTCCTAATATAGAAACTGATAAAGAATATGATATAACTTGCATTTACAATGATACTGAATATAATAAGATATATTATGACAAATCTTCAGGTCCTGTATCAGAACTTACAATATTTAAAAGTTCTGATACTTCAAACATTGTTACATCATATTTTAAACATGCCGTAAGAGTAAAAAGCAATTTATACGAAGATAACATACTTAAGGCAAAAAAGTGGATACTGGTAGGAGAAAAGACCAGGCTTGAGACGAAAAATTTTGTAAACTATGCAAAAGAAACAAAATTTGCAACAGTTGTGGGAGATACTATAGGGAAAATAGATGTACCTCTGGGTGTAGCAATGATAAAACTTCCTAATACGAGTCTTGTCCTGGCATATGATGGATTACAGTATTTAGATGATGAAGGATATAAACTTGGCGATATTATACCGGATATACAAATATCAGAAGGCGAAGACGCATTAGCTGTTTGCTTAGATGAAATACGCAAATAAGATTGTAAAATTTATAATCTGCTCTGATTTACATGATTGATTAGGTAAAAATAGCCCTTTTGGAGTGGTTTAACGCTAAAATTACTCCAAAAGGGCTTATTATCTATATTGTATTTGTCTATTATAATTAAATCATCATGATTTTCAAGGTAAGATCTGCCAGCTTTTCAAGCTGCTCTATCGCTATTTGCTCATCAGTTGTATGTACCTTTTCCATTCCTATTCCGAGAACAATTGCTTTCATTCCTTTTGCATTATAAACGTTTGAGTCGCTTCCGCCACCCGATGTATGATTTGAAGGTATAATATTTAACTCCCTGCATTTATCCTGCACAAACTTTAGAAACTCATCGTTTTCTTCGACTTTGTATGACAGATACATTTGCTCAATGTTGCAGTTTAATTTTGCACCGTATTTATCACAGGCATTTTGAAGGCATTTCACCATATGATTAGTTTGAGCTTCAAGCTTATCATTGCTACGGCTTCTCGCTTCAGCTATCATAACTGCCTTCTCGCAGACAATATTTGTGGCACTTTCTGCTTTAAATGTTCCTATATTAGCTGTTGTTTCTTCATCCACTCTGAGAAGCTTCATATTAGTTATCGCCTCTGACATAACAGATATTGCACTTATACCGTTTTCAGGTGCTATGCCTGCATGTGCGGGTTTACCGATAATTTCGGCAGTTATTTTTGTCTGTCCGGGTGCTCCGACGATTATATGTCCTACATCACCGCTGCTGTCAAGTATTATAGCCTTTTTTGATTTTATTTTATCAAACTCTAAGTTCTTAGCTCCTCTAAGTCCGCCTTCCTCAGCTATGCTGAAAATTGCCTCGATAGGTCTGCATTTTAGATTTTGTTCCTTTGCAAGCTTTAAAGCTTCTACTATGGCTGCAACTCCGGCTTTATCGTCGCTGCCAAGTATAGTATTTCCCTTACTTCTTATGTATCCATCCTCAATTATCGGCTCAATTCCTATACCCGGTTTTACGGTATCTATGTGTGCACTTATCATAATCGGATCATAGCTTTCATCACCGTCTAAATAACAATAAACATTTCTGCCGTTAGAGCCGAAATTAGCACCGGCATTATCTGAATAAACTCTGTATCCAAGCTCTGTCAGATCCCTTTCAAGCCTGTCTGCCATATCCTTTTCATTTAGTGTCTCACTGTCGATTCTGACATATTCCATAAAGGTATTTATAAGTCGTTCTTTGTTTATCATGATTTTCCTCCTGAATAATTAAGATTATATAGTCTTGACTATGTCGAGACTTTGGGTTCAGCTACGCCGATCCATTTCAAAATATACATACTCAAGCTTGTTTGAGTATACGGATATTATATCGCAATATATACAAAAATACAAAGAAATAATAAATTTATTAATTCAGCTATTATAAAATTATTAAATAGTATTAAGCACTCCTGTTTATTTACAAAAAGTAAAGAATATGGTATAATATTTTTATTTATTAAAAAGATTCACCGAGACTTAGGCTATGTCATAAAAATCACTCATTTTTAACTTTAAAATAAATTATTATATTTAATAAAGGAATTGATATTATGGAAATTCTAAGATTAGAAAATGTTAAGTACAGTTATAAAAGTAAATACAACATAGTTCATGCCGTAAAAAATGCGAGTGCAGTATTTGAAGAAGGAAAATTGTATGCAATAATCGGACGTTCAGGAAGCGGAAAAACAACTCTTCTTTCAGTTATGGCAGGACTTGACTTGCCGACGGATGGGAATGTTTATTACGATAACAAATCCCTTGTGGAAATGGACAGAGATAAGCACAGAAGAGAAAACATATCTGTAATATATCAATCATTTCATTTGTTTCCTCTTTTGACTGCATTGGAAAATGTCATGTATCCTATGGAACTTGCAGGTATAGACAATAAATATGCAAAAGAAAGAGCTATACAGCTTATAGATGAAATGGGAATAGCTCCTGAAAGACATAAAAACTTTCCGCTGATGCTAAGCGGCGGTGAGCAGCAAAGAATTGCCATAGCCAGAGCATTGGCTTCAAACTCAAAGCTTATATTGGCAGATGAGCCTACAGGAAATCTTGATACTGAAAACGGAAATAAAGTTATAGACATATTGACTAAATTAGCACATGAAAAAAAATACTGTGTAATTATTATAACACACGATTTAAGCATATCAGAAAAAGCAGACTGCGTATATAGAATGACAGACGGTGTTTTAAGTCAGGAGATTAAGTCTGAGAAAATCATCAGCTAGAAAAATCAAAAATCTTATAATGCTAAGAATTTGTACAAATAATTAAAATGGAATAAACATTAAAACTTTATAAATTAAAAAAGATATGTTACAATGTATTTGACAGAGTAGCATATTTTTTATTTAATAGGAAATTTCTCTTTCCTATTAAATAATGAAGAATCGGAATGATTCTTACATAGAGTGAACAAAGTTCACTTTTTTATGTTCACATTTTAAAAATATATTTATTCAAAACATATGAGGTGATTTGCTTTGAGCAATTTTAACATACAAGAAGAATTAAAGAAAATACCGGACAACCCAGGTGTTTATCTGATGAAAAATACATTTAACGAGATTATATATGTAGGTAAGGCTAAAAATCTGAAAAAAAGAGTCAGACAATATTTTCAGTCTAAAAATCATGCTGTTAAAATTCAGAATATGATAAAAAATATCAGTGAATTTGAGTATATAATGACTGATAATGAGCTTGAGGCATTAATTCTGGAAGCAAATTTGATAAAGAAGCACATGCCGAAGTATAATACGCTTCTTCGTGATGATAAGCAGTATCCATATATAAAAATAAGCACAAATGAAAAATATCCACGAATAATTAAGGTGAGAGAAGTAAAAAAAGATGGTGCGAGATATTACGGACCGTATGCAAGCAATTATGCTGTAAATGAAATAATTCATATAATCAATAATTTATTTTCTGTGAGAAAATGCAGCTTAAAGCTTGATGGAACAAAGAAGAGTCAAAGACCATGTCTTAATTATCATATCAATAAATGCAGTGCTCCGTGTATGGGTGGAGTTGATAAGGCAGAATACAGAAAAGAAGTTGATAAGGTTATAGACTTTCTAAACGGAAGCGGAGATGATATAGTTGAGCTGCTTAAGACAAATATGACAGAAGCTTCTAAAAATCTGGATTTTGAGCTGGCGGCAAAATATAGAGATCAAATAAAATCCATAGAAATAATACATGAAAAGCAAAAGATAGATGCGGCAACTGTTGTTGCAGATCAAGATGTAATCGGAACAGCTATAGGCATAGAGGAGGCTTGCGTTCAGGTATTCTTTATCAGAAGCGGAAAGATTATAGGAAGAGAGCATTATCTTCTTACAAATATAGAGAACGAGACAAGAGAAGAAATAGTTTCATCATTTATCACTCAGTTTTATACCGGAACGGTCTATATACCAAAAGAGGTATTAATAGAGTGCGAAATAGAAGAAAGAGAGCTTTTTGAAAGCCTTCTGTCAGAAAAAAGGGGTAATAAGGTTACAATCAAAACACCTGTTAAGGGCGATAAAAATATGCTCGTAAAAATGGTAAAGAAAAATGCACTTGAAATACTTGAAAAGGGCAGTGCAAGAATTAAAAAGAACATGGAAGAAAGTCAAGTGGCTTTAAATGATTTAAAAAACTTACTTGGATTGGATGAGATGCCTTTCAGAATAGAAGCCTTTGATATATCAAATATACAGGGTGTTGAGTCAGTAGGTTCAATGGTTGTATTTGAGAAAGGTATGCCTAGCAACAGCAATTACAGAAGATTCAAAATAAAAACCGTAGTAGGACCTAATGACTATAAGAGCATGGAAGAAGTTATAGAAAGACGGTTAAACAGGGGCTTGAGCAGTGAGGAGGAAAACGGATTTAACAAAATGCCGGATCTAATGCTGATAGATGGTGGTAAGGGTCAAACAGGAATTGCAGAAAGAGTTGTAGAGAACTACGGTCTTAATATACCTGTGTGCGGTATGGTCAAGGATGATAAGCACACAACGAACGGACTTTTATACAAAGGACAAGAAATTCCTTTAAAGAGAACGAGTGAGGTCTATAAGCTTATTTGGAAAATCCAGGAGGAGGCTCATAGATTTGCTATAAGCTATCACAGAAATCTAAGAGATAAAACAGTATTTAAGTCAGAACTGGACAACATAAAGGGTATAGGAGAAAAACGAAAAATAAATCTACTAAGACATTTCGGCTCGGTAGAATCAATAAAAACAAAAACAGCAGAAGAATTGGCAAAAGTACCGACAATGAACAAGACAGCAGCAGAGCTTGTGTTTAATTATTTTCATCAATAAAGTATTTTGATAGAATTGGGTGTTTGAATTTTAGAAAGTGAGGTATTGTGATTATGCCGAGTTATTTAAATGAAACGGGTATTATTATTCCTTTGATTCTTTTCTTTATTATACGTATCAGAGCGTATCAATTAAAAACCACGGATAAAAAAGAAGGTTTCAGCTCTTTTACTTCGAGGAAAAGTGAAGAAAACCGGAATTTGTGTCAAAAGTATGCCCCATCTATTTTTACTAAGTGGACTATTATTTTATTGATTATAAATATAGTGCTTATCTCGATGTTTAATGAATATGAAATTTCTAATGTATTGAGAGGACCTATCATATTTATAGTTGCAATGCTATCATTTCTTATAGCGATGATTTTTGTTGATATTAAAATATATAAGAGTAAATCTTCTAAATAGGAATTTAACTTAGCTTTTTTAGCAAGGTTTGTGAGTAAAAGCTTAGTAGGGGTTATTACTTCGATATGCTTTTTTTGTAATTTTAAGTTTGGCAAACAATATAAGAAAAGTTTCTGATTCCGTTCACGAGATTTAGCTTGATTTGATTAAGGAGGCTAAACCTCGTTCAAGTCACATAAACTTTTCTTATATTGTTCGCCCTTCATAGCAGCGAAAGACAGAGAAAAATGGAAAAGATTTTTCTCTGTCTTTCTTTAGTATTGGCGAGTCTTTCTACTAAGCTTCACGCGTAGTTTATTGGAATAACTGTCTAAAACTTTCACAAGTACCTTCTTATTTCAAAAAGCTGGCTGACTTATTTATCGAAGCGGTAGCAAGGTTATTACTCAGCTTGACTACAAGCTGAGTAATTAAATCTGCCAAAAACAAAGATATCCAAGGAAAAATCTTCTTCATTTTTCCTTGGATATCGTCGCTAAGAAAGCGAGAAATATAATAAAATTTTATGTGACTTGAGCGTTGTTTAGCTTCCTTAATTAAATCAGGCTAAACCTCGCGAACGGAATCAGAAAATTTTATTATATTTCTTGCTTAACCCAGATTCCTAACAAAAGTATGTCGAAGTAATAACACTTATTAAGTTTTCTAAACTACACGAAATCCGTGCTATTACCAAGTTAAATTCCTATTTATATTACAGCAACTTATCCTTTATAACATTCCAATAATTAAACTCACCAATTGTCAACTGCTTTATTGTTTTTCCTGATGTAAAGAAAATTATCGAATTTATATGTTCAAATTCATAGCATATACCGTCAACAACCAATGTCAGCTCATAATCGTCTATACCACCCTCCGGAATTATTTTCACTTCAAATTCCGGCGGCACAATCAAACTGCTGCTTAAGCATCTGTATGCACTTGAGATAAGAGGCGCGAGAGGCATTATTTGAAGAGTCTTTAATGACGGATATACTAAAGCTCCTCCTGCAGAGTAATTATAAGCCGAGCTGCCTAGCGGAGATGAGATTATAACTCCGTCACCGCTGATTGTCTGCAAGAAATTGTCATTAAAATACATATTAAGATGTGCGGTTTTCATATCATGTCTTTTTATTGCAACATCATTTACCGCATATGTAGTGAAAACTGAATTTTTACCATGAACTATACATTCAATTATATTTATTTCATTAATTTGATACCTTGCATCCTTGTATTGCTGAACAAAATTTTCTATATTATCAGGAGTAATCTCAGGAAAAAAACCTAAAGTTCCTGTATTTATGCCTATAAACGGTATCTGTGAGAATCTGCTTGTTCTTACTGCATGCAAAAATGCTCCGTCACCGCCGATACTTATATTAAGTTCCGCATTTTCGTTAAAACCTTCATATGGAGTAAAACCCTCAGCTTTTAATATTTTTATTAAATTCTCAGTAATAGTCTTTGAATAGCTTTCTAAATTTGGCAAACAATTTATTATTCTTTCCATAATGAATACTTATCCTCTTTACATAAAGGTATTTTTATATTATATTATAACATAGTATCGGATTTCCGATTTATTGGAATCTTAAAGTTTTATATTATAGGAGCAGTTTAATGAGCGAGAATATAGATTTTGATAATTGTCTTAACTATACAATACAAGAAAATGATAAAAGTGTAAAGGAAATATTACTCGATGAGTTAAATTTTTCGAGAAGACTTACAGTTAAACTCGAAGAAAACGGAAAAGTATTTCTTAACGGAAAACCTGTAAGACTTAAAAAAAGAGTGTATATAGATGATGTTTTAACCATTTATTTTGAAGATGACAATAAAGATGAGTATGACCCTGTAAACATACCCATTAAGATTTTATATGAGGATGAGAGTATGCTTATAGTTGATAAGCCTCCGTTTATGGTTGTTCATCCTACTAAATCACATTTTAACGATACACTTGCAAACGGAGTCAGATTCTATTATGATTCAAAAAATATAAAGAGCAAAATACGCCTTGTAAACAGACTTGACATGAATACCTCCGGCATAGTTATAATTGCTAAAAACTCCTTTATTCACAATGAATTATCCAAGCAGATGAAAGAAAATATCGTAGAAAAGTATTACTATGCAATAGCCGAAGGAACAATAATTCAGGATAAAGGAACAATTAACGCACCTATAGCAAGGCTTAATCCCGATGATATTATCAGAACAGTAGATTCGTCAGGAAAAGAGTGCATAACTCATTATGAAGTTATAGATAGATTTGATGATATAACACTTTTAAGGCTTAAACTTGAAACCGGAAGAACACATCAAATCAGAGTTCATCTGAAGCATATCAGACATCCTATTATAGGAGACAGCTTATATAACAAAGAAAGCAGCTTAATTAACAGGCAGGCACTGCATTGCAGCGAGATGAGCTTTATTCATCCTATAACAAAGAAAACTGTGAGGGTAACTTCCGATTTGCCAGAGGACTTTAAAAAATTGATAATAATAGGGAGAAAAATTTAAAATGAAAAAAATCTTATTTATTGCAACAGGCGGAACAATAGCTTCAAAAAACAGCGGAGAAGGTTTAGCTCCGGCTATATCACCGGATGAGCTGCTGTCATATATACCGGAGATTAAAGAATTATGCAATATAGATACAATACAGGTTTTAAATATTGACAGTACCAATATTCAGCCGGAATATTGGCTTTTAATGGTTAATGCCATAAATGAAAACTATAAAAACTACGACGGATTTGTTATATCTCACGGTACCGATACGATGGCATATACCTCAGCTGCACTGTCTTATCTTATTCAGAATTTAGACAAGCCGATTATTATAACAGGCTCACAAAAGCCTATAGATGATCTGGCAACAGATGCTAAGAAAAACTTAATTGACAGCTTCAGATTTGCAGTTGAAGATAATGTAAAAGGAATATTTGTTGTATTTGACGGAAAAGCTATAATAGGGACAAGAGCAAGAAAAACACGCTCCAAGAGCTACAGCGCATTTGAAAGTATCAATTTTCCGTATGCGGCGCATATAGATAATTATAGGATTACAAGATTTACCAAATCCGATAATATAAAAGATGAGCTTAAATTTTATAAAGAAATTTATCCGAGTATTTTCCTGCTCAAGCTTGTACCGGGAATGGAACCGGATGTGCTTGATTATATCGGTGAAAAATATGAGGGCATTGTTATTGAAAGCTATGGAGTCGGAGGTATTCCGTTTAATGATAGAAGAAACTTTTTAACTAAGCTCGGAAACCTCACCAGCAAAGGGAAAATAGTAGTTATCGCTACACAAGTTGCACTCGAAGGAAGCGATATGGGAGTATATGAAGTAGGTATGAAAGCACTTAAAAGCTACTCAGTACTTCAAGCATATGATATGACAATTGAGGCTGCTGTTACAAAGCTTATGTGGATTCTATCACAGACAAAAAGTTTTGGCGAGGTTAAGGAAATGTTTTACAGAAAAATCAATGATGATATACTAATAGATTAAACAGATAAATAATATTTGACGATACTACTAATAATATTCAATATTATTAATAAATTATCAGCAAGAGGTGATTATGTTAAAAACGGATTTGCATATACACACTAATGTTTCGGACGGAACTTGGAATGTATTTGAGCTTAAAGAAAAGCTCAAGGAAAATGATATAAAAATATTTTCTATTACCGATCATGACGATATAGGAAGTATAGAAGCTATGTCTGATATATTAAGACCCTCAGATGATTTGAGGTTTCTTAGAGGTGTAGAGGTCACGGCAAGCTATGACAGCAAGGAATATCATTTTACCTTGTACAATTATGATATAAAAAATAAAGGATTACTTGAATTTTTGCATTGGACCAGAGCCCTAAGACTTGATTACAATGACAGATTTATAAAATATATGTCGACATTTCATGAAAGTGTAACATTCAAGGATTTTCTTGAATATAAAAACGACAGTTCAAAAGGCGGCTGGAAATCTTCCAATTATCTAATTGATAAAAATATACACAAAAGTATGGCAGAGCACTTTGAGGATATAAAAAAATCGGGATTGACAATAACTTTCAAATCTCCGGAAGAAGTAATAAATATCTGTAAAAAAAGCGGAGGATATATTTTTTTGGCACATCCTTCATATCATTACAGAGAAACTGCGATGCCTGCTGAAGAGTTAAAATTTTGGCTGGAGCTTGGAATTGACGGCGTAGAATGCTATACGCCTTATAATGATAAGAATCAATCAGAATATTACAAAGAATTTTGTGACAAAAATAATTTAATGATATCGGGCGGCTCAGATTGTCACGGTGACTTTATTAAGGAAAGAAAGATAGGTATTCCGAATATAAATTTAAGTGATTTGAGAATTGGAAAATTACTCGACTAAAATATAATATATGGTTTTTTAAAATTTTTTCTTTACAAAAAAATATATAATGTTATAATGATAATGTAATATCTTCAGGGCAGGGTGAAAGTCCCGACCGGCAGTTACAGTCTGCGAGCCGAAAGGTTGAATTGGTGAAATTCCAATACCGACAGTAAAGTCTGGATGGTAGAGGATTATATACGCGTACATTTATTGTGCATATTCTATCGAAATAATAGCCTCTGAGGATCTCAGAGGTTTTTATATACCTCTGAAATTCTTATAATTTGGAGGAAGAAGAAAGATGAAACAAGAAGCAAATTTACAAAGAAAATTCAGCACAAAAACCTTGGCAAAAATCGGGGTGTTATCTGCTGTGGCAGGAGTTGTCATGTTGTTAGAGACTCCGTTGCCTTTTGCACCAAGCTTTTATAAGCTTGATCTTAGTGAGGTGCCTGTATTGGTAGGAGCATTCGCTTTAGGACCTGTGGCGGGAGCCGTAATTGAGCTTATAAAAATCTTACTTAATTTTGTTTTAAACGGAACGATAACCGGAGGAATAGGAGAGCTGGGTAATTTTTTGATAGGCTGTTCCTTAGTAGTACCGGCATCAATGATTTACAGAAAAAACAAGAATTTTAAAAACGCTGTAATTGGTCTTGCAACAGGGATAATTTCCTTATGTATAATCGGTTCATTGCTCAACTATTATGTTTTACTGCCTGCATATTCAACTGCTTTGGGAGCACCGCTTCAGGCCTTTGTAGATATGGGCAATGTGGTAAACAAGCATATCGTTGATGTGAAAACATTAATTTTGTACGCTGTACTGCCATTTAATCTCTTTAAAGGTATAATAGTTTCTGCGATAACAATGCTGATATACAAAAGACTATCTCCTATATTGCACAAATAATTATTAAAAATAACAGGACAAAAGCTTAAAAGTCTGAAATAAACGAAAACAAAAAATGAGTACCGGCTCAATAGTTTGGGAGTTTTGTGTATTCTGTTCATGGAGGTAATGATGGATTTTAAATTATGGCTAAATAATAAAGTTGAGATTGTAGAGAAGGCACTCAAAGACAATTTTGTCAGAAATGAAAACAGACAAAAATTGATATATGATGCTATGGAATATAGTTTGTTTGCCGGAGGTAAAAGATTAAGATCGGTTATAATGCTGGGGGTTAATGAAATTTTCAGCAATGATTACAAATCTGTACTTCCTTTTGCTTGTGCAATGGAAATGATACATACATATTCCTTGATACATGACGATTTACCCTCTATGGATAACGATGATTACAGAAGAGGAAAATTATCTAACCATAAAAAATTCGGAGAGGCAGCAGCCATACTTGCCGGTGACGGTCTTTTAAACATGGCATTTGAAGTGATGTCAAGGGAAAGCCTAAAGTTTGATACAGATAAAGAATTGCTTCTTAAAGCCATTAGCATAATAGCAGAGTCATCTGGCTCGGAAGGTATGATAGGCGGACAGATTGTAGATATGTTTTGCGAAGAAAGTATAAATGATATATCCGATCTTGAATATCTTCAAAAACATAAGACAGGTGCTATAATAAAATCCAGTGCTGCAGTAGGAGCTCTTTTGGGAGGCGCTTCGGAAACAGAGCTAAAAACCATAGAAAAGTTCGCTGATAATTTAGGCCTTGCTTTCCAAATACAAGATGACATACTTGACGTCGAAGGAAGTGCTGAGAAGCTTGGCAAACCGGTAGGCAGTGATGAGAGTAACAACAAAAAAACATACGTGTCCATGCTCGGACTTGAAGAAGCAAAGAAGCTTCAGAAAAAATTGACAAACGAAGCAATAGAAGCATTAGGAATTTTCGATGAAAAATCGGAAATGCTTATTGAATTGTGCAAATACTTGCTCGTTCGTGAAAAATAAAAATATTAAATATAGCTTGCTACGATAAAAAAGGACTGTTGTAATATGCATATAACCTTGCATTTACAGCAGCCTTTTTATTTTTAAATTATAAATTTTCCATTAATATTCTGACAAACTCGTCTGTTTTCTCCAAATGACATGAATGTGCTGTGTCTTTTATCAAAAATTCCGAATAGCTTCCGCCATTTGCCTTATATTTTTCAAGAACATACTTTGTTTGGCTCACCATTGGCTGAACAGGAAACTTATCTTCTCCCGGATAATGGGGCAAAATACCTAGCTTACCCAAATAAGCCAAGTCAGAAAATGATGTGTCGCTTACTATAATATCACTGTCACCTTTAAACCATAATATATGCGGTTTGTTTGGAATATCTGCGATATTGCTTACATTTGCATACTGTGGGGACAATGCGTTGTTAATTCCTCTTGTACCCGGAAGTGCAAACGGGAATTTCATACTTGGCTTATAATCTCCGGGATAATAGTCCTCGCCTAATCTCATATCAAGAATTTCATCTACAAAAACATCCTCTAATTCTTTGTCCAGCTTAAATCCGGCTTTAAAATAAGTCTTATACATAACATCTCTTACTGTGTTCGGTGCATCTGAACGGTCTTTATCTGTCAATGATTTTATAAAATCCGGATTGGCAAATCCGTTAGAACCGCCTATTCCATCCTCTCCTGCAAGCTTTCCGTCCTCATCATAAGTACCACCGAATCCGAAAGGAGACATAGGGCTTATAAGTATGAGATTAGTAAGCTTTTCAGGGTGAAGAGTTACATATTTCATAGCTACGCCTCCGCCAAGTGACCAGCCCAGCAAGGCAAATCTGTCTATACCTAATTCGGATACAAAAGCATCTATATCCTCACTCCAATCAAAAAGACCGGTTTCGGCACTCACGGGACTTGCTTCAGTCTGACCATATCCGTTTAAATCAAGGGCTATGACATCATAGCTGTCTTGAAGCTTATCCATTAAAGGAATATAAAAAGCAGAGCCTGAAACATTTCCGTGAATAAGAATCAGCTTAGGATTTTTGGGATTTCCCTTTCTCAAATACGCTGTTTTTCTGCGGGGTGTTTGTAAAAATTGCTTTTCAACTTTCATAGATACCTCCATAGTCTCAAATAAAATTTGGGACTTATTTAATTATTTATTTTACTTTATATTATTTCAAAGTACAATGCAAATTATAAATTATCTGGCAGGCATTAATTTCGCAAAGCCTTTTATAACAATATCTTTGTTCTGATTTGAAGCTATTGTTTCCAATGTAACACGATTTTTTTCAATATCAATTTCTGTAACGGTAACAGTTGCTGTAATAGTATCATCAAGATATACAGGCTTAATAAATTTCATTTCCTGACCTGCATATATAGCTCCCTCACCGGGAAGCTGTGTGCCTAAAACCGTGGAAAACAACGAAGCGACAAGCATTCCATGCGCTATTCTATCCTTAAATATTGTATCTTTGGCAAACTCTCTATTGATATGTACAGGATTGAAATCTCCGGTAATTCCTGCAAATATTTTTATGTCGGAATCAGTTATTGTTTTAGAAAATGAAGCAGTATCGCCTATTTTTATTTCGTTTATGGTTTTTCCTTTCATTGATTACACCTCATATCTTATATCTTATTTTTATAAATATAAAATACGAATCACTATTCATATTTATGTTAATATTTTGTTAAAAGAAAGTCAAGCTTTTTATAAAAATGAAAAACATAACTTATAAAAACCTTGAAATTTAAATAAAAATTTTAGACATATAAAAATAGCTATTGACAAAATAATTTTTTTGATGTATCTTAAAATAAAAGATGAATCACTATTCATATTATATTTTGAAAAGAGGTTTTGTATGAAAAAAGTATATATAGTAGGAGCTAAAAGAACAGCAATCGGCAGTTTTTTAGGATTATTGAAAAATACACATCCTGCCGATATGGGAAGCAGTGTTGTAAAAGCCTTATTGGATGAGGCAAATATAAAACCTGAGCAAGTAGACGAGTTAATTTGCGGAAATATATTAAGTGCAGGCTTGGGGCAGGATATTGGAAGACAAGTAGCTGTAAAAAGCTCTATACCTGTAGAAAAATGTGCATATAGCTTGAATATGCTCTGCGGAAGCGGCATGAAGGCGGTTATGAACGGAGTATCCGCTATTCAAAACTCGGAAGCAGATATTATAGTTGCAGGTGGAGTTGAAAACATGAGTGCTGCACCGATGCTTCTGCCAAAGGAAGTCAGAAGCGGAGTAAAGATGGGTGCTATAAATATAGTTGATCATATGATATACGATGCGTTGACAGACGCTTTTGACGGTATACACATGGGCATAACTGCCGAGAATATAGCAGCTAAATACGGTATAACCAGAGAAGAACAGGATGAATTTGCCTATAATTCTCAAAAGAAAGCCGTTAAAGCAATAGAAGAAGGAAAATTCAAAGAAGAGATTATTCCGATAGAAGTCAGGGCAGGAAGAGAAACTGTGATATTTGAACAGGACGAATACCCTAATCGTTCTACAAATTTAGAGAAGCTTTCTAAACTGAAACCGGCATTTTTAAAGGATGGTACCGTAACAGCAGGAAACGCTTCCGGGATAAATGACGGAGCATCATTCGTGATATTGGCAAGTGAAGATGCTGTAAGAAAGTATAATTTAAAACCGATAGCAGAGCTTATCGGAACAGGTCAGGCAGGGGTTAATCCGAATGTTATGGGACTTGGGCCTACACCTGCTATAAGAAAAGCACTTGATAATGCAAATATTAAACTTTCTGATATAGAATTGGTGGAATTAAACGAAGCGTTTGCAGCTCAAAGCCTTGGCGTAATAAAAGAGCTGATAAATGAACATAACATAGATAAAGAAGAATTTATGAATAAAACAAATGTAAACGGCGGTGCAATAGCTTTGGGACATCCTGTCGGAGCAAGCGGAAATCGTATTATAGTAACACTTATTCATGAAATGAAAAAAAGAAAATTGACATACGGACTTGCATCGCTTTGTATAGGCGGAGGAATGGGTACAGCCGTAATCGTTAAAATGTGCGATTAAATCTAAATATTTCGGAGGAAAATTAAATGAGATTAAATGGTAAACTGGCAATTATTACAGGAGCGGCGAGAGGCTTAGGCGGAGAAATGGCACAGCTTTTTGCACGGGAAGGTGCGAAAGTCATAGCTGCCGACATGATGGAATTAAGCTATGAAGCTGAAAATGTTGAACACTTTAAACTAAATGTTACAGATACAAAAAACTGTGAAGAGTTATTTGACTATGCTGTTGAGAAATACGGGAAAATAGATATCCTTGTAAATAATGCAGGTATAACAAGAGATACTATGACAAAAAAAATGACAGATGAGCAATGGGACTTAGTTATAGATGTAAATCTAAAAGGTGTGTTTAATTTGACAAGATTGGTAGGACCACATATGCAGTCTAATGGCGGCGGAAGCATAATCAGTATATCAAGCGTTGTAGGTGTCTTCGGAAATATAGGTCAGGCAAATTATGCAGCTACTAAAGCCGGAATTATAGGATTGACAAAGACATGGGCAAAGGAATTCGGTATGAAGAATGGAAATGTACGCGTAAACTGCATAGCTCCGGGATATACTATGACAGATATACTAAAGACCGTACCTCAAGATCTGCTTGACAAATTTGCAACTATGACTATGCTGGGCAGACTTGGACAGCCTATAGAAATAGCAAACGCAGCATTGTTTTTAGCAAGTGACGAAGCAAGCTATGTTACAGGTCAAACTTTACAGGTTGACGGAGGAATGAGATTATAAACTTAACAGGAGGACTGAGATGAAAGGAATAAATGTTGGTATCGTCGGAACAGGCATTTATATTCCGGACAATTATATTACCGCAAAAGAAATAGCAGAAGCTACAAATGGTGTATGGACTGAGGATGCGGTAAGAAATAAGCTCGGAATCAATAAAAAGTCTGTGGCAAGCGATAAGCCCTCTGACGGAACACAGGAAATGGGTGCATTAGCTGCACTTGACTGCATAGAAAAAACAGGAGTAAATCCCGAAGAAATAGACCTTATATTGTGTATAGGAGAAGAATGGAAGGAATATCCGCTTACCACCTCAGCTCTGTATATTCAGGACAGAATAGGAGCGACTAAAGCATGGGGTATAGATGTCCAAAACAGATGCTGTACCTGTGTGAGCGCTATGAAAATAGCAAAGGATATGATGATGGCTGATGATGAAATCAATACAGTATTGATAGCGGGCGGCTACAGAAACGGGGACTTTGTAGACTACAAGGATAAAAACATGTCAATGATGTTTAATCTGAGTGCGGGAGGCGGAGCAATCTTATTAAAGAAAAATTACAATAGAAATTTACTCTTAGGCTCACACATTATATCAGACGGATCATTGGCAAGAACTGCGGGAGTGGAGATAGGCGGAACAGCCAATCCTTTTACTGAGGAAAATTTGAGTGAAGGTTTAAAATCCTTACGCTTGCTGGATGCGGAAAGAATGAAAGCAAGACTTAATGAAGTTTCGGCAGCAAATTGGAATCTATGTATAGCAAAATCTCTGGAGAAATCAAATTTGACTAAGAAGGATTTAGATTATCTGGCTATTCTTCACATTAAAAAATCAGGCCACCTCGGAATACTCTCCGACTGGGGATTAACAGAAGAACAGACAATCTACCTTGAAGATTATGGACATATGGGTCAGATAGATCAAATTTTATCTTTGCATTTAGCACTTGAACAGGGAAAAGTTAAAGACGGCAGCGTTTTATGCATGCTTGCGGCGGGTATAGGTTATGTATGGGCGGCAAACATCATTAAATGGGGCGAATGCTAAATGAATAAAGGTAAAAGATTGGAGGTACTTTTATGAATTTTGAAAATAAATTTATTACAATTGAAGAAGCATTATCGAAAATCAAATCTAACGATATAATAGTTTCCGGTTTGGCATCTGCGGAAGCAAGGGAAATTTTAAGCAATTTGCACACAATTGCTGACAAAGTTAAAAATGTTACAGTTACAACCTGTTTGCCTATGGTTGATGCGGAATATTTTGCAAATGCAGATTATAAAGAGAGCTTTAATATGGCAGGCTGGTTTTATACCGGACCTATGAGAAAGGCTCATAAGAACGGGAATATATCATTTATTCCCAATCACCTGCATCTGGCCGCAACGAAAAGATTATATCATGTAAAACCAAATATATACGTTGGGAATGCAACACCTCCTGACAAACACGGCTTTGTATCATTATCTTTGAGCAATGTATATGAAAAGAGAATGATAGAAGCTGCGGATTTAGTAATCTTAGAGATAAATCCTAAGCTGCCTCGTACCTTCGGTGATGTGGAAGTTCATGTCGATTATATAGATTATATGATAAATGTAGATTATAAAATTCCTGAATTGCCTGATGTTTCTCCGAATGAAAAAGACTTAAAAATCGGTGCATTTATAGCAGAAAGAATCAATGACGGAGATTGTATTCAGCTCGGAATCGGAGGCATACCAAATGCTGTTGCGGAGTCATTATACGGTAAAAAGGATATAGGAATCCATACCGAAATGTTCACTACCGGAATGATGAAACTTGTCAAAGCAGGGGTAATAACAGGAAAAAATAAAAACTTTAACAGAGGAAAGCATGTTTCTACTTTTGCTCTGGGTACCGAGGAATTATATGATTTTATAGATGATAATCCTTCAATTATGATAGCAGATGGTCATTGGGTAAACGATCCTTATATCATAGGATTAAATGACAATCAGGTATCGATTAATACAACGATAGAAATTGATTTAACAGGACAATGTGCAAGTGAATCAATCGGTCCTGTGCAGTTTAGCGGAACAGGCGGTCAGGCAGATACTGTCATAGGGGCACAGCGTTCTAAAAACGGACGTTCATTTATGGCATTATATTCAACCGCTATGGTGAAAAATCCTGAAACCGGCGAAAGAGAAGAAATTTCTAAAATAGTTACGCAACTAAAGCAAGGGGCGGCAGTATCTTTATCGAGAAATGATGTGGATTTTGTCGTTACAGAATATGGTGTAGCGGCACTTCGCGGAACAAGTATCAAAGAAAGAGTAGAGTGTCTGATATCAATTGCTCATCCTAAATTCAGAGATGAATTGTATAAAGAGGCAATTGAAACAGGTATAATCTACGAGAGATAGAAAAGAAATGAGTATATTAAATTTTAAAGGAAAAAAGATAAATTACCGTGTTGTAGGTGAGGGAAATCCTTTATTGATACTCAACGGGATAATGATGTCAACAAAAAGCTGGGCTCCCTTTGAGAAAGCCTTTACTAAAAACAGCAACAGATTGATTTTACTTGACTTAATGGATCAAGGAGAATCAGACAAATATGATGATGATTTTGACCAAAGCCTTCAGGTTGAGGTAGTTAAAGCACTGCTTGATGAGCTTAAACTTGATAAAGTAAATATAATGGGAACTTCGTACGGCGGAGAGGTTGCACTTCAATTTGCTGTAAGATATCAAGAAAGAATAGAAAGATTAGTGCTCGCGAACACTGTTGCCAGAACTAATGCATGGCTTAAAGAAATAGGAGAGGCTTGGAACTGTGCAACGGATAATCCTATGGCATACTATTCAACAACAATACCTGTTATATACAGTCCGCAATTTTATGATAGAAAAGCGGAATGGATGAAGCAAAGAAAAGAGCTGCTGACAAAAACGGCATTTTCATCAAAAGAGTTTTTAAACAGCATGGTAAGGTTGACTAATTCAGCAAATAATCATGATGTAGTAAACTTATTGAACACAATTAAGGTAAAAACTCTTATAATCGGAAGCGAGCAGGATCACATAACGCCGATTGAAGAACAAAGACTTATGGCTAAACTAATGCCTAATGCTGAGCTTGTTATACTTCCCGACACCGGACATGCATCTTTTTATGAAAGACCATTATTATTTACAAGCATATTGACAGGTTTTATACAGGCAGAAGAGGTAGAACTGTAAAACTTAACAGGCATATGAACTGATGACTGGAACAAATTCAAATTAGGAGGACAAAGAAATTATGAATCTCCAATCTATTATTCAAACAATTTTAAGCAATTTACATTTAGCCGGGATTTTAGCACTTGCTACAATGGGTATTATGCTGGTATTTAAAACCTCGTTTACGACAAATTTTGCCCAAGGCATGATGGCTACAATAGGTGTATTTACAGCAGCGACTTTAATCACAAAATTCGGTGTTAATCGTCTTTTATCAATTGCTGCGGGTATATTGGTCAGCTTTATTATAGGTATGCTGATAGATACTATGATAATACGAAAAGCTAAAAACATTAATGTAGTAGGAAAACAGATGATAACAATGGGACTTGTAATTGTTATAACCGCAATTCTTCCTATAGTATTCGGCACTATACCGCTTGAATTCGGAAGATTTTTTGAGGGAAATCTGAATTTTTCAGTTGCAGGAATGAATTTATTTATTACTAAAAACGGATTATTTATTGTTATAGCTTCAAGCCTTATAATTTCTGTAATTTATGCGGCACTTAACTTTACAAAGTGGGGACTTGGAGTAAGAGCAACAGCAACAAGCGAAACAGTTGCCAGCATGATGGGTATCAACACAAGAATTATAACTGCTATGAGCTGGTCATTAGCCGGTGCATTAGGCGCGGTAGCTGCGATATTTCTCGCTTCACAAAGCGGATCTGTCGAAGCGAGCATGATGGTTTCAACTCAGGTAAACGGATTTTTAGCATCTGTTTTAGGAGGCTTCTTCTCCTTTTACGGTCCTTTAGTAGGAGCGGTGCTGATACCTGTAAGCAAGTCGCTTATTGCGATATTCAGCGGAGTATGGAGCGGAGTTATATTGTATAGCTTGGTGCTTTTAGTTGTACTGATTAAGCCGGTAGGATTATTCGGCAAAAAAATCTCAAAGAAGGTGTAGAATGTGGCTAACGAATATAAAAATATCTTAAAAACAGAACAAAAAAGCAAATTCAACTCTGTTCTGAGACATCCATTATTCAGCTTCGTGATATTGATAGCTGTTTTGGCGGCAATTCAGCTTGTCTACATGTATACAGACGGTATTATAAGCTTAACCGTGTCAAAAGCTATAGCACAGACGCTGATTTATACAATAGTCGGACTGGGGTTTTCCATACTGCTTGGATATGCAGGCTTAGCTTCTTTGGGAACAGCAGGATTTATGGGCTTGGGAAGCTATATAGCGGGTAATTTATTGATAACAATGGATATGCCCTATGCACTGACTATATTGGCAGTCGTGGCTGTAGCGATAATATTGGGAGGAGTTGTAGGATTTATCTCTCTTAGAATAGAGGGAATGTATCTGGCTATAATAACTTTGGGCTTGTCAGAGATTTTGCTTGAGCTTTTTAAAACTCCCAACAGCTTTACGGGAGGAGCATCAGGACTTAGAAAGGTTCCGTTTACAACACTGGCAAATACATTTCAGCTTGACAGAGAGACAACATTTTTTCTTATTTTGGCGGTACTGTTTTTGATGATTGTAATAACAATCAATATTATTAACAGTCCGACGGGCAGAGCTATGCTCGCTATGAAAAACAGCTCATCGGCAGCTCAGGCTATGGGTATAAGCATATTAAAGTACCGTTTGCTTGCATTTATTATGGCAACAGTTTATGCGATGATAGGAGGAGCCTTGTATATATCATACAACAGGGCCTCAGACCCGACCTCTTGGACATTGTCATTGTCACTTAATATATTGGCAGCGGTAATAATAGGAGGCTCCAGATCAATCTGGGGAGTATTGCTCGGAAGCTTTGTTATCTTCGGGCTTGATTTAGCGGTTTTAAAAAACATTGCGTTTTTCAACAATTACCCGGGTTCATCAATGATTTTCAGCGGTGTGCTTATTATTATAATAGTAATGTTCTATCCGGGAGGCTTAGTGAGATTGTTTAATGATATAAGCACTCGAGTCAAGACAGCGAGACATAAGTGGAAGGAGCATGGTAAAGATGTTGAATAATTTTAATAAAAACAGTAAGACTTCTGAGACTTTGCTTTTAGACGAAAATGTAATACTGGAACTTAAAGACTTGACAATGCAGTTCGGAGGACTTAAGGCTGTTGACAATCTTAGCTTTAAAGTTAAAGAAGGTGAAATTTTTGGACTTATAGGTCCGAACGGCGCAGGAAAAACAACAGTATTTAACTGTATAACACAATTTTATAAGCCTACGGCAGGAAGGGTAATATATAGAGATAAAAACGGCGATACAATAGATTTAATCAAAAAGAAGGTGCACGATGTTATCAAAACCGGTATAGTAAGGACATTTCAAAATGTTGAATTGATTTGGGAGCTATCTGTTTTGGATAATCTGCTTGTAGCAGGGCACACTCTGTATAAATCAAATCTTTTTGATCAGATAATACATTCAAGAAAACTTAAGCGTGAGGAACAGCATGTCAGGGATAAAGCTCTTCAGATATTAGAAAGACTTAACTTACTTGTTTATAAGGATGCTATTCCCTTTGGGCTGCCATACGGTATATTAAAAAAGATAGAGCTGGCAAGGACACTGATGATAGATCCAAGACTGATTATATTAGATGAGCCGGCGGCAGGACTTAATGATGCCGAAACAGAGGAACTTTCTAAAGTAATTAAGCAAATAGCCAAGGATTATAAATGCACTATATTTTTAGTTGAGCATGATATGGGACTTGTAATGGAAATCTGTGATACTATCTGTTCCATTTCCTTCGGAAAGATGCTCGCAATCGGAACTCCGGGCGAAATACAAAATAATAAGCTTGTACAAGAAGCATATTTGGGAAGCGAATAAGCTTTCGGAAAGGAGTTTAGAATATGAGTAAACTGTTAGAGATAGAAGATTTAGTAATTGATTATGGGATTATAAGAGCAATAAAGGGCATCAATATGACCGTAAATGAAGGAAATATAGTTGCGATTCTCGGTGCGAACGGAGCAGGTAAAACAACTACAATACGTGCGGTATCGGGAGTTGTAAAAGCAAAAAGCGGGAAAATCAAGTTCTGCGGAGAGGATATAACAAATCAAGAGGTGTACAAAATAGCCTCAAAGGGTATAATTCAATCGCCGGAGGGACGTTTAATATTAAACGGCTTGACTGTAGAGGAAAATCTCCTTGTCGGAGCTTATACTGTTAAATCAAAAGATAGAGTAAAGAAAAATTTAGAGCAAATATACAATTACTTTCCTGTTTTAAAGGAAAGAAAAAAACAGCAGGCCTCAACACTATCCGGTGGAGAGCAGCAAATGCTGGCTATAGGCAGAGCATTAATGGCAAATCCTAAAATTTTGCTTTTAGACGAGCCCTCACTGGGCTTAGCCCCTCTTATAGTAAAAGATATCTTTGAAATTATTAAAAAAATCAAAGAAGAAGGAACTACAATATTAATTGTAGAGCAAAATGCATTCCAGACATTAAAAATTGCAGACTATGCATATGTTCTGGAGCTTGGAAAAGTTAAAACCGAAGGCAGCGGCAAGGATTTATTGGAAGATGAATCGTTATTTGCGGCATACCTTGGTGAAAGAAATAAAAAATAAATAAAAAAATATTAAATTAAGGGAGAAATTAACCATGAAAAGAAAAATGAGACTTATTGCACTGGTATTGGTATTGGCATTGGCATTTACATCATTTGTAGGATGCAGCAGAAAAGTTGATCCTGATACTGACGGAAATAATCAACAAGACGATCAAAATAAAGATGATGATAAAAAAGATGATGATAACAAGAAACCATCTAAGGTTCAAGGTGTAACAGATACAGAGATAGTTATAGGAAATACAGCAGCTGTATCGGGAGCATTTGCGTTTGTAGGAGTACCTTTTAATGATGCTATTAAAGCGGTTATTAAGCAGGTGAATGAAGCAGGCGGAATAGGCGGAAGACAAATTAAGTTTGTAACTTATGATGACGGATTTAATGCTGCAACAGGTATGTCTTTAACTGAAAAATTAGTTGAAGAGGATAAAATCTTTGCGTTAGTAGGACATTTCGGAACACCGACAGTAAGTGCTACCATTGATTATATACAACAATATGAAGTTCCTATGGTATACGCTGCAACAGGTATAAATGATTTGTATTTTGAAAAATCACCTGGAAATCCGGTTATGGCAGTTCAGCCTATATACAAAACAGACGGACGTGTTATGGCAGCTCGTGTTTTCCATGAAGCAATATTCGGTGCAAATGAAAATGAAAAAATGCCTCAAGATGCCAAAATAGGTGTATTATACTTAAATGATGATGCAGGTAACGGTATATTGGAAGGAATTAAAGCTCAAGCTGAAAAAGACGGAAGAACTCCAAATCTTATAATAGAAGCAGTTGCTGAGGGAACTTATTCAACAGCAGTTCAAAAGCTTAAGGATCAAGGTGTGTCTGTAGTTATAGCAGCAATGAATCAAGCTCCTTTTAAAGAAACCTTGGTTGCATTAAATGATGCTCAACTGGAAGTTCCTGTATTTACATCATACACAAATGCTGATCCTACAGCTGTAGACCATACAAAGCATTCTGACAAAAGACCTATATATACAAATGCATGGGTTGACGTATTATCAGAAAAAGGACAAAATGATGCACAGGCATTCGTAGCGGCTATAGCACAGGCAGATTTATCTGAAGATGTAAAAACAAGCTACTACACAAACTCTTTTGCTACAGCAGGATATATAGCAGCGGTTGTATTCATAGAAGGATTGAAGAGAGTAGAGGCAGAAGGCCTGGATTTAAACTGGGATAACTACATTAAAGTTATGGAAAACGGACCTATAAATATTCCAATGGGCGGAACTGTTGATTTCTCAGAAGGAAAGCGTTGGGGAATAGACTCTATGTCATTGCTAAAATATCAATTCACAGAGACAAACGGAGAAGTTGCCGAAACATTTGTAGCAGTAAGACCGATAGAATCTTTAACGGAAATTGAAGCAAAATAAAAAATAATTGACATCCTGTAATCGTGCGATATACTATAGAAAATATCCATTTTAAAAGATTGCAGTTTAATTAAAAATTAAGATACAGCAATTTTTATTTGAAATTGCTGTATTTTTATAATATAATATCCGTAGCCTTAAGTAAAGCACTCTGCGTAATTATGGTAAAAGTTTCAGATATGTTGAAAGTTTCAACATTGTTGAAATTATGAAAAGTCTCAGCTGCACTGAGACTAAAGATGATAATGTAAGTATTATAGATAAGGTTTTATGCGAATTATGCAAAGAAATGTATGGAGGAACAATGGAAGAAAAAGATATAAAAATGCCGAAAACAAAGAGAGGAATGACAACCTTTAATAAAATAGTCAGATCAGCAGAAAAGGTTTTTGGCAGTAAGGGATATTACAACTCAATGATAAACGATATTGCATATAAGGCAAAGGTGGCACCGGGTACTCTTTATATTTATTTTCCGGACAAATATACATTGTATTGCTATTTGTTAAATCAATATAATCATTCTATAAGAGAGCATATAGCCAGCAGAGTTAAAGACTGTACTACGCGTAAAGAACAGGAGCGCATGGGACTTTTGGCATTTTTAGAAATTATAAGAGAAAGACCGTATATGTATAATATTATCTGGGAATCACTGTATATTGACAAAAAGCTGTTTGTTGATTATTATGAAAGTTTTGCCGGAAGGTATATAAAGAACATAGATTATGCCAAGTCAAAGGGTGAAATGAAGGATTATGATTCAATGCTTCTTAGCTATGTTTTAATGGGTGTAAGCAATTTTGTAGGATTAAAATACGTTATGTTCAACGATGATAAAAAGAAAGACATAGATTTAGAAAAGATTGCCGATGAAGTAGTTGAAATATTAGAAAAGGGAATTTTTAATATATAAATTCGAATTTTAGTATTTTTCTTTTCCAAAATAAAAATACTTGGATATATAGTGTTTTTATATATAGATATTTATTATAAAATAAAAAGTCTTTGAAAATATTAGAAATCTTTGATATTTCAAGGACTTTTTATTTTTTAAAATATTTTATTATTTATAAATTTTGTTAATAATGTATCAATATTATTTACAAAATATTAAAAATAATGTTAAAGTATCTTGAAAAAATATTCCAAAATAAAAACTTAAATCCTTGTATTGAAATATGAATCACATTTCATATTTAATCGTAAATTACATTAGACTTATTTAAATTAAGGGAAATCGTATACAATAAAATTATTATAACAAATTAATATTATTATATTGAAATTTTTTATTAATGAGTTATAATAAAGAAGTAATTATATAAAATAATTTGTTAAAAATTTAGCAAATGATACAGACTGCTTGTAAAATAAAAAAATACTTAGCAGTCAATAATAAAATAGGCAAAAAATTATAAGGAGTGAGATTATGAATTTTGAATTAAGCAAAGAACAGCAAATGGCTCAAGAATTATTCAGAACATTTACTGTTAATGAAGTTAAGCCATTGGCTCACGAGATTGATGAGCAGGAAAGATTTCCTGTAGAAACAGTTGAAAAATTCAAAAAATATGGATTTTTAGGAATTCCGTTTCCAAAAGAGTATGGAGGACAGGGTGCTGATAATTTAAGCTATATAATGGCTGTAGAGGAATTGTCAAAGGCTTGTGGAACATCAGGCGTTATAGTATCTGCTCATACATCTTTATGTGCTGCTCCGATATATGAATTTGGTACAGAGGAGCAAAAACAAAAATATTTGGTTCCATTAGCAAACGGTACTCATTTAGGAGCTTTCGGCCTTACAGAAGCGGGAGCGGGAACCGATGCTGCCGGACAACAAACTAAAGCTGTTTTAGACGGAGATAACTATATACTTAACGGTACAAAAATATTTATAACGAATGCAAGCTATGCGGATATTTTTATAATAATGGCGATGACAGACAAGTCTAAAGGAACAAGAGGAATTTCTGCATTTATAGTAGAAAGAAATTTTCCGGGTTTCTCGGTAGGCAAAGAAGAGCACAAAATGGGTATCAGAGGCTCTGCAACGTGTGAATTAATTATGGAAAATTGTATAGTACCAAAAGCAAATCTTCTTGGAAAAGAAGGAGATGGATTCAAAATAGCTATGAAAACACTTGATGGCGGAAGAATCGGTATAGCTGCTCAGGCTCTTGGCATAGCTCAAGGCTCAATTGATGAGACTGTTAAGTATGTTAAGGAAAGAAAACAGTTTGGCAGATCTATTTCTGCATTCCAAAACACTCAATTCCAATTAGCAGATATGCAAGCGAGAGTTGAAGCTGCAAGATTGTTGGTTTATAAGGCAGCTTGTCTTAAAGATGCTAAAAAACCATATGCTGTAGAGGCTGCAACAGCTAAATTGTTTGCGGCTGAGACTGCAATGGCAGTAACTACAAAAGCGGTTCAATTGTTCGGCGGATATGGATATACAAGAGATTATCCTGTTGAAAGAATGATGCGTGATGCTAAAATAACTGAAATATATGAGGGTACTTCAGAAGTGCAAAGAATGGTTATAAGTGCCAACATGCTGAAGTAATAAGGATAATTATATATAATTTTAAGGAGGATATATACTATGAATATAGTAGTTTGCATAAAACAAGTACCGGATACTACAGAAGTTAAGCTTGACCCGAAAACTAATACTCTTATAAGAGATGGAGTGCCAAGCATAATAAATCCGGATGATAAAGCAGGCTTAGAAGCTGCACTTAGAATAAAAGACGAAATGGGAGCTCATATTACGGTAATATCAATGGGACCTGCACAAGCAGACCTTGCATTGAGAGAAGCACTTGCCATGGGAGCCGATGATGCGATACTTGTTTCTGACAGAGCCTTTGGAGGAGCTGATACTTGGGCTACCTCGTCTACTTTGGCTGCTGCAATAAAAAATTTGAAATATGATTTGATTATAACAGGAAGACAAGCGATAGACGGAGATACAGCTCAAGTTGGACCACAGATAGCAGAACATCTTGGGCTTGCAAATATAAGCTATGCGGAAGAAATAAAAGTTGAAGGCGACAGCATAATAGTAAAAAGACAATTCGAGGACAGACACCACATAATAAAGTCAAAAATGCCTGTGCTCATAACTGCCTTGACTGAACTAAATGCACCGAGATACATGACTCCGGGCGGAATTTTTGATGCTTACAGAGAAAAAGAAGTTAAACTTTGGACTCTTAATGATATAGATGTAGATACAAGCAATATAGGATTAAAAGGCTCTCCTACTAAAGTTAAAAAGTCATTTACAAAGCAGGCTAAGCAAGCAGGAAAAGTTTATAATAACTTAGATGCTTCAGAAGCGGCAGAAATCATTATAAGTACCTTACAAGAGAAATTTATAATTTAGTGGAGGTTAATTATGAATATAGCAGATTACAAAGGTATCTTTGTTTTCATAGAACAAAGAGATAAAAAAATTGAAAAAGTTTCTTTAGAGCTGATTGGAAAAGCAAAAGAATTAGCAGGCGTTATAAACACTACTGTTACAGCTGTTCTGCCCGGATACGAGATGGATGAGCAGGCACGAGAACTTAATTATTACGGAGCTGATAATGTTATATATATTGAAAATAAAAATTTAGATGTTTATATGACAGAGCCGTATACTCATGCATTAGTTGAAGTTATAAATAAATCTAAGCCGGAAATTGTATTGTTCGGAGCTACTGCTATCGGAAGAGACTTGGCACCGAGAGTTTCGGCAAGAGTTAAAACAGGATTGACAGCAGACTGTACATCACTTGAAATAAATGTAGAAGAAAATAATAATTTGATGATGACAAGACCGGCATTTGGCGGAAATATCATGGCTACGATAGTTTGCCCTGATCACAGACCGCAAATGGCAACAGTAAGACCTGGGGTTATGAAACAATTGCCTATAAACAGAAATAATATAGTAAATGTTGAAAAATTGGAATTAACTATTCCGGAAGATTATATCAATGTAGAAATTCTTGATGTCATAAAGCAAGTTCAAGAAAAGATGAAAATTGAAGATGCTAAGGTTATAGTATCAGGAGGAAGAGGAATAGGCACAGCAGAAAATTTTGCAATGCTTGAAGAGCTTGCGGATCTTCTCGGCGGAACTATATCAGCTTCAAGAGCTGCTGTGGATGCAGGCTGGATTGCCAAAGACAGACAGGTAGGACAGACAGGAAAAACAGTAAGACCGAATTTATATATAGCTTGCGGTATTTCAGGAGCTATACAGCATATAGCGGGTATGGAAGAATCAGACCTTATTATTGCTATCAATAAGGATGAATATGCACCTATTTTTGAAGTGGCAGACGTTTCTGTTGTCGGCGATATAAATAAAATAATTCCTCAATTTATCGAAGAATTAAAGAAAGTAAGAACTAAAAAGTAGATATATGTAGAAAAAGCCGAGTATGAAACCTCGGCCTTTTTTTTATTTAATTATTTACCGCTCATTTGTCTTTGAGCCATTTCAACTAATTTTTTAGTCATGTATCCGCCAACATAACCGTTTTGTCTAGCTGTTAAATTTCCTTTATCCATTGATTCATAGTTAGCTAATCCTAATTCATTAGCTATTTCTGTCTTCATTTGGTTAAGAGCTTGCTTTGCTTCTGGAACAACTATGTTATTTGATCCTGAATTGTTATTCATATAGTTCACTCCTTTCTTTTGTGGATGTAATTATATTATTTGTAAGATTAGTTTTTTTAATCATGTAAATAAATGTTAGTCTAGAAATTAATTCTAATTAATTCTAGAAGCTTATCAAAATAAATTTACATACTTTTTTTGATAAAAATCTTCTCAAATAATATAAGATTATATTAACCAAAATCATTGTGAATATAGCTGTTAATTATTGCTTTTTCAAAAAAATTGTGTAAAATATGGACATAAACAATTTTAAATAACATTAATTTAATTTTACCGCATAAAATATAGTGTAGCACCGGATGAATTGAATTATGTAAACGTTTATTATTTTTTATATTAATTATTACAATTTTTTGTTGCTTTTTTTTTTTTCATATGCTAATATACTATAGAAGCACATAAAAATATAGGTTAATGTTTTCCTATAAAATACATAAAAGTGTGCAAAAAGCTAGATCTTTCGCATTTTGCGAAAAGATTACAATCTTTAGGAGGGAGTTTTATAATGAAGAAAATTTTAGCGTTAATGCTTGTTTTAGCCCTGGTATTCAGTCTTGCGGCTTGTGGACCAAAAGATAAAGATACCGATGTTAAGCCGCCGGTTGACAATGGCAACGAGCAAAAAGGTGATGACGAAGAACCTGGTAATGAAGAACCTGGTAATCAACAAAGAGAAGCAGCAGGAAGCATAACTTATGGTAGCAATACTGATATGAATGGTGATTTCTTTACAACTATGTGGGGAAATAACGCGTCAGATGCTATAGTTAAGGATTTAATCCATGGTTATAACACTGTTGTTTATCAAAAAGAAAGCGGTTCTTATGAAGTTGACAGTACAGTAGTAAAAGAGCTTAAAACTACTGACAATGCTGACGGAACTAAAACTTTTGAAATTGAAATCAACAATGATTTAGTTTACAATGACGGATCGCCTATAACAGCAAAAGACTATATATTTGCTATCTTATTGACATCACATCCTGAAACAACTGATATCGGTGGCAGTACAACAGGCGGTATTGATTATGTAGGATTTGAAGAATACAATAAGAGACCTGAAGGAAGCGAAGAAGGTCAAATCTCTGATGTATTCACAGGTGTTAGATTGTTAGGAGACCACAAATTCTCTTTAACAGTTAAAGCAAGTGAATTGCCTTACTTCTATGACATAACATTTGCTTCGGTTGTTCCTTATCCAATGTCTGTTATAGCTCCGAATGCTGATATAGTAGATGAAGGAAACGGCGTTAAAATAACTGGAGAATTCAGCTCTGAAATTTTAGACAAAACTATAAACGATCCTGATACAGGACACAGATTCAATCCGAAAGTAACAGCTGGTCCTTATATGTTAGATAATTTTGATGTATCTACTAAAATAGCTATATTAAAATTCAACCCTAACTACAAGGGAGATTACAACGGACAAAAACCTCAAGTAGCTCAACTTATATTCAAGAGAGTAACTCAAGCTACTCAAATTGATGAGTTGGTTGCAGGTACTGTTGACATATTAGGTTCTAGCGGTGGTAAAGACCTTATAGAGCCGGGCTTGGATGCTGTAGATGAAGGAAAAATCTCTGTAACTACATTCCCAAGATCTGGATTCGGTAAAATAGTATTTGTATGTGATTTGGGACCTACTCAATTCGTTAAAGTACGTCAAGCTATATCTCACTGTTTGGATGTTCCTGAATTTGCCAGACAATACTCAGGCGGATATGCATCAGTTGTTTACGGAGCATACGGTGTTGCACACTGGATGTATCAAGAAAATGCAGCTACTATAGAAAAAGAGTTCAACAAATATGCTTTTGACTTAGGAAGAGCTGAAGAGCTTCTTATCGAAGACGGTTGGACATTAAACGCTAACGGCGGAGAGTTTGTTAAAGGTACTGACGATGTACGTCACAAAATGGTTGACGGAACACTTATGCCTTTAGTAATCAAGCACTTAGCTTCTGTTGATAATGCCGTATCTACTTTATTATCAAGTATGCTACCTGATAACTTAGCAGCTGTAGGCATGAAATATGAGCAAACTGTTGTTGAATTCCCGGTATTGCTTGACAACCTATACGGTTCTGTTCCTGAAAGACAATACAACATGATGAACCTTGCTACAAATTATACTGCAGTATTCGACCCATACTATTCATATCATACTGATGATCAGTTCATGGGAGTAAATAACAGCAACTACTTAAAAGATGAGCAATTAATGAATTTAGCTGATCAAATGAGAAAAACTTCTGGTGATGACAGAGAAGGATATTCTAAGAAGTGGTTAGAATTCCAAAGAAGATGGAATGAGTTAGTTCCTGATCTTCCGCTGTACTCTGATGAGTATCATTCATTTATCGCTTTGAAAGTTAAGAACTATGAAGTTGATCCGTTCTGGACTTTCCAAAGAGCTATATTGTATACTTACGTAGAGGAATAATAGGAAGAATAATCTTTAATGATTTAGCAAATCTGTAACATTTGGGGTGATGCAGGATCAGGTTAGCCTGTAACTGATATCACCCCTTTTTAACGAATGAGGGAGGTTTATATGTTAAGATATATTTTAAAGAGACTAATGTATGTAGTTTTTGTTTTCTTTATACTGTCAATAATTCTATTCGGTATATTCAAAATGGTTCCCGGAGATCCTGCAAAAATGATGGTAGATCCGGAATTGGCAGGTAAAGATCCGGCTAAATATCAGGCGGCTTATGAGCAGGCAAGAAAAGAGCTGGGACTGGATAAGCCGATATATATTCAATATTCTGTGTGGATTACTAAAATGCTGACAGGAGATTTTGGCTATTCTTCTAATTTCCGTAAGCCTGTTATAAATATAATCAAAGCACCGATGCTGGCAACAGTCAGAATTAATATTGTAAACTTAATTTTAGTTTTTGGTATAACTATACCGCTTGGCATAACCACAGCGGTTAGAAAATATTCTGCTTATGATAACATAGTGCAGGTAGTTACTGTTGTTGGAGTCAGCATACCTATGTTTATTTTAGCTCTTATAGCTATTTATTTCTTTGCTATTAAGATACCTATTTTCCCGATAAGCGGTATGGCGACTCCGGGATCTGATTATACAGGCGTAAGACTTATGCTTGACCATTTAAAACATATGGCTTTACCGCTTATAGTTATGACATCGGCATCACTTGCAAGTATAACAAGATATGTAAGAGGGGCCATGATAGAGGTTTTAAGAATGGACTTCATCAGAACTGCAAGAGCAAAAGGATTAAGAGAAAAGGTTGTTATATATTCTCATGCCTTCAGAAACGCTCTTATACCTGTAGTTACTATAATGACAGCATGGTTTATCGGTATATTCGGAGGATCTATAGTTATTGAAGGTACCTTCCTATGGTCCGGAATGGGACAACTTCTTATTAATTCACTTAGACAGATGGATTTTGCTGTTGTATTAACTATGAATATGTTCTATATTTTACTTGCTCTTTTGGGAAACCTTGCTATGGATTTAAGCTATATGCTTGTTGACCCACGCGTAAAATTGTCATAGGAGGATATGTTAAATGGATAATAAAAATAATAAATCTAAAAAGAAAAACAGTATTTTCAGAATGCTTTCAAATGCGTTCAAAGGAATGTTTTTCGGAAACAATAAAGTTGAGATGTCTATTTTAGAAGAAGAGCAGATGCAAAGTCCTATGAGAACCATAATAAGGAATTTTCTAGGTAATAAAATTTCAGTGATTGGACTAATCGTATTTGTTGCAATATTTATAGGTTGCTTTGTTTATTCGGCTATTAATCCGCTCGATAAATATTTTTTTGACATAACTCAAAAAAATATCGGACCGGGACTTGACATAATGAGTATGCCTAAGGAATTAAACGGAAATGTAAAAGAAATAGGCGTTGGTTCTACGTTCAGCGTAGGCGTGGATAATAACGGTAAAATGTATACATGGGGGAAAATGGACCCAAGACTTGTAGAAAGCTTAAAAGCAAACCCTGCAAGTCAATATAAGATTAAATCAGCATCTGCAGGACTTAATCATATATTAGCTATAACAGAGGATGGACAGGCTATAACATGGGCTCCTAAAAGATTTAAATTAGAAACTCTTCCAAGCAGACTTGCCGCGGAGAAAAACGTTAAGCAGGTTGCTGCAGGATATCAATTCTCTGTTGTTGTTACAGAAGAAGGATATATGTATATATGGGGAAACACTAACTTTCTGGGATCATTGCACCAAGACAGCATACCTGAGGATGTTCAGTGGAATGTTGATAAGGTTGATGTTAGTACAGATAATGTCATAGCTTTATTAAAGGATGGAACTATCAGAGTAATGGGAGCTGAAAGCCCTTCATACAGAAATGTTCCTGACCTTAAAAATGTAACTGATATTGCTGCAACAGACAGCGTAATGATAGCATTGTCTGAAGGCAAAGTACATGCATGGGGAAATCCTCTGCACAATCTGATGGATGTTCCGGAAGATTTGCCAAATGATTTGGTTAACATATCAGGCGGACGTTATCATTTTCTTGCTACAGATTCATCAGGAATGGTTTATAGCTGGGGAAGAAATAATTATAAACAATTAGATATACCTTCAAATATTGAAAGCGGTAAGACGAAAATAAAAGAATTATATGCAGGATACTTCCAAAATTATGCTGTAGATGAGCAAGGAAAAGTTACAAAATGGGGATTAAAAGGATATTTAATGGGGGCTGATGACTATGGAAGAGACGTATTTGCAAGACTTATGGCAGGCGGAAGACTTACACTTACCGTTGGTGCGGTTGCCATAACTATACAAGTAATTATCGGTGTAATCGTCGGAGGCTTCGCAGGCTTTTATGGCGGTAAAATAGACAATTTCCTTATGAGATTTGCAGAAATAGTGGGAGCTATACCTTTTATTCCGCTTGCGATGACATTATCTGTTGTTATCGGAAACAAGCTGACAGAAAATCAAAGAGTTTATCTGATAATGGGTATACTGGGTATACTCGGATGGTCCGGTCTTGCGCGTCTTGTAAGAGGACAGATTTTAGCTGAAAGAGAGAAGGAGTTCGTTCTTGCAGCTAAGGCGACAGGTATAAAAGAAAGAGTTATTATATTCAGACATATAATACCGAATGTTATTACAGTAGTTATAGTAAATGCTACATTAGGATATGCTACATCACTGTTGACGGAATCATCACTTTCATACCTGGGCTTCGGTGTTCTTGAGCCGAATCCGACATGGGGTAATATGCTCACAGGCTCTCAGTCATCAAATACTATAGCAAACTATTGGTGGAGATGGGTATTCCCTGCACTTGCTCTTTCGATGTGTACTATTAGTATAAACATGGTTGGCGATGGATTGCGTGATGCAATAGATCCTAAGTCAAATGATCGATAGGAGGATGTAGATATGGCATTATTAGAGATAAAAGATTTACACACGTTTTTTGAGACTAAAAGAGGTACAGTAAAAGCTGTTAACGGAGTTTCTTATGCTGTTGATGCAGGAAAAACTCTTGGTATAGTTGGAGAGAGCGGCAGCGGAAAAAGTGTTGCTGCCATGAGTATATTAAAATTATTAGATGGAAATGGATATATAAAAGAAGGTAGTATTAAATTTAACGACAGAGAGTTGACTACATTAACAAGAGAAGAAATGTATAAAGTTCGTGGAAACGACATATCTGTTATATTCCAAGAGCCTATGACAAGCTTAAATCCTATATTCACTGTTGAAAAACAAATTGGTGAATCATTTATAATTCACCAAGGAATGAAGAAAAAAGAAGCATATGCAAAAGCGGTAGAAATGCTTAAGGATGTTAAGATTCCTAACCCTGAAAATGTTGCTAAACAATATCCGCATCAGTTATCCGGCGGCATGAGACAAAGGGTTATGATAGCTATGGCATTGGCATGTAAGCCAAATTTATTAATAGCTGATGAGCCTACTACGGCACTTGATGTTACTATTCAAGCTCAGATATTAAAGCTTATGAATGATTTGAAAAAAGAAAAAGGAACTTCAATATTGTTTATAACACATGACTTGGGTGTTATCAACCAAATGGCTGATGATGTTGCTGTTATGTATTGCGGACAGGTTGTTGAGATGGCTCCTGTCAGAACTATATTCGGTAAGAATTCATATTCTCACCCTTATACAGAAGGTCTTATGAAATCAATACCAAGACTGAATACTGAAAAAAGCGATAAACTAGAAGCGATAGTCGGCTCAGTGCCTCATCCTCTTGATTTGCCGAAAGGATGTAAATTTGCTCCTCGTTGTCAATATGCAACTAAGAGATGTGAAAATGAGGAACCTACTTTAGAAAAGGTAGAAGATAACCACACAGTCAGATGCTTCTATCCTAATAAGGAGGAGAGAAAAGATGAACGATAAAAAAGTGCTTATAAGCGTCAGCGAAATGAAAAAACACTTTCCTATAAAAAAGACTAAGCTATTCCAAAAGGAAAAATTGAGCGTTAAGGCAAACGATGGTATAACACTTGATATTTACGAAGGAGAGACAGTTGGTCTTGTTGGTGAGTCAGGATGCGGAAAATCAACCTTTGGTCGTGTTTTGCTGCAATTATATCCTCAAACATCCGGAAGAACTATGTACTACGGAAGAACTCTTGAAGAGCTTAATCCAAAATATATAGAAGATGATATTAAAAATGTAAAAAAGGATATAGAGCTTTATCATAAGGTTGAGGCTGAAAGAATTAAAATTCAAGCTGAATATGATAAAAATCCTGAAGATTATACTTTGATGAACAATCTTCAAGAAGCAACTAAAAAAGCTACTGAATTGCTTTATGATATAACTAATATAATCGGAGGCTTCTTTATAGCTAAGGATATAGATAAGATTGCGGACTTGTTCTTAGGTGAGTACAAAGCTAAGAGAGAGGCGTATAAGTTAAACTTATCTGCTGAGAAAGCTAATAAGGAAGATGACAAAAAGAATAAATTACAGGCAGCAGCAGCTAAATTAAAAGAAGCGGATGAATACAGAGCTAAAATAGATAAATTAAAAGAATCTTATAAAGGTAATGCTGAGTTTGAAAAATACGAAGAAAACCTGGATAACGGAATAAATCTTGCAAAGCTTGACTATCCTGAAATGAGATTATTAAGAAGAGATTTACAGATAGTATTCCAAGATCCGTATTCTTCATTAAACCCTCGTATGACAGTTGGACAAATAATCGGTGAGGGATTGTTGGCTCATGGTTTCTTTAAGAAAAATGATGCAGATATGCAGGATTATGTAATGAAGGTTATGGAAGATTGCGGACTTTCAGGTTATATGCTTCACCGTTATCCGCATCAATTCTCAGGAGGACAAAGACAAAGAATTGGTATAGCAAGAGCACTTGCTCTTAAACCAAAATTTGTAGTTTGTGATGAGGCTGTTAGTGCACTTGACGTTTCTATACAATCACAGGTTATCAATCTTCTAATGGACCTTAAGGAAAAGGAAGATTTAACATATCTGTTTATATCTCACGACTTAAGTGTTGTTAAGTATATAAGCGATCGTATAGGTGTAATGTACCTTGGAAATTTAGTTGAATTATGTGATTCAGAAGAGATGTTCAAAAATCCTTTACATCCATATACTGAAGCATTGATGTCAGCTATACCTACAACTGATGAGGTACAGTCTGAGGCTATTCTTCTTGAAGGAGATATACCAAGTCCTATCAGACCGCCAAAAGGATGTAAATTCCACACAAGATGTCCGAAATGTATGGATATCTGTAAGCAAGTTACTCCTGAGTTTATAGAATACGAAAAAGACCATTTTGTTGCATGTCATTTAAGAACTAAGTAAGAATAGTATAACCCATGCACAGGTCTGATATTTATCATGAATTATTATAGCGATTTATGCAGATAATAGCATTGAGGTGTATATTATGTTTTTTAAAAATAAAGTAGATAGAGTTTTAGAAGCAACAAAAGCAGATCCGGAAAAAGCGCCTGAAAAAATTGAGATGGAAAAAAATGATATGGCAGCGCTCTTAATAGCGGGCATTATAACAATGCTTCCTGCACTCTTAATAGTTTTGGCAATAATTCTCGGAGTAACTTGGTTTTTTCTAAAGTAAATAAATACTATACAATAGGTATAGTTTATGATAAAATTACTATAGCCATTCGGCTATAGTAATTTTATTTTTTGGTATTAAAATGTATTAATTAATAATGGAGGTATGTAAATTAGTTGTAGCGCCAGAACTTATTATAATAAGTTGACGAGGACAGAGAAATTCGAAAATTCGGCGGGAACTCTGCGGCAGGCTTAGTCGATAAAATTTCATCAAATATTTTGGGTGACTGAAAAAACAATATGAAATTTATAAGCGATAGAATACAGCTTTAATCTATTTAAATAAAGTTACAATATCTTGGCTGAGCTGCATATATAATAATATGTAGTTTAGTTAAATTTTGTTTAAAGGAGAAAAGATTAAAAATGTGCGGAATAGTAGGATATATCGGATATGAGGATGTAAAGGAAATCATTCTTACAGGACTTGAAAAGCTCGAATACAGAGGTTATGATTCGGCAGGAATAGCTCTTGTAAATGATACCGGAGTTCATATTTTTAAGGACAAAGGAAGAATAAAGGATTTAAGAAATATTGTAGATGAGAATGTAAAAGGCTGTTTAGGCATAGGGCATACAAGATGGGCTACACATGGAGTACCGAACAGAGTAAATTCACATCCTCACCAAAGCAGCTCCAGAAGATTTACTTTAGTTCATAACGGTATAATAGAAAATGAGATAGACTTAAGAAATAAATATTTAAGTGATATACATTTTGAGAGCGATACAGATACTGAAACCATAGTTCAGTTAATTCAAAAATTTGTTGATGATGGAGAATCTGTCGAGCTTGCAATCAGACATACAATGAGTGAGATTCAAGGCTCATATGCATTGGCAATTTTGGATAAGGATGATTCTAATACCATATATGCGGCAAAAAATAAATCACCTCTTTTAGCCGGAATAGGTCAGGACTTTAATATGATTGGCAGTGATGCTATGGCTATGATTAGTCGTACAAATATGTTTTATGAGCTGGAAGACAAAGAATTTATAAAAATAACTAAAGATGCTATAGATATTTATACAATATACGGAGCTAAAGTTGATAAAAAGCCTTTTAAAGCAGATATAGACATGTCAGATATAGAAAAGGGAATCTATCCTCATTATATGCTTAAAGAAATAGAGGAGCAGCCTTTTGTTATCAGAAAAATAATGAATCAATACAGTGATAAAAATGCCTGCCCATATATAGAAAAGGAAATTATAGATGATGTAAGAAATGCCGATAAAATTTATATTATAGCATGCGGAACCAGTTATCATGCAGGACTTGTCGGCAAACAGCTTTTAGAAAAAATATCGGGAAAGCCTGCAGAAGTCATAATAGCCAGCGAATTTATTTATAATATGCCTTTATTAAGTGAAAAACCCTTATTTCTGTTCATATCTCAAAGCGGAGAAACAGCAGACTGCCGTGCGGTACTTGTTAAGATTAAGAAAATGGGCTATAAATCCCTGACTATTACAAATGTTAAGGGTTCAACTCTGTCAAGAGAGTCAGATTATACGCTGCTTTTGCACGCAGGACCTGAAATTGCAGTTTGCTCTACAAAGGCATATACAGCTCAAATAGCAGTGTTATCAATATTGGCTTCAGTGATTAACAATACTGTATCAATAGATATATTCAAGGAGCTAAGTAAGATCGCTAACTCAATGGAGAGCTTATGTGACAATGTTGAGATTTATAAAAAGCTTGCAGAGGAATACTTATCAGAGCAAAGTAGCTGCTTCTACATTGGAAGACATATAGATTATTTTGTTTGCTTAGAGGCTGCCTTAAAGCTTAAGGAAGTTTCATATATACAAACAGAAGGCTTTGCGGCAGGTGAATTAAAGCATGGAACAATAGCTTTAATAGAGGAGAAAACTCCTGTAATTGCAATTATAACGCAGGAATCAATAAATCTTAATACAAGAAGCAATATAAAGGAAGTAAAAGCAAGAGGAGCTAATACACTTGTAATATCAATGAAAAAACTAAGCACTGAAACTGATCAGATAGTAATTAATGACGTTCATGAAATGCTGTCACCTCTAGTTTCAATAATTCCGACTCAATATATCGCTTATTACGCAGCGCTTCAAAGAGGCTGTGACATAGATAAACCAAGGAATTTAGCTAAATCAGTGACTGTTGAATAAAAAATAAAATTCAAATGAGAGAGTAGTGTCATAAAATAGGTAAGATGCATTTATCTTACCTATTTTTATTTTGCGATGATTTAATTATCTTACTTTTTTATTATTTTTAATCTTTACATTTTATATGTTGTACATAAATTGCATTATATGTTATAATATGCATTAATATGTCAAATATTGATTTTTATATATTTTTTTACATTTATGCTTTATATTAAGACATAAATTTTAATATTTAATATTTTAAATTTGCTATTATGAAAGGAAAGGTTATGGTAAAAATATCGATTCATGTCTTTTTTTAGGATTTCATGGAAATTATAAGTCAAGATTAATATAATATTGTATAATTAAATTAATTTTTTAATAATTGATTATATTAGATGGATCCTATGAAATATGGACTTTAAAAGAGAGCTATATAGTGTAAGAATATATAAAATTTAATTATGAATGAGTGGGGGAAATACATTAATGATATTATTTTGCTTACCATATGCAGGTGGCTCGGAAAGTATATATTACAGCTGGAAAAGGTATTTAAATTCTTCAATTAATCTGGAATTGATAGAACTTAAAGGTAGAGGTAAAAGGTTTAATGAAAGTTTTTATGAAAGCTTAGAAGAAGCTGTTGATGACATATTTGATAATATGAAAGATAAAATAGTAAATGATGAGTATGCTATTTACGGACATAGTATGGGAGGGCTTTTAGCCTATGAGTTATATTATAAAGCGTGCAATGAAAACGTTACGATACCTAAACATATATTCTTCTCAGGATACAAACCTCCAAGTATACCAAGAGACAAGGAATATATACACTTACTTCCGGATGAGGAGTTTATTAAAGAGGTAATAGAGTTAGGTGGAACACCACAGGAAGTAATAGAAAATGAAGAGTTGCTTCAATTGTGTATTCCAATTCTGAGAAATGATTTTAAAATAATTGAGAAATATATTTACAATGAAAAAAAAGAAAAAGTGCAATGTGATATTACTATTTTGAATGGGAAAGAAGATACTATAACATTAGAAGAAATACTGACATGGAAAAAACACAGCAATAAAGGATTTAAAGTTTATAATTTTTCCGGGGGACATTTTTTTATAAATGATAATGTTGAAAATATAGTTAATATTATTAATCATACATTAGCTAATTAAAATATAAAAATAAAATATAAAAGGAAATTAATATGGGCAATAATATGAGGTATTACAATTTGACACATCCACAAAAAAGGATATGGTATATAGATAAGATAAATACAAATTCGCCATTGCATAATATTGGAGGGTGTCTAAAAATTAATGAAATTATAGATGTTAAGATTATTGAAAAAGCTATCAATATTCTGATAAAAATTAATGATGGCTTGAGATTAAGATTTATAGAACAAAAAGGTAATCCGGTTCAATATATTAAAGATTTTGAAAATGAAGATATAGACTTTTTAGATTTTAGTAAATATGAAAATCCTAAAGATGAGCATAAAAAATGGTCTGATGAGATATTTAAAAAAAGATTCAATTTGGATGACAGCAAATTATATTATTTCGCAATATATAAGTTAAGTGAAAAAGAATATGGTATTATGCTTAATATCCACCATATCATATCTGATGGTTGGTCAGTTGCTCTTATACAAAACCAACTTTGTGAAATATACACTAAGCTGATAAATAATGAAGAAATAAGCGAAGAGAAAAATTATTCGTATTTAGAGTTTATAAAAGAAGAAGAAGAATATTTAAAATCAGAAAGATTTAATAAAAATAAAGAGTTTTGGGAGAGTAAATTTTCAGATATACCTGAAGAATTTTTATATAACACATCTGATAATTTGAATGGGATAAGGCAGTGCTACGATATTGATAGTGAATTATCAGGCAAAATAAAAACGTTTGCAGATGAAAAAAAATGCTCATTAAATACTTTTTTTATATCAATTTTATTTATATATTTATATAAAATTACATCTAAAAAGGACATAGTGATAGGAACTCCGGTATTTAACAGAATCAGCAATAGTCAAAAGAATACTGTAGGTATGTTCACGAGTACTGTTCCATTTAGATTTAATCTGGATTCTGAAATTAATATAGAAAATTTAATAAAACTAGTTAATAAAGAATTAAGGTTTTGCTTATTAAACCAAAAATATCCATATGACCTTTTAGTTGAAGAATTAGAAATAGCTAAAAGAGGATATGACAGCTTATTTAAAATATCTGTAAATTATTATAATTCAAAATATTATGATACTATAGATGGAATAGATGTAGATATAGATGAATATTATTGTGGAAATCAAAGCTATTCACTTCAATTAATTATAAAAGAGTGGGAAGAAAATAAAATAACTTTACAATTTGATTATAAAATTGCGGAATACTCAAGTGAAGAAATAAAAATAGTTTATGATTCTATGATAAATATAATCAACGAAGTATTAAATTATGATAAATTTTCAATTAATGATATTAATATTTTAAATAGTCAAGAATTGGATTATAAAATTTATAAGTTCAATTCAACATTTAGTAATTATCCTAAAAAGACAATACAAGAGTTGTTTGAAGAACAGGCAGAAAGAACACCTGATAATATAGCAGTGGTATTCAAAAATGAACACTTGACTTACAAAGAGCTTAATGAAAAATCAAATCAACTGGCTGATTATTTATCTCAAAACGGCATAAACACAAAATCAATAGTAGCAATTATGCAGACACATTCTATTGAGCTTATAATAAGTATTTTGGGTGTTTTAAAAGCAGGAGCATCATATGTACCTATAGATCCGAGCTATCCTAAAGAAAGAATAGATTATATGCTCGAAGATTCGCATAGCAGTATGCTGTTGGTTAACTTTGAACTAAGAGATGAAATTCAATTTGACGGAAGAATAATTTGTATAAATGATGAGAATCTACAAAAATATAATAAATCTAACTTATCAAAAGTTAATAGCGTAAGTGATTTGGTTTACATTATATATACATCAGGATCAACAGGAAAGCCAAAAGGAGTAATGATAGAGCATAAAGGATTGACAAATTACATATGGTGGGCAAATAAGATGTATTTAAGAGATAAGGAAGAGGTTATGGCACTGTATTCCTCGATATCCTTTGACTTAACCGTGACATCTATATTTACCCCATTAATTTCAGGAAATACTATAGCTGTTTATGATAATGATGAAACAGAATATGTGTTATATAAAATACTCAGAGAAAATAAAGCAACAGTGGTAAAAGTTACGCCGGCGCATTTAAGCTTAATAAAAGATATGGATAACAGCAAATCAAGAATAAAGAGATTTATAGTAGGAGGAGAAGACTTAAAAGTAAGCTTGGCAAAAGAAGTAAGTGATAGTTTTGGAAAAGATATAGAGATATACAATGAATATGGACCAACAGAAACAGTTGTAGGGTGTATGCTGTATAAATACGAAGAAGAGAAAGAGCAAGGGATATCTGTTCCTATAGGTAGTCCGGCAGATAATGTAAAGATATATATATTGGACAAAGGATTAAACATAGTACCGACAGGAATAGAAGGAGAAATATATATATCAGGAGAAGGAGTAGCAAGAGGATATTTAAACAAAGAAGAATTAACAAAAGAGAAATTTATGGACAACCCATTTGAACCTGGAACAAGAATGTATAAAACAGGAGACTTAG
>DGYI01000059.1 GCA_002396645.1 Firmicutes bacterium UBA5010
ATAGGGTGCTTTTTCTATTCTATAAGAAAGTTCTTCTTTCCTATGGAAGAGTGAAACTTGTTTCACCATGTAAACTTAGTTTACTATGTAAACGTGGTTCACTTTTTAATAATTTTTTAGAATTACACTCGACCTACATAATATAACCATAAATAGAAAATATTATTCATAAATAATAATTAAAGTATTACTTTTTTTGATTACTGACTGAAAATTTATGATATCTTTTTATTTTACTTATAATATTTGCAATGATACAATGTCCCCGTCGTGATGTTTACAAATTATTTCAAATATATAATGTGGTTAAATGTGTTAAAAATAGAAGATTTTATATTGCGTGTATAAATGTTAAAAATGTAACAAAGATGTTTGTTTATATAACTAATAAAAAGGAGAATAACCTTATGTATGATCTGAAAATTAAAGACCTTTCTTTTTCCTACAAAAATGATAATAGGTTAATTTTGAAAGATATAAATATAAATGTAAAAGAAGGTGAATTTGTGTGTCTTCTTGGACAGTCCGGCTGTGGGAAGAGTACCTTTTTACGGCTTTTGACCGGATTGGAAACTTCAAATACAGGAACAATTCTTTTGGGAGATAAGCCGATAAATTCGGCAGGTTTAGATAGGGGGGTTGTATTTCAGGATTATGGGTTGTTTCCATGGATGACAGCAGGAGAAAATATCATGCTCGCATTAAAACAGAAATATCCTAATGAAGATAAAAAGAAATTGAAGAATTTGGCCATTGATACCATGAAATCTGTCGGACTTGATGAGTCTATATACCGTAAGCTCCCAAAGGAATTATCAGGAGGAATGAAGCAAAGATGTGCTATTGCGCAGGCGTTTAGCATTAATCCTCCTATCTTGCTTATGGACGAGCCATTTGGTGCACTTGATGCCGTAACGCGTGCTCTTTTGCAGGACTTGCTATTGGAATTATGGTCAAAGGATAATTTAAAAAAGACTGTGTTTTTTGTTACACATGATGTAGATGAGGCATTGCTGCTAGCTAGCAGAATTATTGTTTTTGGACAGTCTCCGAGCAGTATAATTTATGAATGCTATATTCCCCCGAATAAGCGCCCTACAAGAGAAAATCAATTTGAAAACCCAGAAATTTTACAATTGCGTAATAATTTGATTTTACAAATTAATAAGGATGTAGCATCTCGTATTGAAGCATAGAAACTTAAATATTATACGATTGATATAACAAGATTAAAATGCTTGATTTTTACAAGTTTTTAAGTCTGATAGTATTTGAAATTTAAGATGATATGTATAAAACAAAATATTTAGTATATATAATTTTTCTTTTGTTATATTTTTGCTTTAATATTATGTACATCAATATATATAGCTAAAGAAAAATTTTTATATAAAAGCAACAAGGGCTCTGAATAAATAGAGTTAGACAATTTATATTATTAAAAAGGAGAATATTAATGAAAAAAAGAATTGTTTTATTGATTTTAGTATTGGCTACAGCATTTAGCATGGTTGCTTGCAGCGAAAAAAGTGAAGGCAAAGACAATGTTGATGCTAAAAGCACTTCCGGTGATGTGCTTGAGACAAATGTAATTAAGTGGACTTCTGGTAACAGTGGTAATATAATGCTTACAATTGCAGAAAAAAAGGGCTTTCTTGCAGAAGAGGGTTTGAAAGTTGAAATGGTTTCTGCAACTGCAAATGCTGATGCTATGGCATTGCTCGCTACAAGTAAGGTAGATGTTGTTTCTAATTCCGGAACCAGTAATCCTTTACAACAAATTGCAGCTGGTGTGGACTTGACAATTTTTGGGGGACACATGGTAGACGGCAGTATGCCTGTTATAGCACGCAAGGGTACTGTATGGAACGGAGTTCAGGATTTTATCGGCAAGAAAGTTGCTATCAACCCTTCTTATTTCGCTTTTACAGGTGCCGTTATGGATTTAGGATATGATGATCCTCTTACAGCAGTAGATTGGGTTATTTATGCTAATTACAGTGATGCAATGGCTGCTGTTGTAAAGGGTGAAGTTGACTATGCTTTGCAAGGTACCGGACAAATGTATGCTGTAAATAATATGGATGAAGTAGAAATTGTGACATATCATGGAAAAGTAATGCCAAACTATTCTTGCTGTCGTCTTGTTACTCAAACAAATTTTATAAAAGAAAATCCTAACACAATTAAAGCGTTGATGAGAGCTTTAATTCGTGCTCAACAATATTACGAGGCTAATAAAGAGGAAGCTGTAAATATACATGCTGAAAGTATCGGAGCGACTAAAGAATATGTAGAAGCTTTTATGCTTAATGAAAATTATGTGGTTAGCCCGGATCCGCTTAAAAATCCTGTTATACGTGCATGGGGTATTTTGGATAAAACCGGTTTCTTAAATGAAAACGCAAAAGAAATAGATATTTTGGATCACATTAATACTGATTTATACAAGGCTGCATTGGACGAAGTAATGGCAAAACACGGCAGTGAAGATCCTGAATTCTACGATAGATTACTAAAATTCTATGAGGAACAAAATCAATAATCAATCATAGATACAAAGGAGACACTAAATATGAACAACCAAAAAAACTTTTTTAAAAAATATTGGCTTACTATTTGCATATATATTGGATTAGTGTTGCTATATGTAGGATATACAGAAAGTGGACGTGCTAATTCATACCTATTTCCTGATGTAGATGATATTGGAAAGGCATTCCAAGCTAATAAGGGTGTTATGCTGCTTAATTTAGTTTCGTCCTTCAAGCTGATGATTCCATCTATCCTTATATCTTTAGCTTTAGCTTTGGGTATTGGTACAATTCTCGGATTATGTAAATGGCTTAGAGAGGCACTTTATCCTGTAATATACTCATTTAGTGTGATTCCATCTATTCTTTTGTCTCCATTTGTACTGTTACTGGCTCCAAATTTTGTAGTTGCATCGGTTTTTTTGGTTGTCTACGGTACTGTATGGACGACATTATTTTCTACAATTACAGGAATAATGACTATTGATAAGCGTTATTTGGACAAAGCTGCTACTTTAGAGCTTCATGGAGTTAAATTGATGACAAAGGTAATTTTGCCGGCTGCAAGTCCATCAATTTTATCCGGTTTTGTTAGTTCGCTTCGCAGTACATTTTTGATGCTGGTGTATGTAGAAATGTATGGTGCTCAGTATGGTATGGGATTTTTTGTAAAAAAATACTCGGAAATTGGACTGTTTAGTTATACTTGGGTGGGTTTTATTTTCTTAGTTATCGTGTTAGTTATTGTAATGCAGCTTTTTGAAAAACTGAAAAATTACATGTTAAAGTGGACAATTGGATAACATAGATACTGTTCAGGTTGAAATTAATAATGAATATGCTTATAAGCATATTACATAAGGGAGTGAGTTGCATTGAAAAAGATTAGAATAGGATGTGGCGCCGGTTGCTGCAAGGATCGTATTGAACCTGTAGAAGAACTGCTTGAAAAGGGAGAGCTTGATTATTTGGTTTTTGAAACCTTAGCAGAGCGTTCCTTTGCCAATCAACAGGCACAAAAAAGAGATGATAATACCAAAGGTTTTAATGACATGCTTGAGGTGCGTATGCGTCGAACATTAAAGCAAGCTGTGGAGAAAAACGTAAAAATTATTTCGAACATGGGTGGTGCAAATCCAAGCGGGGCGGTTAAAGTAGTAGCACGTGTGGCAAAAGAGCTGGGACTTTCTATAAAGATTGCAGTAGTAGAAGGCGATGATATTTTTCCAAATATAGATAGATATATGAAAAATGAGCGTTGGCAATATCCCGGAGAAACATTGGCGGATTTAGATGCAGAAATTTACTATGCTAATGTGTATCTTGGCGGTGAGCCTATACGTGAAGCATTAAGAAATGGTGCAGACGTAGTAATTACAGGGCGAATTGCAGATGCGGCACTGTTTTCGGGTCCTTTAATGTATGAATTTGGTTGGGATCGCAATCATGCTAATATGGGACAAGCAACCTTGGTTGGACATCTTCTTGAGTGCTGTGGACAAATTACAGGTGGATTTTTTGCTGATCCCGGTAAAAAAGAGGTTCCCGGCTTGGAGCGTTTAGGATTTCCCATTGCAGAGGTTTCTGAGGATGGTAGTTTTGTTATAACAAAGGTTGAGGGTTCAGGAGGTATCGTTTCTGTTGATACCTGCAAAGAGCAGCTATTTTATGAGATAACAGACCCAAGCTGTTACAAGACACCGGATGCGATTGTTGATTTTTCCGGAGTTTCATTTGAACAACTGGGAAAAGATGCGGTTCGTGCTACGGGAGCAGTTTCAAAAGGGATTCCGGATACATTAAAGGTCAATGTTGGATATATTGATGGTTTTAAGGCTACGGGTATAGTTACTTATGCAGGCAGCAATTCACTGAAACTGGCAGAATTGTGTGCAGATATTGTTTGGAAGCGAACAGAAATTGTTGGAATAAATCCAATTGATAAACGCACAGATTATGTTGGATATAATGCTCTTTGTAAAACTGCTACATCAGATTATTATTCAGGAGATAAACATAGTGAAATTATGCTGCGTATGTCAGTACGTACAAAGACAGAGAAAGAAGCAAAGCTTTTTGCTGATGAATTTGGTTTCCTTTACACAAATGGACCGGCAAGTTCGACTGGTATGAATTCAGAAGTGATAAAGTCTTATTCTGTAACATCAATTTTTATTCCTGTTGAGGACGTTGTTACTACTGTTAGATATGAGGAGGTAGGGGTATGAAGTTAAGAGAAATTGCGCATACTCGTGCCGGTGATAAAGGAAACTTGCTGAATATTAGTGTGATTCCGTATAATGAATCTGATTATGAATTCTTAAAAAAACATCTTTCCACGGCTAAGGTGCAACACTTCTTTCGTGATATGTGTAAAGGGGATGTAACCCGTTATGAAGCAGATGGACTATGTACATTGAATTTTGTTTTAGAGCATATGCTTGATGGAGGCTCTACAAGAAATTTAGGTCTTGATGTACTTGGACGCAGTACTGCTCAGGCAATTTTGGAAATTGAGCTTGAAGATATTAAATAAATCTATGATATAACTATAAAAAGCATCTGTAAAGCCGTTATAAATGGTTTTAACGGGTGCTTTTAATACTTAACAGCATTGTATTAAAGGCTGACAAAAATAAATATTATTTTAAATTTGACAAAATTGACATATTAATATATATTTAGAACGATATGTTTTGATAGATTGGAGATTTATATGAAATTTAAAGAAGTTATTATAGAAACCAGTACCGAGGGTATAGAGCTTTTAAATGCTGTACTTATAAAATTGGATATTGCAGAGGTAGTTATAGAGGATGCAAGTGTATTTGAAGAGTTTTTGACTGCTGATACTATGAGCTGGGATTATTATGATGAAAGTCTTAACAGCATGAAGGATTGTGCTACAAGAATGAAAATTTATCTTGGAGATAATGAACAGGGAGAGCAGGAATTAAATGCTCTTAAAGCTGAACTTAAAAATCTGAAAAATAATGATATAGGTATAGATTTAGGAAGCCTTGATTTGACTGTTAATATAGTTGATGATGAGGATTGGGCAAATAACTGGAAGCAATTTTTTAAGCCTTTTGAGGTTGGTGAAAAAATATTGGTTAAGCCTACCTGGGAAGAGCTTGAAAATGAAACAGACAGAATAGTACTTGAAATAGATCCCGGGGCAAGTTTTGGTACAGGACAGCATTTCACAACCCAACTTTGTATTGAACAGATTGAAAAATACATAGACAAAGGCATGGAAGTTTTAGATATGGGATGCGGAAGCGGAATATTATCTATTGCTTCAATACTTCTTGGTGCAAAGCATGTTGTAGGTGTTGATATAGATGAAAATGCGGTCAGAATTGCTAAGGAAAATGCTGCTGTTAATAATATATATGAAAATAAATTCATGACTTATTGCGGAAATATAATTGAAGATGAGAGATTGCAGGATGTTATAGGATTTAACAAATATGATATGATAGCAGTTAATATAATAGCTGATATCATTATTGAAATGGGCGATTGTTTCCCTAAGTTTTTAAAGCAGGGCGGAATTCTGATAACGTCAGGTATTATTGAAAAATATGTGGATCAGGTAAAGGATATGCTTGTAAATCTTGGATTTGAAATAAAAGAAACAATTCAAAAAGAAGACTGGGTATCTATTACGGCTATTTTAAAATAATAATATTTTAAAAATTTAATGAAGCAAATTTAAATAATTCATTCAGATTTGCGCTTATATAACTTTACGGAAAGGAATATTAATATGTTCAGATATTTCAGTTCTGAGAAAAAAATAATTGATGATATAGTGAGAATTGAAGGTGCAGATGTCAATCACCTGAAAAATACCTTAAGAGCAAAAATAGGCGAGGAAGTTTCAATAGTTACAAGCGAATGTGAGTATATAGCAAATATTATTAGCTTTGAAAATGACAGTGTTATATGTAAAATAAAGTGCAAAACAGATACGAATAATGAAGCCAATATTCATATATGCCTGTGCCAAGGCTTGCCAAAGCAGACTAAAATGGAAGATATAATACAGCAAAATGTGGAGCTTGGTGTTAAAAGCTTTATACCTCTTATAACAGAGCGTACGGTTGTTAAGCTCAATGACAAATCAAGAGAGCTGAAAAAACTTGACAGGTGGAGAAAAATAGCTCATGAATCCTCTAAGCAAAGCAAGAGAAATATAGTTCCCGAGGTTGAGGATATTTTAACTGTAAATGAGCTTGTTGACAGACTTAAAAAAGAAAATGCGAGAATTATTGTTCCTTATGAGTTAGAAGGCAATAAAACAATGAAAGAGGTTTTATCCCAGCATGTAAAGAGTATTTCGCATGATTCGAATACTTTAAACGATAAAGCCAATAAATATTATGTAATAATAGGCCCGGAAGGCGGATTTGACGAAAAAGAAATTATTAAATTTCAAGATATTGGGGCAGATATTGTAACTTTAGGAAAAAGAATATTGAGGACTGAAACGGCAGGCCTTGTGGCTTCATCAATTATACTTTATGAGCATGGCGAAATGGAAGTTTAAAGTTTGAAATCGATGCATGTGCATAGAAAAGGATAATATTAAAATGAAATATGACTATGAATTAATAAAGTCTGCTAGAAAAACTATTGAAATATCAATCTCTAAAGAGTTTAAAATTATTGTCAGAGCTCCTTATAAAATGTCTCATGCAGATATAGATAAATTTGTTTTAAAGCATGAAAATTGGATTGAAAAGCATTTAGTTATTGCAAAGAATAGATATGAAGCTAAAGGCTATGATGAATTATCTGATGACGAAATTATTAATTTAAAACAAAAAGCTATGGAGGTAATTCCCAAGAGGGTTGAATATTTCAGTAAAATAATGAATGTAAAGCCTTACGGGATAAAAATAACCTCCGCAAAAACCAGATGGGGAAGCTGCAGCTCAAAAAATAGTCTGTGTTTTTCGTACAGACTCATGCTATATCCTCCGGAGGCCGTAGATTATGTTGTAGTGCATGAATTGGCACATATCAGAATAAAAAATCACAGTAAACTTTTTTATCAGGAAATAGAAAAATATATGCCGGATTATAAAAATAGAAAGAAAATGTTAAATTCCTAATAATATTATTTTTACTTATAATATTATTAAATGGGGCTTTAGCATTTTTTTTATGTAATTGAATAGTATATAATAAATGTTTTTTATATAATCTCGATATTATCGAGATATTTAGAAAGGATGTTGTTATGGGATTTTTTGGTTTTAAACGCGGATGCCCGAGATTCAGATTTACTGAGATTGTAGGATTAATGATAGCTGTTATAGGAGCTATTATTGTTGTACAGATATTGCCGCTGCGAATTTGGCTGTTTATATTGGGTTTTTTATTAATAATATTAGGATGTACACTGGTTAAGCTATTATAAGGAAAATTTGTTTGCATAGAATCAGAGTTAAGGTATAAAGTGGACTATGTTTATTTTATGGAAGAATCGTTCTGATTCTTCATTTATGTGCTAGAAAAAAAGAACTTTTTATTAAATAAAAAAATAATGGCCTAAAGCCATTATTGAAAAATTAATTATATAGCACGAACAACATTACCTGATCTCATGCATCTTGTGCAAACAAATTTTTTCTTAGATACTCCGTTTTCTATAACAGATATCTTTCTAACGTTTGGTTTCCAAGTTCTGTTTATTTTTTTATCTGAGTGAGTTACAGTATGACCTGTCATTTTACCTTTTCCGCAAACTTCACAAAATTTCGCCATATTCTCACACCTCCCATTAAAGCAAGTCTATAATAATATTTTATACTAATTCTCATTAAAAATCAAAGGAAATTATAAGTATTGCACAATTTATTGAAATATGATAATTAGTATTATATCAAATCAAGCTTTTTTATTGTAACATTAAAATATAATTATTGCAATAACTAATTTTTATTTGTATAATATTTTTATAATAATTTTTTTGTGATTTGTAAAAAAACGTATTTTGTGTTAAACTATCACTATAAAGAAATTAAGAAAAGGAAAATAAATCAATAAAATATAGGAGGTACTTATGTCAATTCAAATAACAAGCGAATTTGGTAGTATTATAATAGACGATCAAGTAATAGCAAGTATTGCCGGCTTAGCAGCTATGGAGTGCTACGGTATAGTAGGTATGGCATCTAAAAATGCCACTGAGGGATTCTTTGAATTGCTGAGAAGAGACCAATTAACAAAAGGAATAAAAGTAAATTCAGAAGAAGATAAAATTACCATAGACCTTCACATAGTGCTTCAGTTTGGCGTGAAAATTTCCGTTGTTGCTGAAAACATCATTTCAAAGGTTAAGTATAATGTTGAGTCTTTAACTGGCATAGAAGTAAATAAAGTAAATATTTTTGTCCAAGGTGTAAGGGTACAAAAATAGTTTAGGAGGCTATAATGATAATTAAGTATATTGATAATGTTATGTTTAAAAAAATGATGATTGGCGCAGCAGCAAATTTGGAAAATAATAAAAGCCAGGTAGATTCACTGAATGTTTTTCCAGTTCCTGACGGAGACACGGGAACAAATATGAATTTAACAGTTCAATCTGCTGTTAAGGAAATAAACAGCTTGGAAGAAAGCAGTGTAGGTAAAATAGCAGAAGCTGCGGCAAAAGGCTCTTTAATGGGAGCAAGAGGAAATTCGGGCGTAATATTATCACAGTTGTTTAGAGGCTTTGCAAAAGGAATTGCCGATGCTAATCAAATAAATCCCAGATTAGCGGCAGAAGCTTTTAAATCAGCAGCTAATACAGCATATAAAGCAGTTATGAAGCCGATTGAGGGCACAATACTGACTGTTGCGAGAGAAACAGCAGATAAAGCTCTTGAAATATGCGATAAAAGTGAAGACATGGTATTATTTTTAGAAGAGGTAATTAAGGAAGCTAAAATATCATTGGATAAAACTCCCGAACTCTTACCTGTTCTAAAGCAGGCGGAGGTTGTCGATGCCGGCGGAAAAGGCTTGATATGTTTACTTGAAGGAGCACTTGCTGCTTTAAAGGGTGTTGAAATAAAAAGAGAGCAAAGCACTGATGAAATTGTTGAAACACAGCAAGAAGTATCTGCATACGGAAGTGAAGATGAAATAGTATTCGCTTACTGTACAGAATTTATGATAAAAAATGCAAAGAAATCACACGAGCAGTTTTTACCCCTAATCATGGATAAGGGAGATTCTATAGTTTGTGTAGGAACTGATGACATTATAAAAGTGCATATACATACTAACAATCCGGGACTTATTTTAAGCAAGGCTGTTACTTTCGGAGAGATAATCAATATAAAAATAGACAACATGAAAGAACAGTTCAGAAACAGAAAGAAATCAGTACCTGAACAAGCACCTGTAAGCACAGAGAAGAAAGATTATGGCTTTGTTTCTATAGGATTTGGAGAAGGAATACAGAAGATATTTTATGATTTAAAGGTTGATGCCTTTATTTCAGGCGGTCAGACTATGAATCCAAGTACAGAGGATATTATAGAAGCAGTAAACAAAATAAATGCAGAGCATATTATAATTCTTCCGAATAACAGCAATATTATTTTGGCAGCTCAGCAGGCTAAGGAATTATCAGAAAAAAATCTTCATGTAATTCCTACCAAAACAATTCCTCAAGGTGTTTCAGCTATGCTGGCATTTAATGAAGACGGCAGCATTGAAGAAAATATAGCTGATATGATTGCTGCGATTGATAATGTAAAAACAGGTCAAGTGACATATGCTGTCAGAGATACAGCCATGAACGGCTTAGATATCAAAAAGGATGATATAATAGCTTTATTTGACAAAGATATAGTTAACCATGGATCAGATGTTGAGGAGCAAAGCTTGGAATTAATTAAGAAGATGGTTGATGATGACAACTTCTTAATAACAATCTTCTATGGTGATATGATTGAAGAAGAAACAGCAAAGTCTTTGAAAGAAAAAGTAGAAGAGTTTGCGAATCAATGTGATGTTGAAATTGTATATGGCGGTCAGCCGTTATATTACTACATTATTTCAGTGGAATAATAAATAAATTATTAGCTTTAACCGCAAGGAGCACGAAGGATACGAACCAGTGATTTTGTGTTCTTTGTGGTTTTAATTTATAAGTTTATATATAAATTTTTACAGGGGTTTTTTATGCTGAATGCTGATATTCAATATTTAAAGGGTGTCGGCCCTAAAAGGGCATTAAAATTAAATAAGATAGGGATATATACAATAGACGATTTGCTCAATTACTTTCCTGTGAGATATGAAGATAGAAGAAAGCTCACAAAAATAAAGGATATTGATGAAGAAAACAAGTATCTGATAAGAGTTAAGTTAAGAAAAATATCTTCAAAAAGAAAGCCAAATAGAAAAATGTCTGTCTTTACAGCTTCTGCCTGTGATGATACCGGATATGTAAACTTGACTTTTTTTAATCAGGATTATTTGTATGAAAAATTAAAGTTTGATGAAATATATTATATTTTCGGAAAGTACAAGCGTACCGATGATATATGCGAGATAGTAAATCCTGATATTGAACATCAAAATGAAACTTTTAAGACAGGAAAAATCATGCCTGTTTACAGGCTGACCGATTCTTTAACTAACAATGAAATTACAAAGCTTATGATTGTCTGTGCAGAGGATAACCATAAAAGAATCAGCAATGTTTTGCCTGAGCAGATTATAAAAGAATATAATCTTTTAAATAAGGCAGATGCTATAAAATATATGCATTTTCCTCCGAACGGAAAATTGTATAATTTGGCTAAAAGAACTATAGGTTTTGAAAGATTGCTGATTTTCCAATTAGGACTTCTTAATATTAAAAACAGATTAAATAATAAGGAAGAAGGTATAATTCAGGATAAAACCGGATTAGCTGAAAAGCTTCTGAATAATCTGCCATATAAACTGACTAATGCACAATTAAGAGTTTTAAATGAAATTAACAATGATATGAAAAGTAATAAGCCTATGAACAGACTTGTTCAAGGTGATGTCGGCTCGGGAAAAACAATAATCGCGATAGCTGCGATGCTGAATGCAGTTGAATCGGGATATCAAGCTTCGATGATGGCTCCGACTGAAATTCTTGCAATGCAGCATTATCAGACAATCACCGAATACTTAGAAAACAGCGATATAAATATAAATGTGGCATTTTTAGCAGGATCTACAACTAAGAAAAATAAAGCTGAAATTTTGGATAAGGTTAAAAGTAATGAAATAGATATTTTAATCGGGACTCATGCCTTAATCGAAAAAAATGTAGAATTTAATAATATTGGTCTGGCAATAACTGATGAGCAGCATAGGTTTGGAGTAAGACAAAGAGCAATGCTTGCCAATAAAGGAGCAAGCTCCTTCGGACCCGGTAAAAATCCGGATGTCCTAGTTATGACAGCAACACCTATTCCGAGAACTTTAGCACTTATGATTTATGGAGATTTGGATATTTCGATAATCGATGAAATGCCTCCTAACAGACAGGAAATAATAACAAGAGTTTTAAGCAAAAACAAAAAAGACAAGTCATATGAATTTATAATTGAGGAAATAAAAAAGGGCAGGCAGGCATATATTGTTGCCCCTTTAATCGAGGAATCCGAAAAGCTTGAGCTTGATTCTGCCACAGAGATATATGAAAGCTTGAAAAATGATTATTTCATTGATTTTGAACTTGCACTTTTGCATGGTAAAATGTCCAATACCGAGAAGGATGAAGTTATGGACAGATTTTACAAAGGAGAAATAAATGTACTTGTTTCCACAACTGTAATAGAAGTGGGGGTAAATGTTCCTAATGCAACTGTTATGCTGATATTAAATGCGGAAAGATTCGGACTTGCACAATTGCATCAATTAAGAGGAAGAGTCGGAAGAGGAAAGCATCAATCATACTGTATTTTAGTAAATGAAAGCAGAGCATCAAATTCAAGGGATAGAATGAAGGTATTGTCAGATACTAATAACGGATTCATAATTGCTGAGGAAGATTTAAAGATAAGAGGCCCGGGAGATTTCTTCGGCACAAGGCAGCATGGGATTGAGGCTTATAATCTTGAGCAGCTTGTCGGAGATGTCACTTTAGTTCAGGATGTGCAGCAGCTTACTAAAAAGATATTAAATGAAAATCCAAAGCTTATCGGACAGGAATATGATTCTTTAAGATATGATATTTTGAAGTTATTCAAAAATGAGAATATAGCATTTAACTAAAATCAAAATTTAACTTATAACAGATAAAATATAACAGGAAGTGGAAATTTGAGAGTTATATCAGGAAACAACAAGGGTAAAAAACTGTTTGCCCCAAAAGATACGTCGGTTAGACCGACATCAGATAAAATTAAAGAAGCGATATTTAATATGATTGGATATATAGATGAGGACAGTGTTGTACTTGATTTATTTGCAGGAACGGGGAATGTCGGCATAGAGTTTTTATGCAGAGGTGCAAAAGAATGTCATTTTGTTGATTTATCTCACAAAAGTACAAGTTTTATTAAAAAAAATATTTCATTATGCAATCTTGAAAGTAAATCTAAGGTTTATGTAAACGATTATGAAAAAGCATTGGCTTTCTTTGCAAGAAATAACATGAAATTTGATTATATATTTGCAGACGCACCATATCATTTGAATTGTGCCGATAATGTTATAAATACTATCATAAGGGATGATTTGCTAAAAAGGGATGGTACTCTGATAATAGAATGTGAAAAATCAGAAAAAATGTTTGAAAATGTAGAACAAGATGTGTTAAAATATAAAGAGAAAATTTATGGCATTACGAAAATTGGAATTGTGAGATTTTCGGAGGAGTAATATGAAGGTATTATATACTGGAAGTTTTGACCCAATAACTTTAGGACATCTTGATCTCATCAAAAGATGCTCAGATAAATTTGAGAATGTAGTTGTTACTATTTTTAATAATAGCGCTAAGGAGCATTTTTTTACGGCTGATGAAAGACTTGAACTTGTAAAAGAAGCCGTTAAGGATTTAAAAAATGTCAGGGTAGATGTAACTGAGGATATGACTGTAAACTATGCAAGAGAGCATAATATTGATTTGATAGTAAGAGGTTTAAGAGCTGTATCTGATTATGAATATGAGCTCAAAATTGCTTCAATCAATAAGCATTTGTATACAGAATTAGAAACCTTATTTATGATAGCATCTCCTAATTATTCATTTATAAGTTCCAGCATTGTAAAAGAGGTTGCAATGTATGGAGGAGATATATCTGATTTAGTTCCAAAAAATGTTTTAACAGCAATTAAAGATAAATTAAGGAGGGAGTTAAAATAGATATTTTAGTACTTTTAGAAAAGATGGAGGATATAATTGACGAGGCAGCAAAATTTCCTTTATCTAATAAGATTATAATTGAAAAAGAAGATTTGCTTGATATAATTAATGATATAAGATTGAAATTGCCTGAAGAAATCAATAGAGCCAACTGGGTTGCAAAAGAAAGACAAAGAATATTGACAGAAGCTCAGACAGAGGCGGATAACTTGCTTGAAAGGGCTAAAAGACAGCAGGATGGTTTGCTCAACGACACAGAAATAGTAAAAATGGCTAAAGAAAAAGCGAATGAAATACTGAGTATAGCTGAAAATAAAGCGTATGAAATGAAGGTAAATTCGTTTAATTACAGCGATGAATTATTGGCAAAGCTTCAGGAGAAAATCGCTCACCTGCATGGCTTGATTGAAGAAAACAGAGAAGAGCTTAGAAATATCTGATTATGAAAATATTTTAACTATAAAGCTCAATAGTGTAAGTATGATTACATAAGTACTGGGGGAAATTCTATGGAAAAAAAATATTCAATAGTTATTTTATTTGTAGCTGTACTTGCCTTGGTATTTTCTGTATTTACAACGGATAATGCTTTGACTCAAAAGTTAAATATACAAAATGTCGATAAAGAAATAAATAATATCTATTATCATGTCAAAGATGATTACTATATATCGAGATACGGAAAGATAAACATCGGAAGATGGGAGTCTGTTAATAATGAAAACAGTGGGTTTGACAGTGCTAAAGATTTTTTAACCACTGTTGATGATTATGTTGCCTTGATAAGTGATTATGTTGGAATGCCTGATTGGATAGAGCGCCATAAAGAAGAATATCGGGAGGATTATTATTTTGAGCCTGTTATTGAGTTCAGCTTTGTGGAGAATGATGAGGAAATCTCATATGCCGAATATTATTTGAAACTAAGAATCAGATTAAATATAGATACCTACGAGACAAACTTTTCGACTTTGGCAAGAGATATAACTCATATAATAACAAGGGAAAGCGTATCTGCAAGCTTAAGTGAAGGCTTGGGTTTTTATATCCAGGATGAAATTGGTTTAAATGTCAACAGATTTAATTATGGAATAGATATTTTTACTGTTTCAAAGGATTATATAGGAGATGAATACACAAGTACAGTTTCGAGGATAGGTACTACTTACGGTAATGTTACTGTTGATAACAGAGATGCCTTTTATATACTGAGCAATTCTTTCTGCCGATATCTGATTCAAAACTATGGCATAGAGAAGTTTATGGAAGTGTACAAATCAAAGATAGTTGAATTGGCCTATACTGAAATATATGGCTCATCTCTGGAGGATCTAAAATCTTCCTGGATTGAATATGTGAAAAATTATGATGATTATATGGAATTGTCAAAAGAATATTTGACTAATAAGAACAAAAAAATTATAAAGTCTGTAGGTACGGCGAATGATATATACGAAAAAGGAGGAAGTATAAAAAATAAGACATTCTTTATACTTGACAAATCCTTTAATGAGTATTTGATAAATAAATTCGGCCAATCAAAGTATGATGAGCTTGTTAAATCCAATCATGACTATCAAAATATATACGGCAAGAGCTTGACAGATTTAAAAAATGCTTGGCAGCAATATGTAAAAGGATTGTAATTTGCTATGTTGCATGTATGAATTATAATATCATTATAAGGAGTGAGTAAATTGAAAAAAGTATTTTTATTTGCAGTTGTGCTGATATTTATTTTAAGCACTCAGGTATATGCCTCAGACAAGGTGACTGTACAGATACCGAATTTTGACATAACTATAAACGACGTTATCTTTGACAATGAGAATGCTGCATATCCTTTTATAACATATAAGGGTATAACATATTTCCCCTTAACTTATAATTTGTGCAGCAAAATAGGAATGACAACATCATGGAACAGCGAAAAGGGCTTATATATTGCCAGATATTCTCAAGACATTTATTCGGATGATAATGAAATAAGCGGAAATTATAAAAAAGGAAGATATTATACAGCATCTGTTCCCAAATATCCTGTTGTATTTAATGGAATAAATATTAATTCTGAAAAACAAAACGAATATCCTGTTTTAAATTTTAAAAATATAACATATCTTCCAATGACTTGGGATTATGCTTATAACGAGCTTGGATTAGATATTGAGTGGGATAGTAAAAAAGGACTTAGCTTAAATATTCAAGGGAAGGATATATCCTTTTATTTAACAGAAATAAATGATACCTATGCTTTGCTTGAAAGCTATAAATCAATATATAAAGAAAAGCAAAATGAAGATGGAAGTATAACATATTATCATGATAAAGATGAGATAAAAGAATATAGACTGGAATATTCAACTAACAATCTTAGTCTTGGTGCTGTGAAAGATAAAGCTTCTGATATATCAGTCAATAATTTTGAAGATATTTCAGATTTATTTAGAATAGAATCCGGAATTCTTTTTTATAAAGATGTAAAAATTGATAATTTTTCAGATTTTAATGACTTAGATGCTCCTGGTATAAGGGGCTTAAGAAGAAGTTATGATGACAAGGATTTTTTAGAGATTACATTATATACAGATACATCAATTCCGGCGCCATATACACCTTCTTATAAATATATTTTTGTAGAAGAAGATGGCATCGTCAATAAAATTGAACAGTGGAATCAAGGTGACAGTATTGATAATATATTTAAGATTAAGGATGATTACTATATTTGCAGCTCAAACAGGCATATTACAGGACGATTTAGCAGTAATTTATCCACTATATTGAAAATCGGAGCAGATGGAAAAGTCGAGATTATAAACGATAAATTTAAAGACTATAAAAGCCTTAAGGCAATAGGTGTTCATGACAATAAGCTGTATGTTCTTGCTACCTGGTTTGGAGATGCTGCAGCAATCGGAAAAGGTAAAGTAAGTGCTATGAATGATGGTTATTTTTATCTTAATGAAAATGATGAATTGAACAAAATATATAATTATGTAGAGGGAGATACTTTCTTGGCTCCTAACGGAAATCTTTATTTAATATCTCCGGACAGAGTGCTTATTACTGATCTTTCTGCAGGTTTAAGGATAAAATAATAAAATCAGGCTGAAAACTCAGGTTTTCAGCCTTAAATTATTATAAGCATGATTACGATTATAAGCGAAGATATTATACCGTGCGCAAATTTTACTTTTATATACTCAAGTATATTTATTTCAACATTACTGCCGACGCTTACAGTTTGAAAGATGATTGAGAAACCTGAGAAACTTATTAAAAAGTTTAATATTATAAGCTTTACTTCAATAGGCAATAAGGATGAGCAAATAATATCACAGCCGTTAGTCATCTCAAGAATTCCTACTGATAAAGATACTATAATCTGCCTTATACCTGAATCTACATCTGTAAATATTATGGACATTATGTATTCGGATAATATTGAAAAAATAACAATTACTCCTGCTACTGTAAGTATGCTCAATATTGATTTTGATATAGCATTGCTAAAAGCTTGATTAAATGATACCTGTTTTACAAAGCTTTCTTTTTTTGATTTTTTTATACTTATAAAATCCTGTTTTATGAACTTTGATAAAACTACAGCTCCTATATAGTGGGGCAGCAACAAATATGGTAAAAGGCTTGTATCCTTAAGCATTGACATTGCAATAACAGCAGATATAAACTGAAAGCTGCATAAATTAGTAAAGCTTAACAGATATCTTCCCTCAGCTTCAGAAATTCTGTTGTTTTTAATCATTAAATCTGTTGCTAAAGCTCCAGAGGGGTAGCCTGATATAAGCCCTATAATAAATGGTATGACAGCAAATGAACTGCCTAATAGTTTCTTGGATAATGATGATATTTTCTCTAATATATCGTATAAAAAACTGTATTGAAGCAATATATTTGATAAAATAAACATGGGAAATAAAACAGGCAATATTTTATTATACCATAGTGTAATTCCGGATATAGCTCCTGCTCTTACAATGTTTGGCTGAACAAAGAATATGATAATCAGGATTAAAGCAAATATAGGTGCTAAATTTTTTTTAATCATAAAAAAACACCTCCAAGATATCTATATTGTCCAAGAGGCGTTAATATGTTTATTATTTTTGTACAAAGATAAGATTTTTTTTATATTCAGTGTCTGAGTACTTTTCGCTATGCTGAAACGTCAGATAATAAATATTGCTGGATTTTCTCGTCATTTCAAATATTTTATCTGAAAAGATGTCAATTTTGTTTCTTTTATAATCTGAAAATTTCGTTATAACTGCTGTATTATTCTGCTTTGCGTGTTTTATCACAGCTTTTCCGTTTTTGTTTAAAGCTAAAGCCTTTACATAGCTTGTTGCGCAAGTATTGGCTAACAAAGTCTTAATATCCTCGGATTTTATGTCAAGAAGGATATTTAATAATATTCGTCTGATGCGAGAGTAGGTATATCTTTTTGATTTTATAGACATTATGAAATCATCCAGACTTTTATGCTTTGAAGCATTATCATATATTTTATTTTCAAGTCCTTCAGAAACATCATAAATTGTTTTAATATAAGCCTTACCGCTGCTTATTATTTTATAATAAATCAAATCTAAGTATTTATCAAGGCTGTTAAATATCATATGTTCCCTATAATAATCTTTCATGAGAGAGAAGGAGCTTTTTGGCAATGAAAATTTTGCCTTGTTCATATTCAACGATAAAATTTCATTTCTGATAGCTGTTGCACTGGAAAATTTGTGTTTTATCTGCTTGTCATTGTGTTGTGCTATATGTCTTTTTATAGGCACAAAGTCCACATTAAAATCAATTTTTTTAGCTGCCTTAATATATTCTAAAGCTAAAGTGTTATTGGGCGATAATATTAAATCGTCTGCAAAATTATGATTTTCATTTAAAAACTTTTTAATCGTATTATTAATTGCGCTGGGATATGACAGTCCTTCTGACATAAAATTTTTAAGAGAGCTTATATACTCATCCTTGTTATTTAACTGAAAATCTGCAATTTTATAAAGTAAATCAATATCGCTATTTTCACAGCCGAAGCTTATTGCAGATACATTCAGCTTTTTTAGCTCTTTTATTGCCCCTAATGCAAAAAGCTCAGCATTTTGGCATGCAAAAGGGAAGGGGAGTTCAATAACTAAATCTGCACCGCCATATACAGCCATTTCGGCTCTTTTATATTTATCTATTATTGCAGGCTCACCGCGCTGAACATAATTACCGCTCATAACTACTGCAACAGCATCACATTTTGAAGCTTTTTTTGCCATCTCAAGCTGGTATTTGTGTCCCAGATGAAAGGGATTATACTCTGCCACTATTCCTAAGATTTTCATATTTACCTCCATGCAATTATCTGTTGTTTAATTCCGCATAGTTCAGTATATCTCTGCAAAGATAAGTTATCAGTGCAGAACTCAAAAGATTCCAAACAAATGTTGATATTAAAATAACAGATTCTATCGGTATCATAACCAGTTTTAAGGATAATAAAAATCCTAAAATGAATCCGGGTACAGAAAGTATGATTAATATAAAAAAGTATAAAAATGAAATTAATATTTTATTTGTCAATGAGCCAAGAACTCTTTGAATCAGTATATTGCCTGCCATAAATAAAATACCGAAGCCTATACGAGCTGTTATACATATAAGAATCTGGTATATGGGTGCTTTTATAATCAAGCCTATTGCCACAAACAATATTATAGCTTCCACAACTATTTTTAACATATTTTCCTGTGCTATACATACAAGCTTTTTGAAAGCAGGCTCAGGTATCATATAAACATAGGGCTGTATCAGCTCTCTTATCCACCTTCCCGATGCACTGTTAAAAATCTGCATATAAGTTACAAAGCCGAATATTGCTAAAATATTGCCTGTATCTCTCATGAATATTATGGTAAAGAAAACAGACATAGCTATAAAAACTAAAGTTGTTTTATCTATAAACAATAATCCTGAACGTCTGTTTTCAAGCATATGCTTATAAAAAAATACATTCGGACCAAAGCCTTTATTTATGCCTGTTTTACCGAGCTTAACATTTTTAGGCGTGTCAGAAATTTTACCCTCTTTTTTAGCAGTAATTGCCGAGAATGACACCTCTGTAGCTTGAAGCACATCTTCATAAAAGTCTGAATTTGCTTTAATTACCAGGATAATGAATGCTACAATATAAGAAATAACTGCCGCTAAACCAAGAGCTGTTTGTGTAAAATTAAATGACATTAAACCGATGGCAACAGCTTTTATCCATCCTATAACAGGTATGAATAAAACCCACAGTGAATTAGCAGCGTTTACTATAGCTTTTAATTTATCTGCACCGGATACGAATAATGCGTCTTTAGAAATAATAACTAAGACAATAAAGGATAAAGCGATTATAGAAGTTTTTAAAATTTTCTTAAGCTTTTCATTATTGCTTGTAAATGAATATATAACCATAGATGTAAGCTGAGCACAAAATATCGTAATGCCAAAACCTATAAACAGTGCAAGTAAACCATAAATACCGATTTGATATGTTCTGTTAAGCCATGCATATTGAAAAAACAGAAAAAACCCTACTAAAAGAGAGTTGTTCATCTGCTTTATCAACCCATAAATTAATATTTTTTTGGACGAAATAGGTGCCATGAATAAAAGATTTATATCTGCCATAGAGTAAAAGCTTGCACCGGATGAAAATCCTGTCATTACAGTCGTAATAAATAAGACTGAAAACAGTGCAAAAACTCCCACATATAACTCTTTTATATCTCTTGTTATATCAGTCGGAGAAGAACTTGAATTGCCTGACCAAAGCACAAACCCCAAAAGTGCGATAAAGAGAATTATCATAATTAGCTTTGTAGGGTGATTTTTTAAATCCTTTATAGTATTTTTTATATTGGTAAAAAATAAATATCTTAACGCGCTCACTGGTCTATAGCCTTCCTTTCTGTTATTTCAAAAAATAGCTCTTCAAGGCTTTTTTCATCCTTTGAAATTATATTATTATGTTTTGTTGCTGCAAAAGAGCCGTTCACCATGATATGAGCAATATCCCAAAAATTTTCAACACTATCCAGCATATGGGTACTTATAAGAACAGAAACACCTTGGTTTTTCAATTCAACAAACATGCTCTTTAATTCCTTTATAGCGTGCGGATCAAGCCCCACCATGGGCTCATCAAAAATCATAACACGAGGCTTGTGAAGGATGGCACAGCATATACTGAGCTTTTGCTGCATTCCTTTTGACAGCTCTTTCCCGAGCTTATCCTTTTTATCCATTAGCTCAAGTCTTGTCAATAATTCTTCTGCATAAGGCTTCCAATCATGCAAACTGTATGCTTTGGCTATGAATTCCAGATGCTCCCATACAGTAAGCAAATCATATACTGCCGGCATTTCGGGAACATATCCTAATAGTCTTTTTGCTTCAGAAGATTTGTTTTTAAATCCGCATATATCTATTTCACCTTCAAATCTCAGTAAGCCGGCTATACATTTTATTATAGTTGATTTACCGGCACCGTTTGGACCGAGCAGTACGGCTATCTGTCCGTCTTCAACACAAAAACTGATTTTATCGTTAGCAAGTACCTTGCCGTATCTTTTTGTAACATTGTAAACATTAAACACTTACTTATCCTCCGATTTTAAAAATATAATTTTAGTCTATATAAGGTATTATAAATTATCAGTTAATTAATGGCAAGAAATAATATGCAAAAGGTAAAAAAAATTTACTACTTAAATTGTATTTTATTTGTAACTTATTTATGATATACTATCCATAGTGGCTCGATTGAGTCGAACTTATAATGTTTTGGCTTGCCGAAACTACGATATAATCAAATAAGAATAAATTATTAAACAGGTGATAAAATGTGTGTGACTTTAGTTATTGGAGGAGCAAGAAGCGGTAAAAGTACATTTGCGGAGAATAAGGCAAAAGAATATGGCGGTAGAATTACATATCTGGCAACCTCTGTCATAACAGATCAAGGAATGGAAGACAGAGTAAAAAAGCACAGAGAGCAAAGGCCCAAGGAATGGAAAACCATAGAGAGATATAAAAACTTCAGCGAGCTTCAAGATAATATTGATTTTATAAATTCAGATACTTTAATGATAGATTGCATAACAACTTTAATTGGTAATTTTATGTTTGACAGCGGTATTGATTTCGATAATTGCAAAATTGAAGAAGTTAATGCTTTAGAGTCTAAGATAAGAGAAGATGTTATGAGCTTGATTTTTTTATGCAGGAGAATGAACAAAAAATTGATTTTAGTGTCAAATGAAGTTGGATTAGGAGTTGTTCCGGCATACTACATGGGAAATTATTTTAGAGACATAAGCGGAAGAATAAACTCCGGTATAGCATCTGAGGCAGATAATGTATATTTTGTTGTATCGGGTGTTCCTATGAAGCTCAAGGATAAAGGAGTTAATATAAAATGCTCAGAGGATTTTTGATTTTAATATCGTTTTTCACAAGGATTCCTATAGGCAAAATTGTAGAATACAATGAAGAAAAATTTGTAAAGGGATTAAAGCTGTATTGTCTTGTGGGACTTGTTATAGGAGCTTTTTTGGCTCTCGGTTATTTTATAGGTAATTTTTTAGAAATTATTTATATAAAAGGATTGATAATTACAGTTATTTATATTATAATAACAGGCGGTATACATTTAGATGGTACGGCAGATACTTGCGACGGTTTGTTTTCCGGCAGGACAGGCGATAAAGTTTTTGAGATTATGAGTGATTCCCGTATAGGTGCATTTGGAGTAATAAGCCTTATTTTGATAATTTTATCACAGCTTATATTATTCTCGCATATCGATTTATATACTTTGATACTTGTACCGGTTGTAGGCAGAGCAAGTGTAGTAGTTGCATGCTCAAGTATGAATTATGCGAAAAAAAGTCTCGGAATGGGTACACTGTTTGTAGAATCAATCAAGCTTAACGAATTAGCCTTTAATACCTTAATTACTTTAATTATTTGCTCATTTATGCCTGGATACATAGTAAATATTATGTCAACTTTTTTGACTTTTATATGTGCTTTAGTAATAGCCAGGTGGGTAAAATCTAAAATATCAGGCATGACCGGAGACACCTGTGGCTTTGTTGCAGAGATATCTCAGGTAATTTTTATGTTTTTAAGCCTAATTTTAAGGAGTATTATAATATAATGAAATTATACTTAGTAAGACATGGAGAATCAGAGGGTAATTTTAACCGTACTCTTTGCGGGCATACTGATGTGGACTTAACATCAAAAGGTGTGATTCAGGCCCAAAATATGGCTAAACTTTTCGAGAATATTAACATAAAAAAACTTTATTCCAGCCCCTTGAAAAGAGCGTATAATACCGCAAAAGAAATTTCAAAGTTAAAAAATATTGAAATAGAGATAAATGATTTGTTAAAGGAAAGGTCCTTTGGTGATTTTGAAGGATTAAATTGGGAAGAAATCGAACTGAAATATCCCGAAGAGTCTAAAAAGCTTATTGAACAAAGTATATGGTATGGATATAAGAATGGAGAAACTTTTGACGATGTAGTAAGCAGAGTTTCAAAATTTTTTGAAACTATTGAGGATAACTCGGTTATTGTAGCTCATGGAGCCTTAATCAGAATAATTTTATATCATCTGAATATTGTTGACCGAGATAATATATTTGAATATTCGATTAATAATTGTGAAGTTATATTTATAGATGATAATAAAATTACCTATTTAAACTAAGCTATAAGATCACTTAGATTTTATATATATTAAATAGCCATGCTGTGCTAAAATTTGCTCGGTTATGGTAAAACTATAAATAATAAAAAAAATTAAAAAATTTTATTAAACATTTTTACAGGAGGATTAACATGAATGTATTAGTAATTAACTGCGGTAGTTCGTCATTGAAATACCAGTTAATAGACATGAAAAACGAAATGGTTTTGGCTAAAGGCTTAGCTGAAAGAATCGGAATTGAGGGCAGTCAAGTTAAGCATGAAGCTGTCGGAAAAGAGAAGAAGGTTTATACAGATTCGTTAGCAACTCATAAAGAAGCTATCAATACTGTATTAAATGCTTTGGTTGACCCTGTATACGGAGCTGTAAAATCTTTGGAAGAGATTGATGCTGTAGGTCACAGAGTTGTTCACGGAGGAGAAAAATTTGCCGGATCAGCTATAATAACTGATGAAGTTATAGCAGCTATGAATGAGTGTACAGATTTAGCACCTCTTCACAACCCTCCAAACATCATAGGAATAAATGCTTGTAAAGAATTATTGCCTAATGTACCTATGGTTGGAGTTTTTGACACAGCTTTTCATCAAACAATGCCTGAAGAAGCATTTATATATCCGCTTCCGTATGAATTGTACAAAGAATTGGGAATCAGAAGATATGGCTTCCACGGAACTTCCCATAAATTTGTTGCACAAAGAGTAGGCGAAATATTAAATAAAGACATTAATGATTTAAAAATTATCACTTGTCATTTAGGAAACGGTGCAAGTGTTACTGCTATAAAGAACGGAAAATCAGTAGATACAAGTATGGGATTAACTCCTCTTGAAGGTTTAGTAATGGGAACAAGATGCGGGGATATAGATCCTGCTATAGTTACTTTCTTAATGGAAAAGAAAGGATTAAGCAGCAAAGAAGTAAATAATATAATGAATAAAGAATCAGGAGTTCTAGGTATTTCAGGTGTTAGCAGTGACTTCAGAGATATCGAAGCTGAAGCGGAAAAAGGAAATAAAAGAGCTCAGTTAGCACTTGATAAATTCTACTATACAGTTAAAAAATACATCGGATCATATGCTGCAGCTATGGGCGGAGTAGATGTAATAATTTTTACAGCAGGACTTGGAGAAAACTCAGCTCCTGCAAGAGAAGAATCTTGCAGAGGATTAGAATTCTTAGGAGTTGAAATCGATACAGACAAAAACAATATCCGAGGAAAAGAAGCGGAAGTATCTAAAGAAAATTCTAAGGTGAAAGTTTTCGTAATCCCTACTAACGAAGAGTTAATGATTGCGAGAGAAACAAAATCTTTGATAAAATAATTTCTTGACAAAACAAGCATATTCTCATATAATTGACTTTGTAAGTCAAAAAAGGGTGATATAATGTTAATTAATTTAAAGAAATTCCTCCTGTCTGACGATTTGGTTATGAATGTGGATGACAGATTAACTATAATGGATGAGGAGTTTTTAGAAAAAAATAAGTTAAAAAAGGAAATTGAATTTAGCGGCAGGTTTTTTAAAGTGGAGAAAAGCTTGTTGTTAAACGCCAAAATTAATTATTTTTATTCTGAGACTTGTGCCAGATGTTTAGAGGAATTTGAAAATAAGATTACAGCTAATTTCAATGCAATTATAGTGGATAAACTTAATGATGATTATGAAGCAGAGGACATAGAGATATTGATTAAAGACAGCTGTATTGATTTGGAAGAGCCAATAAAGCAGGTTGTGTATTTATCAATGCCGATGAAAGCTTTGTGCAAAACTGACTGTAAAGGTATATGCCCGAAATGTGGTATTAATCTAAATACAGATAAATGTGAATGTAATGATTTCGTTATAGACCCACGATTAGAAAAATTGAAAACTTTGTTAAGTGATTAAGGAGGTGTCACAATGGCAGTACCTAAGAGAAAAACTTCGAAAGCAAGAAGAGATAGAAGAAGAACAGCTAAATGCAGAATGACAATTCCGGCAGTTATGGAGTGTCCTCAGTGTCATGCAGCTAAAAGACCACACTCAGTGTGTCGTGAGTGCGGATATTACAACGGTAAAGAAGTATTAGCAGTTGAATAAAAATAAGTGCCGAAGTACCTTTTTTAAATAGTACTTTAGCACTCTTTTTTTTATGAAAAAGGGACTGGCTGCGCTTTGCGCAGCTGGTCCCTTTTGATGTATATTTACACATTATTTTGAGGTTTTCATTAAAATAATGAAATTCTGCAAAGACAGTGTTACAATACATAGAAGACGTAAACATACCGTAATATGTAAAAATATAATAATAGAATATTTTGTAATATAATTGATTTATTTGTCAATAATTGCTATAATTACGTACAGGATTTTTTGTATATAAATTGTCTTATTAGAATGGGAGAGAGAGATAATGAAAAAAATTAGCAGTAAAGTTTTTTGTTTGACCATTTCAATGGTTTTGATAACCTTTATATCGTTATCATGCGTATCAATTTTAAAATTTAACGAAGAAATCAGAACAAGCTCCATTGCACAGCTTAGATCTATGTCTACTCAAAATGTAAGTGAGGTAGACAGAGTTTTAAGAAGTGTTGAAGGAAGAGTTGACAATGTTGAATTTGCAATTACAAACAGCATTGATAAATCAAAGCTATATAGTAAAAATATGTCTTATTTTAAGGAATATGAAAGCTCAATTAACAATATAGCTATAGACCAATTGGGCAAGATAGAAGGACTGCTGTCTGCTTATGTTAGGTATGAACCAAAGCTTACTTACGGTACATCCGGCTTGTTTTACACTGATACTGATGGAGATGGAAAAATGGAAGCGATAGTTCCTACTGATTTGTTAGCCTATGATGCTGATGATAAGGAGCACGTAGGTTGGTTTTACGAGCCTTTAAAAAATGGCAAGGCAACATGGATGAGCCCATACTATAATGCAAATTTAGATAAAACTATTATATCCTTTGTTTTACCATTTTATCTTGATGGTAAAGGATTCGGTGTTGTTGGTATAGATTTTGACTTCGAGTATATACTTCAGATAATAAATAATAACAACGTATATAATACCGGCTACATATTTATGTTAGATGAGCAGAATAATTTCATAGAGCATCCTGACTATACTAATGCTGAAAATTTATCAGAGGTTGAGAACGGGGCATATTCAGCATTATCAAGTTTAATAGAAAAACAGGACGATGGATATTTTAGTGACAGAGTTAATGGTGAGCAGTTTATTGCAGGGTATGCAACGATGAGTAACGGATGGAAGATAGGTATCGTACCAACCAGCAGAGAATTATATAGTCAGCTTTATTCTACAATTGGAACATTACTTGTTTCTATAGCAATAATTCTTGTGATTACAGCAGTAGCTTCTTATGTTATAGGCAATAGAATGACTAAGCCTATCAGAGAGTTAACTGTTATTTCCGGAAAGCTTGCAGATGGAGATTTAAGCAGTGTTATTAATATAAATTCAAAGGATGAGGTTGGACAGCTAGCTGCTGCTATAAAGGGCTTAACACAAAGACTGTCAAAATACATAGATTATATAGATGAAATTTCATATTCACTTGATGAATTGGGCAAGGGTAGTTTAAGCCTAAGCCTTCAGCAGGATTATGATGGGGAGTTCGCTAAGATAAAGGAATCACTGCTTCACACATCATCTATGTTTAAGAATACGATTGGGGAAATAATTGATATATCAAAGCTTGTATCGGATAGCTCAATTCAAGTTTCAGGTGGTTCACAATTACTTGCTCAGGGTGCAACTGAACAGGCTAGTTCTATAGAAGAATTATCCGCTACTATTCAAGAAATTTCAAATAATGTTAATAAAAATGCCGAAAATGCTAAGGTAGCGGCTAAGCATATACAAACGCTGGGTTCAGCAGCCGACAAGAGCAGTGACCAAATGCAAAGTATGATATCTGCAATTGAGGAAATTAACACTAAATCTTCTGAAATCAGTAAAATAAATAAAGCTATAGAAGATATAGCGTTCCAAACAAACATATTGGCGTTAAATGCAGCTGTTGAGGCTGCAAGAGCAGGTTCTGCCGGAAAGGGCTTTGCTGTTGTAGCAGATGAGGTTAGAAATCTGGCAATAAAATCATCAGAGGCTGCTAAGAATACAGCGAGTTTAATTGAGGACACAATTAATGCAGTTGAGAATGGTACAAGCATAGCTAATGAAACGAATGCTGTTTTAAAAGATGTAGTTGAGAATGTAGGAGGATTTGTAAGCTTAGTTAATGAAATTGCCGAAGCATCTAATGAACAGGCAGCTTCACTATCTCAAACACTAGAGGCATTAGAGCAGGTTAATATTGTTGTTCAAACAAATTCTGCTACTGCTGAAGAAAGCTCAGCTACAAGCGAGGAGTTATCCGGACAAGCAGAAATGCTAAAAAATATATCAGGTCATTTTAAAATTTAAAAAAGATTAGTTTAAAAAAGAGTTATTTTGATATAATTAAAGTATATGAATAACATATAGTAAGATAAAAAAATCTTTAGAAATATTAAATCGCTAAAGATTTTTTTATTTTTATGATAGAAAAGTCCTTTTCCCTGTCATATCGTATAAAAAGAGCGAAATTAGTTTTGATTTTTTATGTTGAAGCTTAATTTTTTAGCATTTTATTGACATGATTAATCAAATTTTTTTATTGCATTTAATAATTAATTACGCTATACTAACACATAGGAAATTAATATAAGGAAGGTGCCTTATGAAGATAATTGTAGACGCTATGGGTGGCGATAATGCACCTGAGGCTGTAGTTAAAGGATGTTTACTTGCAAGAGATGAACATAATGTAAATATTGTACTGTCCGGTAAAGAAGATATATTAAAAAAATGTATTGAAAATGAAACTAAGGATTATAGAAATATTGAAATTTTAAATGCAGAAGATGTAATAACAAACGATGATAAGCCCGTTATGGCTATAAGAAGAAAAAAAGAGTCTTCACTTGTTAAAGCACTTCATGCAGTAAAGAACAATGAGGTTGATGCGATAGTTTCGGCAGGAAGTACAGGTGCACTTTTAAGCGGTGCAACACTTATTATAGGCAGAATAGGCAGACTTGAGAGGCCTGCACTGGCACCTTTTATACCTACAGACAAGGGATTTTGTTTGTTGCTTGATGCAGGAGCAAATGTCGATTGTAAGCCTGAATTTTTGGCGGATTTTGCTCTTATGGGAAGCATATATATTAAACAGGTTTTAAATATAGATAATCCTAGAGTAGGGCTGTTGAATATTGGAGGCGAAGAAGGCAAGGGCAATCAATTAACGATTGATACATATGAGCTGTTAAAAAATTCAAATCTGAATTTTGTCGGAAATATCGAAAGCAGATACGTTTTAAGCGGTGCAGCCGATGTGGTTGTTGCAGATGGATTTGCAGGCAATATCTTATTAAAGTCTATCGAAGGCACAGCGTCATACATTATGAAAGGCTTAAAGGAAGAACTGACTTCCGGATTTAGGTCGAAAATAGGTGCTTTACTTGTAAAACCTGCTCTGCGTAATTTTAAGAAAAGATTAGATTACGGAGAAGTCGGAGGTGCAATGCTCTTAGGTGTTAATGCACCTGTTATAAAAGCTCATGGCAGTTCTGACAGCATAGCTATAAAAAATGCTATAAATCAAACAAAAAATATTTTAGACAACAATGTAGTAAATTTAATCAGAGAAGCGTTATAGTTATAATTTATTACATTCATGCAATTCATATAGTATATCAAGGAGGTGAATATAATGTTTGAGAGAGTAAGGGAAATTATATGTGAAAAATTAGGAGTGGAGTCTTCGGAAGTATCAATGACTACTTCATTTAAGGATGATCTGGATGCCGACTCTTTGAGCTTATTCGAGCTGGTTATGGCGTTTGAAGAAGAATTTAATATAGAAATTGATGATGAACAAACAGAAAATATAGAAACTGTTGGAGATATAGTATCATATTTAGATAACATAGTGGAAAAATAGGAATTTATAATTGAACACAGATTACACAAAGTTTCCTTTTAATCTAAGTAATCTGTGTTTAATTTTTTAGAGATAATGCTAATCTTAATTAAAATACTAAGAAGTTTTATAATTAGGATTAGTAGTATAAGCTAAAGAAGAGGTGTGAGGGTGAATAAAAAAAATAAACATTTCAATGAGCTAGAGACTAGCATAGGCTATAAATTCAAAGATATTGGGTTTTTAGAAAATGCTTTGACACACAGCTCATATTCTAATGAGAATAAAATATATAAAAGAATTAATAATGAAAGATTAGAGTTTCTTGGAGACTCGGTTTTGGGCATAGTTGTAAGCAGATACATATATAAAGAATTTCCTAATTATCCCGAGGGAGATTTATCAAAGCTAAGAGCACAAGTAGTATGTGAGGATATGCTTAATGAAATAGCTGTAAAACATGATGTCGGCAAATATCTTGTTCTTGGAAAAGGAGAGGAGACAACAGGCGGAAGAGACAGAAAATCAATATTGGCGGATGCTGTTGAAGCAATAATAGCTGCAATTTATCTTGATGGCGGCTTGGAAAGCGCTGATGTATTTATACTGGATAATTTAAAAGACAACATAAATACTCTTGTTAAAGGCAAGATTTTTTCGGATTACAAATCGTATTTGCAGGAATATTTGCAAAGCCAAAATTCTTCTAACAGAATCAAATATGTTGTTACAAATGAAGAGGGACCTGACCACGATAAAATATTTTATGTTGATTTATTGGTAAACAAAAAGAAGTTCGGAGAAGGAAGCGGAAAAAGTAAAAAAGTCGCAGAGCAAAATGCCGCAAAAGAGGCATTAGTTAAGCTTGGTGAGATACATGAATAGCTCAAAAAAAATAATTCCTATATTTGTTCCTCATAGGGGTTGTCCGAATGACTGTGTATTTTGTAATCAAAAAAAGATAACGGGAAAAACAAACAGTAGTATAAATAGTGCTTATGTTATCAGTGTTGTTGAAGATTACCTAAAAACACGTGATAAGTATAGTGACTTAGCATATTTTGGCGGTAGCTTTACTGCCATTGATTTGGATTTGCAGACAGAACTTCTGGAAGTTGCGTATCATTATAAGAAAAAGGGTGTTTTTGATAATATAAGAATTTCAACAAGACCGGATGCAATAAATGATGAGATATTAAAAATTCAGAAAAAATACGGAGTTACAATAATTGAATTGGGTATACAAAGTCTGGATGATGATGTGTTAAAAAAATCAAATCGAGGCCATAGTGTGCAAGACTCTGTAAAAGCCAGCAAATTGATAAAAGAACATGGATTTGTACTCGGACATCAAATTATGCCGGGTTTGCCGGGAAGCAGTGCAGAAAAAGATATAGAAACCTGTAAAAAATCTATAAAGTTAAGACCTGATATTGCCAGAATTTATCCTACCTTAATTATAAAGGAAACAGAGCTTGAAAATATGTATAAAGAGAATAAATATTTGCCGCTTAGTTTAGAAAATGCGGCAAATTTAAGTGCCTATCTTTATTCTTTGTATACAGTTAATAACATAAATGTTATTAGAATAGGGCTTCAAAATACGGATACGATTAATGAAGAAAATGACGTGCTTGCAGGTCCGTTTCATCCTGCTTTCAGACAGCTTGCAGAGGAAAAATTATATCTGAATTCTATATTGTATAATCTGAGGGACAAAGAACTTAATGAAAGTATAACAATAAGTGCCAATAAAAATCTAATGAGCTATATAACCGGTCATGGAAAGAAAAACTTTGACTATATTAAGGATAATTTTGGACTAAAAAGGATTTATTTACAGGAGATAGAGGATAAGAGCATCATAGACATATACGATAACTTAAAGTTAATTGCCAAAATAAAAAAGGAAGATATTTTTAAAGAATTCATTTCTAATTTTAAAATTGAGGACAAAAAATTATGTTTTTAAAAAAGATATATGTTCATGGATTCAAATCATTTGCGGATAAAACCGAAATAATAGTTGAAAAGGGTATGACTGCAATAGTCGGACCTAACGGCAGCGGTAAAAGCAATATATCTGATTCTATAAAATGGGTTTTGGGAGAGCAAAGTCCTAAAACCTTAAGAGGCTCTAAAATGGAGGACATAATATTTGCGGGTACTGAAAAAAGAATGCCTCTGGGTTATGCAGACGTAGAGCTTATTTTTGACAATCAAAGCGGAAGACTTCCTGTTGAATATAAGGAAGTAAGCATAAAAAGAAGATTGTTCAGAACAGGTGAAAGCGAATATTCTATAAACAAGCAATCATGTAGGCTTAAAGATATAAAAGAGCTTTTTATGGACACAGGTATCGGAAAAGACGGTTATTCGGTTATAGGACAAGGTAAGGTTGAGGAAATACTCAGCCCTAATTCTGATGTCAGAAGAGGAGTATTTGAGGAAGCTGCCGGAATTGTTAAGTTCAAATCCAGAAAAGAAGAGGCAGTAAAAAAACTTGAAAAAACAAATGACAATTTAGACAGAGTTAAGGATATAATACACGAGCTTGAAACAAGAGTTGAGCCTTTGAGGATAGAGAGCGAAAAAGCAAAGGAATACATAGAATTAAAAGAAAATCTAAAAAACATAGAGTTAAATTTATATGTCAGAGAATATGAAAAAAACAAAGAACAGCTTTCTATTTTTGAAAACCAGAAATCAGATATTTTAAAAGTTAAGCAGAGCATAATTTCAAGACGAGACAATTTAGAAGCTTTAATCTCTGAAGAAAAAGAAAATTTAATATCACTTGAAAAAGAAATTAATTCTTTGGCTGATGTCAGGAATACTCTGTCTAAGACTTATGACGAAAAAAATAATCTCATAAAGGTTCAAAATGAAAAGATATTTTTATATTCAGAAAATGTCGGAAGCATTGAAAATGAAATAGAAATATTGAAAAGCAGAAGGGATGAACTGATTCAAAGAATAGAATCTCACAATGAGGAAATTAAGAACTTAAGCTTATCCTTAAACAATAAAAAATCGGAATATGATAAATTAAATGAGGAAGTATTGGCATTTAGAATAAAAATGGAAAGCTCCGTGAATGCCAGTGAGGAAAAAAGAAACAGTTTATTTGAGATGCATAAATTCATCAATAAGCTGCAAAGCGATAAAAGCTCTACAGAGTCAATTGCAGCAAATTTTCAGGAAAGAATTGAACAGTTTGATAAGGAAATTGAGCTGGAGAAAAAGGAAAAAGATACAAAGCTTGAAGAATTAGATTTAATAAAAAACGAACAAACAGATAATAATAAATTATTGGAGAAATATAACAGGGACTATAACCACAGTCTGACACAGCATGAAAATCTTTCGGAAGATAAAAAAGAAATGGAAAACAGGCTGAGGGTTTCTGTTAATGAGCTTAATACAGCTAATTCAAGAATTAATTTTCTTAACAACATGGAATCCTTATATGAGGGCTACTATAAGAGCGTTCAGACCTTGATGAGTCTTCATAAAAAAGAAAATCTTTTCAGAGGTGCTATAAACGGTACTGTAGCAGATATAATCAAAACAGATAAAAAATATGAAACAGCTATTGAGATTGCGCTCGGTTCTGCTATACAGAATGTTATTGTCAATAATAATCAAGATGCTGAGGCTATAATTGAATATCTTAAGGAAAAACAAATAGGAAGGGTTACATTTTTACCTATAAGCTCTATTAAGGGAAGAGGTTTAAACACCGAGGAATCCAATCTTTTGAATCAGCATGGAGTTATTGATACTGCAGATAATTTAATTGAAGCTGATGATATGTATACTAATATTATCAAGAGTTTGCTTGGAAGAACAATAATAGTTGAAAATATAAGAGACGGTTTCAGAGCTGCAAAGCTATCCAACAATACAATTAAAATTGTAAGTTTGCAAGGTGATGTTATAAATCCGGGAGGAGCTGTAACAGGAGGCTATATAAGTGCAAAAAATCAAAATATATTGAGCAGAAAAAGAGAAATCGAAGAAAGTCAAGAAAAACTAATAAGTCTCAAGAGAAAATGCCATGATATAGAACAGGATATAAAAAATATTGACAGGGATTTGATATCTAACAACAAGGAAATCAATACATTAAAACTAAATATTGAAGAAGCCAGTAAACTTGGTATGCAGCTTGATAATAAGATTAGCTTATATACAGAGCAAATATCAAAAATTGATTTATCTATAAATAAATATCTTCAGGATAAGAACTACACCATAGGAGAAAATGAAAAACGTATCGCTGAAATTGATACAATCAATAAAAATATAGAAGAAATTAAGGTTAATATAATTAACTTGGAGAAGGAAATCAATGATATAGCTCATATGAATAAATCCGATAAGGAAAAATATGATGAGTTAAGCTTGATTCTCAGCTCAAGGAATAATGAATTGTCGGCTGTCAGCCAGGAAATAAAATTTATTGAGGAAAAAATCAACAATACAAATCTTGAGCTTGAAAAAAACAATGAAATGCTTGAGCTTAAAAACAGCAGCTTAAATGATACAGACACTGAAATAGAATCAGCAAAGCTGCAAATAGGTATTCTTGAAAATGAGTGCAATGAGTTAAAGAAAAAATTAGATGAAAGTCAAGAAAATTATGATTCTCATAAAACTAATTTTTCTAAAAAGCAAGAATTGATTAATAATTCTCAGATAGAATTAAATAATATTAATAAGAAGATGACTGAAATCTTAGATGATGAATATGGTTTGAATATAAAAATTGAAAAACTCAGCTCAAAAATTGAAGAAATATCCGTGCGTTTATGGGAAGACTATGAAATGAATTATGCCATGGCATTATCCTATAAAAATGAAGAGCTTAGCTATACTAGAGTTAACAATGATGTTTCAGCTATAAGAAAGGCCATAAAAAGCCTTGGTGATGTAAATATCAGCGCAATTAAGGAGTATAAAGAAGTTAAAGAAAGATATGACTTCTTATCAAAGCAGAAACAGGATTTAATTGATGCTAAAAATCAATTAAATGATGTTATAAAAGAGCTTGAAATAAGAATGAGAGATCAATTTGTTGAGGAATTCGGAAAAATAAGAATTATATTTAATGAGGTTTTTTCCGATTTGTTTAACGGCGGAAAGGCGGATGTTTATCTTGAGGATGAAACTGATGCACTAAATAGTGCGATAGAAATTGCAGCACAGCCGCCCGGAAAGAAGCTTAGTAAAATATCCCTTTTATCGGGGGGAGAAAAAGCCTTGACTGCAATAGCTCTTTTGTTTTCAATACTCAAAACTAAGCCTACATCATTTTGTATATTGGATGAGATAGAAGCGGCGCTTGATGATATCAACGTCTATAGATTTTCAAGATATTTAAAAGAGTTTTCAAAAGAAACACAATTTTTATGTATAACTCACAGAAAAGGTACTATGGAGAATGCAGATACCTTATACGGAACTACAATGGAAGAAAAGGGTGTAACAAAACTGGTTTCAATGCGTTTAAGCAGTGAATAGTGCGAAGAAGCAAGTTTTACACCTGATAAAATGGAGGTATAAGATGTTTAAAAATTTTTTTAACCGCGGTAAAAAGAATAAGGAAGAAAATGAAGAAATAAAAGATTATGAAGAAGTAAGCGAGGAAGATATTCTTAAGGACTTGGAACTTTCAGATGAATCAGAGATATCAGATGATGAGGAAATATCCAGACAATTAGATATTATTAACAATGATGATACTGAAATAGAAACGGTTTTAGAGCTAAAGGAAGTTGAGCAGCCTAAAAAACCTGAAGTAAAGGAAGAAAAGAAGGGTTTTTTTGCTAAAATAAAAGAAGGATTAGCTAAAACAAAGGAGAGCTTCACTGAACAATTTAACAATGTTTTTCACCTTTATAAAAAAATTGACGATGAATTTTTAGATGAGATAGAGGAAATCTTGATATCAGCAGATATGGGTGTCGAACTGACAATGGATATTATTGATTATATCAAAGAAGAAGTAAAGAAAAATAAGCTTGAAGATCCTAATGAAATAAAAAATATAATCAAAAAATACTTAGTTGATATGCTGAACTCTGCTAAAGGTATTGAAGATATATCTGATAAGCAAAAAATAATTATGATAGTTGGTATAAACGGAGTAGGAAAAACCACTTCTATAGGAAAACTGTCATACAGGTTAAAAAATGGCGGTAAAAGCGTTATAGTAGCTGCCGGAGATACATTTAGAGCTGCGGCTATAGAGCAGCTTGAAGAATGGTGCAACAGAGCAGGCGTTGATATAATTTCAAGTGAGCAGGGCTCAGATCCGGGATCTATAATATATGATGCAATTCAAGCTGCAAGAGCTCGTAAAACTGATATATTGATTTGCGATACAGCAGGAAGGCTTCATAACAAAGTAAATCTTATGAATGAGCTTGCAAAAATATTTAAAATTATAGAAAAAGAATATTCTACCGCACAAAAAGAGATTTTATTGGTTATAGATGCCAATACAGGGCAAAATGGCTTGATTCAAGCTAAATTATTCAAAGAATCATGCCCTATAGACGGAATAATATTGACAAAGCTTGACAGCACAGCTAAAGGCGGAATAGTTTTTCCTATAGTCAAGGAACTAAATGTACCGATAAAATACATCGGAATAGGAGAAAAAATAGACGATTTACAGATATTCGATTCCGAAATGTTTGTAGATGCCATATTTGAATAATGGATAAAACTTGAACAGCATTCAAACTTGAATAATGTTCAAGTTTTTTTGATATATTATTTGATAAATATTTCTAAAAAAGAAGATAAAACCATAAAACATTTGTTTGTTTTAGGTTCTTTTTTATGTTATCATAAAATTAACCATAAGTTAATTTTATATGCTTGATGAGAGGTTAAAAATGAATTTAGAAAATTATTCATATGTAAATTTACCATCTAAAACAGGAAATTTAATTATTGATATAAAAAATCTTTTAATCAGAAATAATAAAACAGAAATATTTAATCATGCAGAATCTGTAGCCAAGACCAATATAAATATTGCGCGTAAATATAATTTAGATGAAAATATTTGTGAGTTATCCGGATATCTTCATGATATCAGCTGTATTATAAAACCGGCTGATATGCTTGCATATGCTGTAGGGAATAACTTATATATAGATGAAGCTGAAAGAAAATATCCGTTTTTATTGCATCAAAGAATATCAAAATTAATTTCAGAAAAATATTTTGATATAAATAATTTAAAAATCTTATCTGCTGTTGAATGTCATACTACTTTAAAAGAGAAGCCGAGCAGTTATGATATGGCTTTATTTATTGCAGATAAATTGTCATGGGATCAGAGTGAAACGCCTCCGTTTTATAATCTGCTTAGCGATGCATTGAAAGTTTCACTTCAAAAAGCTTCTCTTGAGTATATGGAATATATGATTGATAAGGGCCTACTTTTGTTCCCGCATAAATGGTTTAATGAAGGCAGAAAATATTTACACGATAATTTAAAGGACTGAAAAATATGAAAAACTTATTGGAAAAACTTATACCTAAAGCTATGATTATAAAAATTTATAAAAATATTCCGATTCCTATGTCTGTAAAAAAGAAAATCGTACATTTTTTTAATAAAAAATTTTTAGTTGCAGTTCAAGGAATTGTTTTAAATGATAGAAATGAAATATTGCTTTTAAAGCATACTTACCGGGAACTTCCTTGGGGGATGCCCGGTGGATGGATGGATTATGAATCACCTGAAGAAGCAATAGTAAGAGAAGTTTATGAAGAAACATCAATGAGGATAAAGTCACATAAGATTATAAGCACAATATATAACAGCAATCCAGACAGAATAGATATATTTATCAAATGCTCATATATAGAAGGAGAATTTAAAAAAAGTGCCGAAGTATCTGATTATGACTTTTTTAAAATCGGTTCTTGGCCTGAGGGTATGCCCGATACTCAAATAAATATTCTTGAAAAAATTTTAAATCAAAATAAATTGATTTGAACTAATAACAAAATGATATATAATATAATTAAAGATTAAAAGTATCATCCGGAGGTCATATATGGAATTAAATACAGAGTTAAGTATAGGTCTGGAAAGTGAAGATGATTACAGAACTGTAGAAGAAGTAATTCGAGAAGCTTTTTTTAATCTTCATGTACCGGGCTGTGATGAGCATTTTTTCATTCATAACTTGAGAAAAAGCGATGCTTTTATTAAGGAGCTTGATTTTGTAGCATTATATGGTAAACAGATAGTCGGTCATATTGCATACAGCAGGGCTGAGATAATTGATGATAAAGGAGTAAGGAATAAAGTCATAATGTTTGGTCCTTTAAGCGTTCTTCCTGAATATCAAAATAAAGGCATAGGGGGCGTACTGGTCAGGCATTCTTTAGAAGCCGCAAAAGATTTAGGATATAAAGCAGTTTGCATATATGGAGATCCCAGATACTATAGTAAGTTTGGGTTCAGGTGCGGTGAGAGATATGATATAAAAACCCCTGATGGCAAATACCTTGTTCCTTTAATGGCATTAGAGTTAAAGAAAGATGCACTTAAGGGAGTTAGCGGCAGGCTTTTAGAAGATTTTAAATATACTATTGATGAAGAGGAATTTAAAAAATTCGATAATACCTTTCCTTTAAGAGTAAAGAAGAAAACAGAATCTCAGCTTGTATTTAGTATATTGTCAAGTTTAAAATATTAAACTATAATAATTATATTAGTATATTTATGGAGGCAAAGAATTGAGAACAAGGCTTATCGATAGAAAATTACCTAATTATACTAAAGGGGAAGAAATATTTAACATGGTTTCGCATATTGTGGGGGGAGCCATGGGTGTTGTTGCGCTTGTGTTATGTATAATAGCGGCCGCAATAAACGGTAATGTATATGGAGTAGTATCATCTGCCATTTACGGTTCTTCAATGATATTATTATATACGATATCAAGTATTTATCATGGACTAAAACCGGGTATGGCAAAAAAGGTTTTTCAAGTTCTTGACCATTGTACCATATACATATTGATTGCAGGAACTTATACACCTATTTTATTGAGCTCAATAAGACTTGTAAACCCTGCAGTTGCATGGATCCTGTTTGGCATAGAGTGGAGTCTTACAGCATTTGCAATAACTCTCACTGCAATCGATTTAAAAAAATTCGGAATTTTTTCTATGACCTGCTATATCGTCATGGGCTGGGCAGTTTTACCTGTATATAGAATTGTCATAGAGGCAATGAGTTTAAATGGATTTATTTTATTGCTAATAGGCGGTATTTTATATACCATAGGATCAATAGCTTATGGGCTTGGGAAAAGAAGAAAATATATGCATAATGCATTTCATGTTTTTGTTATATTAGGCAGTTTTTTTCAATTTTTAAGCATAATTTTATATGGTTTATAATTAAACAATATCCTTTAGGAGATGATAAAATGGCAAAAGTAAAATTAACAATTATCGAGGGAAATTGCAGATGCAGCTATCACAACGCGGGAGATGAGTATATAGTAGACGATTTATGTCCTCCTATTTGTCATGAGCTTTGGAATTGTATGTATCCGTTTATTTATGCCCTGCAAAACGGTGCTACGCTGGACTACGGAGATAAAAAAGCACCGATGTTTGATGTTAAATGTCCTGACGAAGGAAGAGTTGTGATACATGGAGAGAGAATATAAAAGAATAAAACATAGCTTCGAGCCAATTTTTGATAAAGATTCAAGAATACTTGTATTGGGAAGTCTTCCTTCCGTAAAATCAAGAGAAGGAGGCTTTTATTACGGGCATGCTCAGAACAGATTTTGGGAGCTTATGTCAAATATGCTAGAAAACGATTTACCGCTTACAATTGATGAAAAAATAAAAATGCTTTTAGATAATAATATCGCTGTATGGGATGTTATTGACAGCTGTGATATCATAGGCTCAAGTGACAGCAGCATAAAAAATGCAGTACCCAATGATTTAAGCAAAATACTTAATCATTGTCAAATTAAAAATATCTATGCAAATGGAAAAACCGCAGCTAAGTTATATAAGAAGTACATTGAGAAAAATACAGGAATAGAAATCATTGAATTGCCTTCTACAAGTCCCGCGAATGCAAAATATACGCTTGATAAATTGATGCAGGAATGGAAAGTCATATTGGATAAATAAAGCCTTAAAATAAGGGTGAGAGTTTGTCATTCTTGTGCAAATAGCTGCATGGAGGTAATTATGCACTACAAAGAGGTAAAAGGGATTTTATCAGCTCATAACGGTATGAACCTTTACAGAGGATGTACACATGGATGCATTTACTGCGATTCAAGAAGTAAATGCTATAATATGGATCATGACTTTGAAGATATTGAGATTAAATCTAATGCTATAGAGCTTTTAGAGGATATTTTAAAAAGAAAAAGAAAAAAATGCATGATTGGTACAGGTTCTATGTCTGATTCATATATACATCTTGAGGAAAAGTTGGGACATACAAGAAAATGTCTTGAGCTTATAGATAAATATGGATTTGGACTTAGTATTCAAACTAAATCTGATAGAATTCTGCGTGATCTTGATTTATTAAAAAAAATTAACGAAAAAACAAAGTGTGTAGTTCAAATAACCTTGACTACTTATGATGAAAATTTATGCAGTATATTAGAGCCAAATGTATCAACAAGCTACAGGAGGTTTGAGGTTTTAAAAATCATGCGTGACAACGGTATACCAACTGTTGTATGGCTTGATCCTATATTGCCGTTTATTAATGATACGGAAGAAAATTTATTGGGTATATTGAATTATTGCATTGAGGCGAAGGTATACGGTATATTGTGCTTCGGAATGGGACTTACACTAAGAGAAGGCAACAGAGAGTATTTTTATAAGAAGCTCGATGAGCATTTTCCAGGACTAAAAGAAAAGTATCAAAAAAAATATGGATATTCATATGAAATTAAAAGTGAAAACAATGATGATCTGATGAGGATTTTTAAAGATAAATGCAAGGAAAATAATATAGAATATAATATAAATAAAGTATTTAGCTATTTACATGAATTTGAAACTAAGGATATCGGACATCAAATCAGCTTATTTGATAGTTTATAGCTAGAGGAAATAAATATATTGCAGAAGAAGAGATAAAAGTGAAATGAATTTCACTATGAAATTATTATAATGCCGCTAAGCGGAGTAATGGAGGAAAATATGCAAGCAGAAACTAATATATTGTCTAAATTGGATTTTTTAGGATTGAACGATTTAATGGATAATGATGTAGCTATTTTTCAGAATGCAAAAAAATTTGTGGAAATGCAGCAATTATACAATGCTGCTATAAAGGAGCTTTATACAAAGCTGGAGATTTTAAACGAGGAATTTCAAGTAAAATATGATTATAATCCCATACATCATATAGAAACCAGGTTGAAATCTGCCAAAAGTATACTTGATAAGCTTGAAAAAAGAGATTTACCCTTAAGCTTTGAGTCTATACAGGAAAATATTTTTGATATAGCGGGTATTCGCGTAATTTGTAATTATATAGATGATATATATAAAATAGAAGATTTTTTATCAAGACAGGATGATGTCAAAATCATACGCGTAAGAGACTATATAAAAGATCCTAAGGAAAATGGATATAGAAGCCTTCATCTTATACTTCAAATTAAAATATATTTATATGATAGAATTGAGCTTATGCCGGTAGAAATTCAAATCAGAACGATTGCTATGGATTTTTGGGCAAGTCTTGAGCATCACTTGAAATATAAAGCTAAAAATGAGGTTCCTCAATATCTTAGAGACAGATTGACAAACTGTTCGGAGGTTATAACAAACTTAGATGAAGAGATGCAGCTTATACACAAGGAAATAAATAAATTCTACTAATGAGGATATCACAGAATGTCTATAGAAAAAGTAAAAGAGTATTTAAAAAAATGGAATATAGAAGATAAAGTTCTTGAATTTGATGTATCAAGTGCAACTGTTGAGCTGGCAGCTATGGCAGTCGGATGCAAGCCTCAGAGGATTGCAAAAACATTGGCATTTAAAGCATCAGACAAAAGCATTTTGATTGTGACGGCAGGAGATGCTAAAATTGATAATCCAAAATATAAGGATAAATTTAAAACTAAAGCAAAAATGCTGTCCAGAGATGAGTTGGTTGAAAATGTGGGTCATGATATCGGTGGAGTATGCCCCTTTGGCATAAATGACAATATAGATGTATATCTTGATGAATCTCTAAAAAGATTCGATACTGTTTTCCCTGCCTGCGGCAGCAGTAACAGTGCAATAGAGCTTACAATAGAAGAACTGGAAAGGTATTCAAATTATAAGGAATGGATAGATGTTTGCATTATAAATTGGTAGTTTAATTAAATTTTATAAAGGAGTATATAAATTATGAATGTATTGGTTTTAGGCGGTACAAGGTTTTTTGGCGTACATATGGTTCGTGAATTCATAAAACAAGGGGATGATGTAACACTTGCAACCAGAGGATTGGCAAAAGATGATTTTGGAGATAGTGTCAAAAGAATCAAAATTGAACGTACAAGTGATGAAAGCTTGAAAAATGCTTTTTTAGGAAAAACTTACGATATAGTTTGTGATAATTTATCTTACTGCTCAAATGATGTTAAAGTTCTTTTAGATAATGTAAAATGTAAAAGATATATTATGACCTCATCCGCTTCGGTTTATCATGAGTTTAAATTGGACTTAAAGGAAGAAAATTTTGACCCTTTCACCAATGAATTAAAATGGTGCGGACGAGATGATTTTTCATATGACGAGATAAAAAGACAGGCTGAAACTGCGTTATTCAGACATTATACTTCTCAAGATTCCGCTGCTGTGCGTTTCCCGTATGTTGTAGGCAGTGATGATTATACGCAAAGGCTTTACTACTATGCAGAGCATATTGTAAATTCAAAGCCCATGAATATAGATAATTTTGATGAAAAAATAGCTTTTATACGCTCTGATGATGCCGGAAAGTTCCTCGTTTATTTGGCTAAGTCAGACTATAGAGGCACTATAAATGCCTGTGCGCAGGGAACTATTACAATAAAAGAAATTATTGATTATATTGAAAATAAAACAAATATAAAAGTAATATATGATAAAAATGCTGAAAATGGCACATACAACGGTACTCCGTCATTCTATTTGAACACTGAAAAGGCAGATAGCATAGGATATAAATTTTTATCACTTAATTCATGGATATATGATTTGCTTGATGAATTTATTATTTTAGCAAAAAATACTGAAAACCATTAAAAAGTAAAAGAATGCTTAGAAATATAAAAATTTCTAAGCATTCTTTTTTTTATCAATCCATACGTCAATGAATAAACCTATAGTTACTAAAATACCGCCGATTAAATTAACCTGGGAAAACTCATGCGTTAATATAATATCTAAAATAATTCCTGAAAATATCTGACCGATAAACAGAAGCAAAGTCATAGAAAATGATGAAATTTTAGCTACAGACAGATTGGATAAATGCACTGCCAAAGCTCCCAGAATACCACCTAAATAGATGAATACATTACTTGAAAAGGTAAATGACTTAAATTCTATGCTTTTATAAAATATTAAAACCATGATAACAGAAACTATCAATCCTGTGAAGTAATTATACCAAGTGCTTGCAAGCATGCTTGTTTTTTGAGCGAATCCTGCATTTACTGTTCTTGAAGTTACAACAGTTATTCCTGTTAAAAATGACAGAATAATAGGGATTATTACTATATCGACAGTAGATGACATCATATAGGCTATCCCAAACACCATAAATAGAAGGCTTATAAGCTTAGATTTTTGAAAAGCTTGCTTTGGCATATTAAAAAATCCATAATTATCAATTATGATAGAGGTAATAGCTTGGCCAAGCAAAGACAAAGCAGTAATTGCCGATATACTTATTTTACCAAATGCCAGATTATTAAATACAATGGTTATAACGCCGATAGAACCGCCTGTATATAGTAAAAATGGAATCTTTTTAGTTAATAGAGGGACTTTTTTTACTTTACAAATTATTGAAACGAAAAATAATGCTATAAGATGAATTATAGTTGTTGAAATGTAAACTCCGTGAAATGATGTTAACTCACCGTTAAATAAAATCATTACAGATATGATTACACCGATAAAAATAGACAAAAAATAGTACATTATGTATCTCCTATATGCTTTTTCACCATTATACAATAATATTTCGGACTATGCAAATGATATATATGACTCGACATAGTCGGGGTTATAATATATAATATGATTGTCATATTTTGAAGTTTTATTTAAATCTTTTATAAATATTCGAGGAGGCTGTGCTATGAGCTATGAATTTGAAACCTTAAATAATATATATAAACCGTTATATGATTATGTAAAAACGACTGTTGACAGATTAAAAAGCTGTGGCTATAAATGCGAATGGGGATATTACAACTATCATTATATCAGACGGAATAATGATTGGGCTTTAGAATACTTTCCTATACCTGTTATCGAAGTAAATGGCATGTGCGATATCGGAATTGATTTGAATCATATATTTATCGAATATAAGTTGATAAAAAAAGCAGCACTTAAATATGATTTTAAAAAATTAAAAAAATATAAATTTGAAATATATGGAGTAGAAGAATATTTAGATGATTTTTACAATGAAAATATGGACTTCGAAGGAATAAAGGGCAGAATTGATAAATCTGAAGAAACTACTATCGGCATATCAATATTTTTAAATGAAAAAACTCCCTTTGAACAAATTCTTGAAGTGGTTAAACTCATAGAGGAGTCTTATTTTGAAAGAGTGGCAATAAAAAGTCTTCAAGAAAGCTCTGATAAAAACTATTCATTTATAATTGGAAAAGAGCTAAATTGCATAATTGACAGACCATTAGGATCATTTCATCCAAAACACAAACATATTAAATATTATGTAAACTATGGATATGTAAATGAATATAAAGCGTTAGATAATGAAGAACAGGATATATATTTATTGGGTGTTGATGAAGCTGTAAATAGGTTTGAGGCTGTTGTTATAGCTATTATACATAGAAAAGATGATATAGAGGATAAATGGATTATCGCACCTAAAGGAATAAGCTTTACAGATAATGAAATTTTAAGAAATGTTATGTTTCAGGAGAAATATTTTGATATAGAATTATACAGATAAGTAAATCAAAATAATCGAAAATATAGAACATAAAAAATATATTATGCAAAGATGCGGAGGTGTGCAGATAAAATGAAAATAGATTTTTATTACTGGAGCTATCAATGTCCGATTAATTTCGAAATACTTGAATTATTAGATGAATATAAGGATAGATTTAATATAAAAACATATAACATAGAAGAGGATTATGATCTGGCTAAGAGTCAAAGAATTTTTTTCCCGTTTCTGACTGTAATTGATGAAAAAGAGCGTTTCAAGGCACCTATAAACAGAAGTTTTTTAAATAAGCTGTTAAGCGGTGAAAAATGTGTAGAAAAGCCATATATTATTGATTTTGGCACAGAAAAATACAAGGGAGACATAATACCTCTGACTAAGGACAATATTTCATTGACATCCAAGAAGTGTACACTGACTGATTCTTGTGATAGCTGTATTAAAAAAGCTAAGTTTTTATCAAAATATTGTGATGATATATTTGGATACTTGAATGTTGAAGGCGATAAAATTCTGGGCGGAGTTGAATATATACCGACAAGCTATGTACCTTATGACATACCAAAAAGCAAGGATTACGCTTTTTTAACGTGCTTATATCATTCGTCAACAGAATATGACTACAAGCATTATCCTCTTGAGGAGCTTGAAAAATATTTAAAAAATAAATATACTAAGATATATGCCGTAACAGATGAGATAGGTACATTCCCAAACGGTAATTTACAGTGGTTTTTAGAGCATGGCTATACGGATGAGGGTGTTATATCTGAGGAAAAAGGGTATTGCAGATTACATCTGGTAAGTAAAAATATTTAGTAAATGATAGGTGATATTGCATAAAATATATTTTTACTCATTTTTGTTTATCAATAAATTATGAGGTGTTTAATTACTTCATATATGATATAATATGCGTAGCATATTTTAAATGTTTCGGTTTGCCGAAACTATTCTTAATATCTGTGGGATATTAAGAATAGCTCAACATAGTTGAGACTATGATTTGTTTATATTTTTTATAATTTATATAAAAATCAGGAGAAATAATGGATAATTTAAACACTGAAAGGTTAATTATCAGAAGATTTGAAGAAAATGACTGGAAAGATTTATATGAATACTTGTCTGATGATGAAGTTGTAAAATTTGAACCTTACGAAGCTTTTAATTCAGAACAGGCTAAAGAAGAAACAAATTACAGAATTACCGATGATGCTTTCTATGCAGTATGTTTAAAGGATAATAACAAGCTTATAGGAAATTTATATTTTTGTAAGGGTGATTTTAATACCTATGAGCTGGGATATGTTTTTAATAAAAATTATCAAAACTTAGGCTATGCAACTGAAAGCGTAAAAGCTTTACTTGATTATGCGTTTGCTAAGTTAGGCGCCAGGCGTGTGGTTTCAATGTGTAATCCGATAAATACGGCTTCGTGGAAATTATTAGAACGACTTAAATTTAGACGCGAAGGGCATCTTTTAAAGAATATATACTTTAAGAAAGACAATAATAACAACCCGATATGGCAGGATACATATGAGTATGCTGTTTTAGCTGAAGAATGGTTTGAAAATTGATTTATAAAAGGAGTGAATTATTTTATATGCTAAGAGTATTGATGTTTGCATAGCAAAGGCTAATGCAAAATAATTGATAATTAGCCTTTGCTATTCCTAAAATAAAGATTATCTTAGGAGGGCAAAATGAGCTATATTAAAGCAAATAATATACTGCCGGATGAACTGGTAGAATTAATACAAGAATACATTGATGGAGAATACATATACATACCTAAAAAAGAATCTAACAAAAAGGCTTGGGGTACTAATACTAACACTAAACCCGAATTAGAACATAGAAATAATAATATATTTAATGATTATATTAATGGTATTAAAATGGATGAACTGACCAAAAAGTATTTTTTGTCAATTAAAAGTATTCAAAGAATTATATATTATAAAAAGAAATCGGTTTAATATTAAATTATATAAGTATACAACCGTTTGTTTTAAGAAATACCAAAGATGCTTGCCTCTTTGGTATTTAACTTTTTGACAAAATTTCCTGTCTGATTTTATTTTCGATTTAAATTCTTTATTTAGCAATAGGCCAAATGCCGAAGAAAGAGTACATTATGTCCTACCCTTTATAAGTGGTATTAGAAATATTTTTTATTATAAACAAAATTTTTCTTGCTCATTACACTACGTAATGAAATATAATTAGATTGTAAGGAGGAATTAGTATGGTTGAAAAGAAATATACAAGTGGTGAAATTGCTTCTGCTGCCGGTCTGACGATTCGTGCTGTTCAGCATTATGATAATATTGGCCTGTTGCCATCTTCGGGAAGAACAGAAAGTGGACGACGATATTATACACAGGACGATTTAATTCGTATTGAACAAATCGTACTCTATAAATCTCTTGACTTCTCGTTAGGACAAATTAAAGAACAGCTTTTGATAAAACCAAATAAAAATGAATTGATGGAAATGTTCAAAAATCAAAGGTTACTGTTACTTCAAAAAATGGAACACTTACATACTTCATTTGCGACTATCGGCATTATGTCTGATATGATTGAAGCTGGCAAAGAACCGCCATTTCCAATATTACTCCGATTTCTTAATTCCTTGCCTGGGGACGATATATTTTCAAAAGCTACTCAAATGATGACGGAAGAACAGCGTAAAATGCTTTCTGAGCACTTTCAGGATATTGAGCCGATTCAAATATTCTATCATAAATGGAAAGAAATATTGATTGAAGCAACTGTTTTGTATTATGATGGAACTTTACCGGATAGCATTACAGCGCAGGATATGGCAAAGCGTTGGTGGGAAACTATATTATCTTTTACTGGAGGCAATATGGAACTTATCAAGCAATTATCAGAGCTTCATCTGGAAAATCAAATGATGGAAAAAAATGAAGAAATAATGGATACCGCCAGCATGTTTTTGGAAAGCGCTTTTGAAATATATGCCTCTCAAAATGACTTATATCCCAATGCATCTGAAAACCACCGGAAAGGAAAAGAAGAATAATGATACAATTATCAAACATGACAAAGAGATTTGCAGATAAAATTGCGGTAAACGATATCAGCCTATACATTCACCCTGGTGTAGTCACTGGTTTTCTCGGGCCTAACGGAGCCGGAAAAACAACAACTATGCGTGTTATTCTCGGATTGGCTGCGCCTACTTCAGGGAGTGTTTCCGTAAACGGGAAACCGTATGGTTCATTGGAACGACCATTAAGTAAAATCGGTGCAACGATAGATTCAAGTGCTATAGACACAAGATTGACACCTCGGCAGCATCTTTCTATTTTAGCAACCGCTGCCGGAATAAATAAAAACAGAGTTGATGAACTTCTATCACTTGTCGGATTGCAAAAAGTGTCTGATAAAAAAATAGGCGAATTTTCACTTGGCATGAAACAGCGAATTAGCATAGCCGGGGCTCTTATAGGCAACCCTGAAACAATCATGATGGATGAACCTTTCAATGGACTGGATGTGGAAGGCATTCATTGGCTTCGCACATTGCTCAGAGATTTGGCGAAGCAGGGTAAAGCGGTTCTTATATCAAGTCATTTGTTAAGTGAGATTCAGGAAATAGCAGACAGAATTATTGTACTTGTACGCGGGAAACTGATTGCTGATATGAGCATGAGCGAGATGCAGGAAAAAAGCTTTAGATCTTATGTGCAAGTGCAGTCGAATAACATATCAGAACTAAAAAGAATATTGGCAGAGAATGGTGCTCAGGTATATATGCCGGAATCCGGCATTCTTCATGTAAGAAAAATGACCGCGAGACGGATAGGAGATATTGCTTTTACAAATGGGATTCGTATTTATGAATTGGTCAATTATCAACCCTCATTGGAACAGCTTTTTTCAGAAATGGTGGACGGAAAAACAGATTATAAGGGATTAAATCTAAATCAAGATAAAGGAGCGACGAAGAAATGATAAATTCTATTCACGCAGAGTGGAAAAAAATATGGTTTCCCAAATCTTCACGATTGTATTTGTTGTTTGCAATAATTTTCAGTATTTTAATGGGACTTGTATTTGCTTTTACAACAGAAATAACTCAACAAAGGGCCTTGTCCGAGCTTAAGCCTATGTCCGTTATTGAAGTTAATATGCTTGGTGTAGATGTTGTAACTATTCTGCTTATACTTTTTTCAGCGGTTCAAATCGGAAAAGAGTTTCAGGGTAAAACAATACAGACATACCTTATAACGACACCGGACAGAACCCATTATTTTAGCGCGAAGCTATTGACATTTTTCTTGCTGTCATTTGTGGTGGGTGTAATTGTCGCGATCATTACGCTTGTCAACGGACAGCTTATTCTTCTATCTGTACATGAGCTGGGACTTTCGGTATCCGAGCTGTGGAGATTTGCCGTCGGATGTATTGCTATGCCGCTATTTTATGTTCTTTTTACAGTTTGCGCTACATTCTTTTCAAGAAACATATCATCAGGGATTGTAATACCACTTGCGGTAATGTTTCTTCCTGCCGTTACGAAACTTTTCCCGCAAGCAATTCAAGAGATTTTTATACCGATTTTACCTGCATCCGCAATACATACGCTTTCGGGAATTGCACAGGAAGGAAGCATAGAATACACTGGAATTTTAACTGCTTTCATTATCATAATTACTTGGAGTACATTAACTATAGTCATGTCCATATGGCGATTTAGAAATAAAGACATATGATACATTTAAATATCTGTTTCAATAAAATGTACTGTTGAATTATCCCAGTATTTTTTATATACCCGGTCATGCTTGTAATCAAAATTTAATTGATACATTCGGAATGTAACAAGTATATTTTTAGGCTGCCACTGTTCTTCATAGGAATATTTATAGCTCATGCCTGATTGTTTCATTACTTTACCGCTGCGGGGATTTTTAATATCATGGGTGGCGGTAATATAAAGAAGACCGTCTTTTTTTACTTGTTCAATAACAGCTTTGCTTGCTTCGCTTACAATACCTTTGTGCCAGAACTCTTTACGCAGTCCATAGCCTAAATCATGGCTATCATCCATGCTTACGTTAACATATCCAATCGGTATATTTTCACTTTTCAAGCATATGGCATATCTATATCCACGGGGCTGATTATATACTTCTAAATACCTTTCTTTAAAAAATACCTTTGCTTCATCCAATGATTTCAAAGTAAACCATGGTAAGTAGGTATTTACATCTCTGTCTTTGTAAATATCAAAAAAAGCTTCAATATCATTTTCTGTAAATTTTCTTAATATCAATCTTTCTGTTTCCAGTGTGGGTGTATTTGCAAAATCCATATTTATTTTCCCTTCAAATTTTCGCTTAGAATAAAATTCATTTTAACATATAAATTTATGCACTTCAATTTTTATCTATTTTCTTATTCTATATTGTTTAGCTTGGTATACTCATTTTTATTTCATAATAAATCATGATGTTTTTTATCAGCTGCTTTTATTATATACTAAATCAAGTAAAGCTAGATATTTAAGAAATAGAAATGTGGATAAATCTTAAGGTGTTTAAATATCTAAATAAAATTTTTATATAGGAAAGAAAATTATGCAGTTTAAAAAGATATACACATGGAATATTGTTCCTGACTCTGCTCCGTTTTATATAAGGAGATGTAAAAAATGCAATAAAACAACCAAGCATTATTGCAGTGAAAAATTCAGATTAAACGCTCAAAAAAAGCTTATTGATGTATGGCTTATTTATAAATGCTGTAATTGTGACAGCACTTTTAATATAGATATATTGCCCAGAGTTAATGTAAATAGTATTGATAAAGATTTATTTTCAAGATTTACAGAAAATGATATTAAAACATCTTGGATTTATGCTTTTGACAGAGAGGTAATAAGCAGGAATAAAATAAATGTAGATTATTCTAATATAAATTTAAAAATATCAGGTGATGAAATAACATTTAAACAAATTATTGAATCAGAAGAAGATATTGTTGAAATTAATCTAAATCAAGAATTTGATGTAGATGTTAAATTAACTGACATTATAAAAAATAATTTTTTACTTTCCACAGATGGCTTGGATAAATTATTAAGTTCAGGTGCATTTTCGGTATATCCTCCAGGCCCGGTAAAAAAGAGAATGTTAATAGGGGAAAATACTGTTATCATTAATATTAAAAATTTAAGAAAATGTATTAATGAAAATCTTATGCAGGATGATTATATAATTTAAATAGTATTGTAGATATTAAAAGAAAGCAAGATGATAAAGAGAGAGGGAGAAAAAATGAGTATAAAATTAGAGAAAATGAGTGAATTTTTTACTGCCAGAGTAAATGATTATGATGAGCATATGATAAATAATGTTGAAGGCTGTAAGGAAGGATATATAAAAATGGCTGAGTTTGTACCATGTAATTGTATTACATTATTAGACTTAGGCTGCGGTACGGGTTTGGAGCTTGAAGAAATATTTAAAAAATATCCTGATATTCAGGTAACAGGAATAGATTTAACAAAATCAATGCTGGATAAATTAAAAGAAAAGTATTATGATAAGGATATAACTTTAATCAATGCAAGCTATTTAGAATATAATTTAGGTTTTGAAAAGTATGATGCAGCCGTATCATTCCAGACAATGCATCATTTTAAGCATGAAGATAAGCTAAAGCTGTATAAAAATATATACAACTCGTTAAAACCGGGTGGTGTATATATAGAATGTGACTATATGGTAATAGATCAAAAAGACGAGGACTTTTATTTCAATGAAATGGAAAGATTAAGAAGAGAGCAAAATCTGAATGATAATGAATTCTATCATTACGATACTCCATGTACTGTTGACAATCAAATAAAGCTGTTTAAAAAATCCGCATAAACACTTCCGCCTGT
>DGYI01000037.1 GCA_002396645.1 Firmicutes bacterium UBA5010
GAGACGGATTTCCGCGGTACCAAGCTATATAATGGTGGAGCTGATTTCAATGATTCCGATTTTGAATAAATATATTATTTAATAATAAAAATTGCTTGAAGTCGGTATAAAAATTATTGACAAAAATATTCACCTAATATACAATAGCAACATATTAATAATTACGATGATAAGGACTATTAGATATATAAGGATTTTAGAGAGAAAGCACTTGGTGAAAAGCTTTTATCCCAATGTATATTGAACCTGCCTTGGAGTATTTGGGAGAAAACCCAAACGGCACAAACCGTTATTTGTTTGAGGGACTGTATTCATATACAGTAATCAGAGTGGTACCGCGGAAATCCGTCTCTATATTGTGGAGGCGGTTTATTTTTTTGCTTGTGATAACGCACTTATTTCATGCAAAACTGAATATAATAAATCTAATATAATGATAACAAGGAAAGGAATGTGAGCTAAAATGGCTAAGGAAAAAGAATTCGTAAAAGAAATAACTCCTATGGAAGAGGACTTCAGCAGATGGTATACAGATGTAATAATGAAAAATGAACTTGTTGATTATTCTCCTGTTAAAGGATTCATGGTTATAAGACCGTACGGATACGCATTATGGGAGAAAATCCAAGAGTTCGCTGACAGAAGATTTAAGGAAACAGGACATAAAAATTGTTATTTTCCTCTTTTAATACCTGAGAGTTTATTAAACAAAGAAAAAGAGCATGTGGAGGGTTTTGCCCCTGAGGTTGCATGGGTTACACACGGAGGAAGCACAGAGCTCGGAGAAAGACTTTGTGTAAGACCTACATCCGAAACTATAATTTGCAATATGTACAGCAAATGGTTAAATTCATACAGAGATTTACCTTATCTGTACAATCAGTGGTGCAGCGTTGTAAGATGGGAAAAATCAACACGCCCGTTTTTGAGAACATCCGAGTTTTTATGGCAGGAAGGACACACTTTGCATGAAACAGAAGAAGAAGCGCAGAATGAAACACTGCAAATGCTTGGTATATATAAAGAAGTAGCAGAAGAATTACTTGCTATGCCGGTTGTAATCGGACAAAAAAGTGACAAAGAAAAATTTGCCGGAGCTCATGCTACTTATACAATGGAAGCACTGATGCACGACGGTCAAGCACTTCAGGCTGGAACTTCTCACAACCTGGGACAGCATTTTACAAAAGCATTTGATATAACATATCTGGGAAGAACAGGAAAACAAGAGTATCCGTATCATACTTCATGGGGTATTTCTACAAGATTAATAGGCGGACTTATCATGGTACACGGTGATAACAGAGGGCTTGTGCTTCCTCCGAGAGTAGCGCCTACACAGGTTGTCATAATTCCTATCGCTCAGAAAAAAGAAGGAGTGCTGGAAAAAGCTAATGCCTTATATGATGAACTCAAATCAAGAGGCATAAGAGTTGAATTAGATGATGATGCAACTAATTCACCGGGCTGGAAATTTAACCAATACGAAATGAAGGGCTATCCTATAAGACTTGAAATAGGACCTAAAGATATAGAAAATAACCAAGCTGTTACAGTAAGAAGAGATAAACTTGAAAAGGAAATTGTATCCCTTGACAATATAGCAGAAACAATAGAAACTATGCTTGAAATTATGCAGAAAGATATGCTGGAAAAAGCAAGACAGCACAGAGAAGCACACACATATATCATGGAAAGCTATGAAGAGTACAAAAAAAGCATAACTGACAAACCGGGCTTTGCAAAGGCTATGTGGTGCGGATGCCCTGAATGTGAAGCAAAACTTAAAGAAGAAACCGGAGCAACAATAAGATGTATACCGTTTGAACAAGAAAATCTTTCAGATAAGTGCCATTTCTGCGATAAAGAAGCAAAACACATGGTATATATAGCAAGAGCTTATTAAAATTAAAAAAAATAGCAAGATTTGTCTTTTTTTGTTTACTTCTGATGTTAAATTTTATATAATATCAATAGGGAAAATAAAAAAATAACTTGGAGGATGAAATGGAAAATAAATCAAACGGAAAAGCTATTGCTTCCTTGGTGCTTGGTATTGTATCACTGGTTTGTATATTCTTCGGATACGGTGCTTTGCTGGGAATAGTTCTTGGTATTATAGGTATTGTTTTGGGAGTTTCAGCAAAGAAAGAGCAACCATCAGGTATGGCGACAGCAGGCTTAGTATTATCAATCATTTCTGTTGCGCTTTGTGCATTAGCTTTCATAGCTTGCGTTGCATGTGCGGGACTAATAGCATCGTCGTTTCCATATTAATCCATATGGAATTATAACAATGAAAATAAGCAAACAGCAATGTTTGCTTATTTTTAATATTTTGGAGGAATAATGAAGCCATTTATACATTTATTCGGATTTACAATCGCTACCTACGGATTATTAATTTTAACAGGATTTATTATAGGAATAGTAATAGCTTTATTTCGTGCGGATAAACACAATCAAAAAAAAGAAGATGTGTTCTACGCATCCTTATTTGCGGTTATAGGACTGATAATAGGTGCAAAGCTGGTATATTTACTTATAAACATTCCGTATATAATAAATAATTTTCAGGCAATGATTAAAAATCCACAATATATAATTGCTATGCTGCAAGGAGGATTTGTCTTTTACGGAGGACTTGCAGGTGCAATAATTTTAATGTATGTTTACACAAAAAAATATAAGATAGATTTTATAGATTTAGTTGAAACTTTAACCCCTTCCTTTCCTCTAATCCACGCATTCGGAAGATTGGGATGTTTTCTTGCAGGCTGCTGCTATGGTATTCCGTTTAAAGCTCCTATCGGAATGAGATTTAGCCAGTCACCTGTTGCACCGAATAATATTGAACTATTTCCGGTACAGCTATTAGAGTCATTTCTAAACATTCTGATATTTGTTTTTCTTATCGTATATGCAAGGAAAAAACGAGATAAAGGAAATTTGATCAGAATATATTTGATTTTTTACTCAATTGTGAGATTTTTCTTAGAATACTTAAGATACGATACAGAGCGGGGCTTCTGGATGGGGGTTTCCACATCGCAATGGTTTAGCATTGCAATTATAATAGCGGTTATTGCAGAGTACATATACAGAAAAAGGCTGAAAGAACAATAGTTCATAATTTTTTAGAATCAAAATATTAAAAAGATAAAAAAACATATTGACATATTTAATCAATATAATTATACTAATAAACAATTGAATATTTAAACTTCTTATCCAGAGAGACTGAGGGACTGGCCCGATGACGTCTCGGCAACCTACAAAGCAAAAATTTGCAAGGTGCCAATTCCAGCAAAGCAATAGTTTTGAGAGATGAGGAGGCGCGGTCTTAGAACTTAAAGCCTTCTCAATTAGAGGAGGCTTTTTTAATGGAAATTTATGTTCAAAAATTCGGCGGAACATCTGTGGCAACAGAAAATGCGAGAGAGTGTGTTTATAAAAAAATCATTGATGCTAAAAAAAAGTATACTAATTTAGTTGTTATAGTATCAGCTATGGGACGAGAAGGAGAACCCTATGCAACAGATACGCTTCTTAATATACTTAAAAGCAAAAATGAAAATGTGTCAAAAAGAGAGCTTGATGCAATATATTCCTGCGGAGAAATAATTTCTGCATCTCTGACAGCCTCAAGCTTAAGTGCAAGGGGGTATCAAGCCATAAGTCTCACAGGACAGCAGGCGGGTATTATAACTGATAACAATCATTTTGATGCCGAGGTTTTATCAGTTAATACGGATAATATCATTAAATATTTAGAAAAGGGCTGGATACCTATAATTGCAGGCTCACAAGGTGCAACGGGCGATGGGGAGATAACAACGCTTGGCAGAGGCGGAAGTGATATATCGGCAGTTGTTATAGGAAATGCTTTAAATGCTGAAAGAATTGATATTTATACTGATGTTGAAGGAGTGATGACAGCCGACCCTAATCTTATAGAAGGTGCCAGACTTTTAGAAAGCATTGACTATAAAACCTGTATGCTTTTATCGGACAGAGGAGCAAAGGTTATTCACCCGAGAGCTGTAAAAATTGCGCAGAAAAATAAAAATACCAAGCTGTTCATCAAATCAACCTTCAGTTCTTGTGAAGGAACCTGCATACGGGATTGTGATAAGAATATACCGGGAATACAGTCAATAACAATGCAAAAATATAAATTTATGTCACAAATAAGCCTTGTAGGCAATAATATAGATAGAGCGTTATTAAATAAGGTAAGAAGCATAATTTCATGCAGTAGAATAAATTACAAAAGTGTTGAAATATCTGAAAACCATATAGGTTTTTGTGTAAATGAGTCTAAGGGACTCGAAACTGTGCAAATATTGCATAGAAATTTATTTAGTGCTTAAAGGAGCGGTGATTATGAAAAAATATAATGTAGCAATACTGGGCGCAACCGGAGCAGTGGGAAGAGAGATAATAAAAATACTGCAGGAAAGAAAGTTTCCGATAAATGAACTCAGATTATTGGCAAGTTCAAAAAGCATCGGTGAAAAGATACAATTTAATAATGAAACTTTATTTGTACAGGAAGCTAATGAAAACTCATTTGATAACATAGATATAGTTTTATCAGCCGTAAGCAACAGTATCAGTAAAAAACTTTTGCCCTTTGCAGTAAAGGCAGGGGCTGTCGCAGTTGATAACAGCAGTGCTTACAGACTTGATGATGATGTTCCTTTGGTGGTTCCGGAGATAAACTCAGAGGATGTAAAAAATCATAAGGGAATTATAGCAAATCCTAATTGTTCAACAATTATAGGACTTGTGGCTGTGAATGAGCTTAATAAATATTCCAGGATTAAGAGAATGATTGTATCAACATATCAAGCTGTTTCGGGTGCAGGCAGTGAAGGAATATCAGAGCTTGAAGCTCAGGTAAAAGATATAGTGAATGATGAGGAAGTAAAAATAAACACATTTCCGTATCAAATTGCATATAATTTGATTCCTCAAATCGGAGACTTTGATGAAAACGGATATTCACAGGAGGAAATGAAGCTGCAGAATGAGGGAAGAAAAATACTTCATAATAAGGACTTAAAAATTAATTGTACCTGTGTAAGAGTTCCCGTTTACAGAAGCCATTCCGAATCAATAACTATTGAAACAGAAGAGGAAATAAGCCCTGAAAAGGCAAGAGAAGTTCTTAAAAAAGCAAAAGGAGTTAAATTGATTGATGACCCTCAAAACAAGCATTATCCTATGCCTCTTTTTGCTTCAGATCAAGACCTGATTTTTGTAGGGAGAATAAGAAAAGATATAAGCTGTGAAAATTCACTGTCATTATGGTGCAGCGGAGATCAAATAAGAAAAGGAGCAGCAACCAACGCAGTTCAAATAGCGGAGCTCTTAATTTTCGAAAATAAATAGATATGCCACATTTTTAAAAGTAAAAATACTATATAGCTAAGTATTTTTACTTTTAAAAAGAAAACTAAAATTCGACTTATTTATACAAAAAACTTGCAAATATTGGTTAAAAAGTATAGAATAATTACTAGAAAAGTATTTTGTAATAATATTAAAGAACGGTTGGTGCAAAAGATGCTTGTTAGTAATTTAAAAGTACTTGTTAGTGATGATTCTATATTGGTCAGAAAACAATTCACTGATATTCTGACATCAATAGGATGTACAAACATTTTTTATGCTTCTAACGGAAAAGAGGCAGTTAATATGTACAAAGAACATATGCCGGATATAGCCTTTATGGATATTATTATGCCTGAAAAAACAGGTGTCGAAGCATTAAAAGAAATAACTGATTTTAATTCTGAAGCAAAGGTTATCATCGCCTCATCAGCGGTTACGCAAAAATATTTAAAATCAGCAATAGAAGCAGGGGTTTATGATTTTATTCAAAAACCGATTTGTGCAGATGATGTTAAAAAAGTCATAAATAAACTGATAAAGGACGGTAAGTAGCAATGTTTACACAATTTTTCGGAAGCTATCTGTTAAACAAAGAATATATTACAACGAATCAATTAGTCGAAGCACTGGAGATTCAAAAAAATGTTAAGCTAAAACTGGGTGTTCTAGCTATCAATGCAGGATACATGAATGCATACCAGGTTGACAAGGTTCACAAAATGCAGTCTAAAATAGACAAAAGATTCGGAACTATCGCTATGGAAATGGGATATCTGACAGAAGAACAGGTTTCAGAGCTTTTAAAATCCCAAAACATAGGGTATATTTTATTAGGGCAGGCACTTGTAGATAAGGGCTATATGACTAATAACCAGTTTGAAAGTGCCATAGAGGAATATAAAAAAGAACGCAAAATCAAAGAAATGGATTTTACGCTGCTTCAAAATGAAAAAATGCTGGAAATTATAGAAAATTTCTATGAATTTGAATCATTTGAGGACGCCGCCTTATATACAGAATATGTTTCGTTGATGTTTAAAAATATGGTAAGATTCGTCGGAGACGATTTTATCCCTTTAAAATCAATTATATTCGAAGAATTTGAATGCAGGAATTTCACTTATCAGACAATAGAAGGTGAATTTAACGTCTATACAGCCTTGGAATGCGATGATAATACATTGATAGAGTTTGCTTCAAGATTCAGTCAAGAGGAATACAAAGATATTGATGAATATGTCACAGCATCGGTCAGTGAATTTATGAATCTTAACAACGGTATATTTTGCGTGAATATGTCAAATACTGATAGAATGGAACTTGAATTAACACCTCAGTTTATTGATAAAAATAAAAAGCTCACAAAGGTAAGAAATGCTTTTTGTATTCCGATAAAATTTACTTTCGGAACAGTTAACTTTTTAATTATAGGAAATATGCCAACAGTAATATAGTTTGCAAAATTTAAGCATATTGGAGGACTTAAATGATACTTATAAAAAATGGATACATAAAAACTATGTCAAAAGCCGGAGATATAGAAAAAGGGCAGATATTAATAGAAAAGGGCTTAATTAAGGAAATAGGAACAAACATTGATATACCAAAAGATGCACAAATAATTGATGCAGAGGGCTGTATAGTTTCACCGGGATTTATAGACGGACACTGCCATATAGGTATGTGGGAAGAAGGAATAGGCTTTGAAGGAGATGACGGAAATGAAGCAGTAGAGCCTGTAACTCCTCATTTGAGAGCTATAGATTCTATTAATCCGATGTGCGTAGCCTTTGAAGAAGCAATAGAGGGCGGTGTGACAACGGCTGTTACAGGACCGGGAAGTGCCAATGTCATAGGCGGAACATTCTTAGCTATGAAAACTCATGGCAAAAGAGTGGATAAGATGATTATAAAGGATCCCGTGGCTATGAAAATTGCATTCGGTGAGAATCCTAAAAGGGTATATGACGATCAGCACAAATCTCCGACAACACGAATGGCAACAGCGGCAATATTAAGAGAAACTCTGTTTGAAGCAAAGCAGTATTTGGAGAATATTGAGCTTTCAAAAGAAGATGCTGATAAAAAACCGGATTATGATATGAGAATGGAAGCATTACTTCCTGTATTAAGAAAAGAAATACCGCTCAAAGCTCATGCTCATAGAGCGGATGATATATTTACAGCTCTTAGAATTGCGAAGGAGTTTGATGTTGATATTACTTTAGAGCACTGTACAGAAGGACATCTGATAGCAGATGAACTGGCTGAAGAAGGCAAGCCTGCATTTGTGGGACCTACTCTGAGCAATAAATCAAAATATGAATTGAGAAATTTAAGCTTTACAACACCTAAGATTTTATGCGAAAAGGGCTTAAAGATAGGGATAATAACAGATTCACCGGTTATACCTCTTCAATACCTGAGCATATGCGCAGGACTTGCGATTAAATCCGGTTTGGACGAACAGGAAGCCTGGAAAGCAATAACCATAAATCCTGCCGAAATAGTTGGTATATCCGACAGAGTAGGCAGTCTGGAAATCGGAAAAGATGCTGATATAGTAATCTTTAAAGGCAATCCGCTTCTTGATATAAACTATAAAACAATGTATACAATAATAAACGGACAAATAGTGTATTCGCTTGAAAAATAATTTGACGCACTAACAAATAATTGTTAGTGCGTTTTTTAGATAATAAAAATGGCTCAGCTCGCCGATACTATGGCATAAGGCTGACTGCATCTTATTATTGTGTTGACAAAACATAATAAAAAAAATATAATTACAGCTATAGTATTTATATTATGGAGGAAATCATGATGCACAAATCATTTATTTTCTTGTGTACTAAACAACATGATACAAACATGAAATCCATAATAAAAGCAAAGACACATCAATTACAGCATTTCATTTCAAGAAATTCGCTTTTATCATGCTTCTTCGATACGGAAGCAGCGATAAACGCTTTCCTAAAGAAATTTTATCTTAATCTTCATAATCATTACAAAGCAAAAATAATCCCAATTATATATACATGAATTTAATCATGATCTTAACAATAAAAAACAAAGAAATGGGGATAATATGAAAGGTTTAGGAGTATCACAAGGAATAGGAATCGGCAAGGTTTTTAAATTAGAACCTAACGAAATTAAAGTAGAAAAAAAAGAAGCAGAAAATACTTCAGTAGAAATAGAAAAATTAAATAATGCTATTATAGAGTGTAAATTGCAAATTAATAATATATATGAAATAACTTTAAAAAACATAGGCGAAAAAGAGGCAAAAATTTTCAAGGCACAGGAAATGATGCTGGAAGATGAGGATGTATTTGCTGAAGTGCATAATAAGATAAAAACAGAAAAGGTGAACTGCGAATTTGCACTTAATGAGGTGCTTAATAAATATATCAAGTTATTTGACAACATTGAGGATGAGTATTATAGAGACAGAGCTTACGACTTGAAAGACATAATGTACAGATTAACAAAAATAATCTTGGGATATAAGATTATAAAATTATCAGATATTGATAACGGAACTGTTTTAGTTGCTTATGATCTTTCACCGTCTGATACCGCGCAAATCAATAAAGATAAAATTTCAGGCATAATTGTTGAGACAGGGGGCAGAACTTCCCATGCGGCTATAATAGCCAGAACTATGGAGATACCCACTGTAGTCGGTGTAGAAGGAATATACAAAAAAGTTAAATTCGGAGACGAAATAATCTGTGACGGAGCGACCGGAAAAATAAGCATTAATCCTTCGGATAAAATTAAGCAGTATTATAAATTAAAAAAACAAAAGGAAGATGATATAAAGAATAATTTAGTCGAGCAGATAGGCTTAGAAACTGTTACCTTAGACGGACATAAGGTTATGCTTGAGGCTAATATCGGTGTACCTGCAGATATAAAAAATGCCATAAAGAGCGATGCTGAGGCTATAGGTCTGGTCAGAAGCGAGTTCTTATATATGAGCAGGTCTAAACTGCCTACAGAAGAAGAACAATTTCAGGCATATAAGGAAATTGCGGTAAAAATGAAAGGCAAGCCCGTAGTAATCAGAACACTTGATGTCGGCGGAGACAAAGAATTGCCTTATTTAAAAATACCTACGGAAATGAACCCGTTTTTAGGATATAGAGCTATAAGACTATGCTTAGATAATACGGATATATTCAAATCACAATTAAGAGCTATATTAAGAGCGAGTGCATACGGAAGAGTCAAAATACTTTTCCCTATGATTTCCAGCATAAGTGAATTAAGAGGCGCGAAAAAACTATACTTTGAAACAAGACAAGAATTAATAGATGAGGGCATAGCAATAGGAGATAATATAGAATTAGGTATAATGATTGAAATTCCTTCTGCAGCAATAATATCTGACATATTGGCTAAGGAAGTTGACTTTTTCAGTATCGGAACCAATGACTTAATTCAATATACACTTGCTGTTGACAGAATGAACTCTAAAATTAATCATTTATACAATCAATACCATCCTGCGCTAATAAGACTTATAAAAAGCGTTATAGACAATGCACATGCCGCAAATATCAAAGTTGCCATGTGCGGAGAAATGGCGAGCGAGCCGAATTTAATACCATTGCTTCTGGGTATGGGATTAGATGAGTTCAGCATGAGTCCGTGCTCAATATTAAAGTCAAGACATATAATAAGGTCACTTTCAAAAAAAGAATGTGAAGAACTTTTAGATGAGGTTTTAAACCTTGAAGCCGGGATAGAAGTAGAAAGTTATTTGATTTCCAAATTAAATCGTTAAAATTAGACTGGGAGAAGAAGACATGAAAAAAATATCTATAGTGTTTCACAGTGTTGGCGGAAACAACTACTTAATGGCAAAAGCGTTTTACAATAATTTAAAAAACAGAAATATAGAGGTTAATATATTTAAGGTAAGAGACGAAGATTTTGAAAAATTAGCGGATACACTTGCAATTGCAAAAGAATATAAAGATGAAATTATGTCCGTTGAATTATATGATTTTAAAGAGCTGCTAGACAGCGATATAATAATTTTAGGCTCTCCAACCTACTACGGAAATGTTTCGGCAGAAATCAAAGCATTTATGGACGAGTTTTCAGACTACTGGTCTGAAGCAAAATTTTACGGTAAAAGGCTGTTTTCCTTTACCTGTGCAGGAACAACCGAAGGCGGCGGAGACATGTGCCTGAATGCAATAAATATTTTTGCTCAGCATGTGGGAATGTCGGTTATACCTGTACCAAGCAATTTATTGGAAGGTCAAAGCTTCCCTGCATACGGACTAATTCATTATGTAGGAGACAATGGAGATATAAGACCGAATGAAAGAATAAAAAAAGCAATAGACAAAATGTGCGAGATACTTTGTGTCTAAAATATTATTAAAATAGCTTGACACTCTTGCGCAAAAAAATTCAAACTCTCAAACCATGTTTGAGACTAATGGAGGTAAACATGGAAAAGAAAGTTACGAAAAAACAACATATAAGTAAGGACTGTTTTATATGCGGTACAGAAAATATAGCAGGCCTCAAAATGAAATTTTATGAGCTTGAAAATGGCGAATTAGCCGGAATCTTTACGGCGCAGGATATTCATCAGAGCTATCCGAACAGAGCTCACGGAGGAGTTTTAGCAGCAATTCTGGATGAGGCTATAGGAAGATCAATGATGCTTGAGGAGCCTGATTCGTGGGGAGTGACTGTTGAACTTAACATAAAATATAAAAAACCTGTGCCCTTAAATGAAGAACTCAAAGTAATAGCAAGACCTGTAAGAAACACCAGAAAAATATTTGAGGCAGAAGGCGAAATACTGCTTAATAACGGTGATGTTGCAGTCACAGCATATGGCAAATATGTTAAAATGCCGGTCAGTAAAATATCCGAAAACGTAGAAAATATTGATGATTTTATGCATTACGAAGAAGAAAAAGGACCTGAAAAGATAGATTATTAATATAAGATTTAAACAATATACAAATTTTACACTTCACGAATGACTATAATTACACACTGAAAGGAAAGTTAATGAAAAAGGGAGATATAATTGAAATTAAAATAAAGGATGTACTGTTCCCCAATAAAGCAATAGCAGAATATAACGGAAATACAGTAATTGTTAAAAATGCACTCTTGGGGCAAATTGTACAAGCCAAAATATCTAAAATTAAAAAAAGCGAGATAGAGGCTAAGCTTGTAGAGGTCACAAAAAAAGCAGATTATGAACAAGACCCTGCCTGCAAGCACTTTGGCTCTTGCGGAGGCTGCTTATATCAAACAATTCCTTACGAAAAACAGCTTGAATTAAAACAAAATCAAGTAAAAAAAATAATAGATGAGATATGTACTGACTATGAGATGCTGCCAATAGTTGAAAGTCCAAAGCAATTTGAATATAGAAACAAAATGGAATTTTCCTTCGGCGATGCAGTAAAAGGCGGACCATTAACCCTGGGGCTTCATCAAAAAAACAGATTCTATGAAATAGTAACAGTAGATGACTGCAGAATAGTAGATGAAGATTTCAGAGTAATTTTAAAAAAAACACTTGAGTATTTCATACAAAACAATACAAGCTTTTACCACAAGATGTCAAAGGAAGGCTTCCTGAGATATTTGGTTGTAAGAAAATGCGCAAAAACAGAGGAAATATTGATTAATCTGGTTACTTCATCACAAGGAACTCTGAATGAAGAGGAATTTGTAAACATGCTTAATTCACTGAAATTAAGCGGTACAATAAAGTGCATAGCTCATTCCGTAACAGACTCAATAGCAGACGTAGTAAAAGCAGAAGAAATGAAAATCCTCTACGGTCAAGACCGCATTGAGGAAGAACTTTTAGGCTTAAAATTCAATATATCAGCTTTCTCCTTTTTCCAAACAAACTCACTGGGTGCAGAAAAACTATACAGCGTAGTAAAAGACTTCACAGGAGACACAAAAAACAAAGTAATATACGACCTATACTCAGGAACAGGCACAATAGGCCAAATAGTATCCGAAAACGCCAAAACAGTCATAGGCATAGAAATAGTAGAAGAAGCAGTAAAAAAAGCAAACGAAAATGTAAAGCTAAACAACATAAAAAACTGCAGCTTCATAGCAGGAGACGTCCTTGAAAAAGTAGACGAACTAACAAAAATAGACGGAGCCAACACCCCCGACATAATAATCCTAGACCCACCAAGAGAAGGCATCCACCCAAAAGCCCTAAAAAAGATAATAGACTATAACCCTGAAACGTTTATTTATATATCATGCAAACCAACATCACTATCAAAAGATTTGCCGGAGTTTTTGAGTGCGGGGTATAAGGTTGAGAAGATTAGATGTGTTGATATGTTTCCTATGACTGGGCACGTTGAGAGTATAATTCTGATGACGTATTGTGGTTCAGAAGGCAAAAAGTAGAAGTTGACCACAACATATAGTGGTTTGAGGGTGATTTTGGAGCAAAAAACGAGACTAAAAACACCGTTTTTTGACCCCTATTTTTAGGGTGATTTATAGATGACATAGGGTAAATTGAGTTGTGACACCCTAAAGGTGGAAAAATTGATGGCTCAGAAAGAGGGAGAAATAATCCTCAGGGTTGATAAGAATTTTATATAATCTAATCTAATGTAGTGGTAGTTGTTTTGAAACAGCTGCCACTATAGTTTTTTATTCTTTTTGAAATTTTATTTCAAACTATTTTAGAACCTACAATAATTATTTTTCAAAAAACGTTTGTATTGAAAGCACCCTTTTATAGTACTATTATCGTAAGCAGGTGTTTTTAGATGTTTCAATTCAGTTATTAAAAAACACTTGAATAAATGCTCATATAACTATTGACATATGAGAAAAATAATAATATAATAAATACACAACGTATGAATGCTTGTTCAAGTATTCATACGAAATGTTTAAAAAAGAGGTGATAATATGACTGAAAAATTTAATTTAATTGAAAGATGTGACTGCAATGTAATTCATGAGGATATTGTAAATCAAGTTAGAGATAAAATGCCTCAAGAAGAAAGCCTTTACGATCTAGCAGAATTATTTAAAGTATTTGGAGATTCAACACGAATCAGGATACTATGGGCTTTACATGAAGCTGAAATGTGTGTTTGTGATATCGCTGTATTACTTAACATGACACAATCAGCAATTTCCCATCAGCTGAGAGTCTTAAAACAAGCTAATTTAGTGAAAAACAGAAAAGAAGGCAAAGTAGTATATTATTCATTAGTTGATGATCATGTAAGAGAAATATTTGACCAAGGTCTAATTCATATCAACGAGAAGTAGTAATGCGGTAGAATAGAATATTTTTTGAAGATATTTGGGCAGATATTTAAGTCTTCATATCAAATGAGCAATGCTTCAAGAAAATTTGAAAAAGACTTGTAGTATTCAAAATAAAATTACAAATAATATTTAGGAGGATTTAATAATGAAAAAGAAATTTATACTTGAAGGTTTAGATTGTGCAAATTGCGCGGCAAAAATGGAAAAGGCTATTAATGAGCTTGATGGAGTGAAAGAAGCTACTGTTAACTTTATGACCACAAAACTTGTTATTGATGGTGAGGATGAAAAAATGCCTACAATAATAGCAGAGGCTGAAAAAATAGTTAAAAAAATTGAACCTGATACTATTATGAAAAGGGTATAAGGGGGTATGCAAAAATGAAGAAACGATTGTGGCGAATAATAATTGGTGCAGCCGTGTTAGTTGCAGCAGCAATTATTAATTTTAATAATGAATGGTTACAGATTGCTCTCTTTATAATAAGTTACATTATTGTAGGTGGAGATGTTGTAAAAAGAGCTGTAAAAAATATTTTTAAAGGTCAAGTTTTCGATGAAAACTTTTTAATGAGTATTGCAACAATTGGTGCATTTTTTATTGGTGAGTATCCTGAAGGTGTTGCAGTTATGCTGTTTTATCAAGTTGGAGAACTGTTTCAAAGCTATGCAGTTGGCAAGTCGAGAAAGTCAATTGCAAGCCTTATGGATATTCGACCAGATTATGCAAATGTTAAAAAAGGCGATGAACTTGTCAAAGTTGACCCAGATGAAGTACAAATTGGAGATATTATTGTAATTAAAGCAGGAGAAAAAATTCCTCTTGATGGCAAGGTAATTGAGGGAAGTTCAATGATTGATACATCGGCACTAACAGGCGAATCTATTCCTCGTGAAGTAGAAGTTGGAAGTGATATCCTAAGTGGGTGCATCAACATTAATGGAGTTATTACAGCAGAGGTTACCAAGGAATTTGGAGAATCTACTGTAAGTAAAATTCTTGATTTAGTTGAAAATGCAAGTAGTAAAAAATCCAATTCAGAACAATTTATTACGAAGTTTGCGAGATATTATACACCGGTTGTGGTTATAATCGCAGTTTTTCTAGCTATTATACCGCCTCTTGTTATAGACGGGGCGACTTTTAGTGATTGGATATATAGAGCACTAGCATTCCTTGTGGTATCCTGTCCGTGTGCTTTAGTTATTTCAATTCCTTTGAGTTTCTTCGGTGGAATAGGTGGAGCCTCAAAAAAAGGTATTTTAGTCAAGGGTAGTAACTATTTAGAGGCATTAGCAGAAACTGAAATTGTTGTTTTTGATAAAACTGGAACACTAACGAAAGGTGTATTTAATGTACAGGAAATTCATCCAGAAGGAGTTTCCAAAGAAGAGCTACTAGAATTAACTGCATATGTGGAAAGCTATTCCAATCATCCGATTTCACTTTCACTGAAACGTGCATATGGCAAAGAAATAGACAATGGACGTATTTCAGATGTAGAAGAGATATCAGGTCATGGTGTTATTGCAACAGTAGATGGCAAAAAGGTTATGGCAGGAAATATCAAACTTATGAAAATGATGGATATCCCTTATTTCAAGGGAGAGCTGATCGGTACTGCTGTACATGTTGCTGTTAATAACAAATATATAGGTTACATTGTAATTGCCGATGAGGTAAAGCCAGATTCAGCACAAGCAATCAAGGAACTTAAGGCAGCTAATATTAAACAAATAGTTATGTTGACAGGTGATAATAAAAGTGTTGGTTCAAAGGTTGCTAAAGAGCTTGGTGTTGATAAGGTTTATGCAGAACTGTTGCCAGCAGACAAAGTTGAAAAACTAGAAGAATTATTTTCGCAAAAATCTACAAAAGGTAAACTTGCTTTTGTTGGTGACGGAATCAATGATGCGCCTGTATTAGCTCGTGCAGACATTGGAATAGCAATGGGTGGTTTAGGTTCTGATGCGGCCATTGAAGCTGCTGATATTGTAATTATGACTGATGAGCCATCGAAAATTGCTACTGCAATGAAGATTTCTAAAAAGACACTAAAAATTGCACATCAAAACATAGTATTTGCAATTGGAATAAAAATAATTGTTCTTATTTTGAGTGCTTTTGGAATAACTACTATGTGGGCAGCTATATTTGCAGATGTAGGTGTAACTATCATCGCAGTATTAAATGCTTTTAGAGCTTTGAATGTAAAGAATCTATAAACTATTTTTCCTATTCACCCCCCTTGTTTGATACCGATAATTGATGAGACAATCAAGGGGTATAAATTACAAAATGAAACTTTTTAAAGGCAAATGAAAATTAAGGCCTAAGACAATGGAAGCCTGCACAAGGGCAGAAATTTAAAACTATAAATGAAAATTGGTTGGTATATGACCTTGAATTAGATGGTTTAAAAGATATGGAGGTTATGTAATTGAAAGTTATTGATGAATGTTGCTGTGAATGCACCACACAAAATTTAAATAAAACAAAGGAGAGTTGCCCTGTCTGTAATAATGAAGGAGTAACAGTTAGTAGGATAACCGTTGAACACTTGGTGACAGATGATAACCGCAAGGCAGTCTGGGGAGATAATTATAGGATTTGTATGAATGAAGACTGTGATGTTGCCTACTACAACGTTGATAATGGAATAAAATTCTTAAAAGTCCAAGTTAGTGTTCCTATTTGGTTTAAGAAAGATGCAAATCCAAAGTATTCTTGTTATTGCAGTAAAGTCACTGAAGAACAAGTAATAGAAGCTGTGGTTAAGCATGGTGTGAAGACAGTTAAAGAAGTGAATTCGATAACTGGAGCTATGAAAAAACCTAATTGTAAAGAATACAATCCCTTGGGAGTTTGTTGTCATAAGATTATTCAGGAAGCTATCGATAAAGGCTTAACTATAAAATGATTATTGTGCAAATGGCTAAAATTGAAAAAAACGTAGCTACTCTTGATTTATGGGGTTTAACAAATGCGATTAGATTGAAGTCTTACAGATTCGAAATCAAAATAAAGGTCTACCTGATGTTAATATAATATTGTGAAAACACAAATTATTTGATTGTCAGAAAAGAATAGTTGATTTCTAACCAAAGTATTAGGTTATATTCCATTAGTAGAAAATGTCATATCTTTTATACTAACAATAACATGCAAAAACTTCAACAGCACTGAGATATAAAAATCTTGGTGTTTTTGTTTTATATAAATCTAAAACTAAAACTAAATAAAGAAACCCAAAGAGGCGAAGTCTTCGGTCAACTTATGATCGATAGTCTTCGCCTTTTTTTATTTCAAAAGTAAGAAGAAAGGACTGAGAACAATGTCAAGATATTTCATGTATGGTACATCACTAGGAGGGGTAGAGCAGCTGATGATGCTGGCACCTAATTTCCCTCAAAGAAGAAGTGGAATAGTCATTAATAATCATTTTAATTGTGAAGGAGGTATTAAGATTTGTAATGGTTGTGTAAAAAATGTTAAAAGCAGAGGTAAACCTAATGACTGCTTTTGTTTCAAAGAAAAACTAGAGGCAGATGAAGTTGAATATATAGATCTGATAACAGATTGCTTTGGAAGAATAAAAAATTATTCTCTAAAAGAAAGATTAAAATTACTTAGCAATAGATTTACTGGTGAACTATTTTTAAATCATAACCACAAGGAAAGATTTTATCAACTACATTGTATGCAAGATATTGAAATATGGGAAAGGTCACCAAGCTACCTTGCAGTAATATTTCTTCTTACTGCTGATGAGGTACTGTGGAATATCTCGGAGAATGCAGTCTGCTTAAATGGATTTGATTTTTCACAGATACATCTTAGACAAATCAGTACAGAAGGCTATGCCCTATACCAAACAGCAAAAACTATATCGATAGGAAAAGAATATATAAAGATCAGCGAGATAGCAGATAGAGAACTCATTGATGATACTGGATTTAAGATAATAATCAACGCATCATTAATTGCAAAGTATGGTGCAGATGTGTTTTCAATTAAAAGATAGGATGGAGGAGAGATATGCTAATTAGATTAAAAAGAATCGACAGAAAAGAAGATGAGTCATTTATGTTTAATTTCCCTTATGAGGAAAATGAAATATCAAAGGTATATAATCAGCTGGAGCTTGAAAATTCAACTGTTCCCAACTGCTATATTGAAGAAGTAGTTTATGATCCAGATATCAATGAAGTTCTAAAAGGTAAAGAGTGCAATATCGATGAATTAAATTTCTTATTTAAGAGGATGGATAGTTTCGATACAAAGGAAAGAAAAGTGTTTTTTGCTTCAGCCTTTGCAGAAAATTCCAAAACAATAGCAGAGTTAATCAATCTGAGCTTTAATACTCATTGCTATAGCCTTGTAAGTGACTTTAATAATCTGGAAACTGTAGGAAAGGATTTATATCTATCAGAAAAGCAAGCAGTAGCTACTAGAGAATTAGAAGAACTTGATGGTGGAGCCTTTGCAATGGAGGTAATAAAAAACAATCCTAATTCTAGAATTACTCCTTATGGAGTCTTATATAAAAATTCAAATGTACCAGAGCAAATATATAATGGCAAGCAGCTTCCACCATATCATTGGAAAGAAACTGTGGCAACAATACAGCTTACCTCAAAAGGTGCGAATGAATTTATCTATCTTCCTTGTTCTGATGTTGAAATTGAAAAGGCACTGATGAGATTGGAAACACCTTACTTACATGATTGTGAAGTTACAATTGATAGCCATAACTTCTCTGAAAAAATATTGGAAATTGTTTCTGATGATAAAACACCATTAGTTAAGATAGACAATTTAAATAATTTAGCAAAGTACTATAAGGAAATGGGTAACCGAGATATAGAATATTTTGAAAAACTTATGGACTATGTTAAACCTCGAACTGTTGATGAAATCTTTGCACTAGCAGACTCTATGTATGAATTTGAACTATTTGATGGTATCCATAGCGTAGAAAGCTATGGCAGATATATGATTTGTGACTCAGGTCATTTTGAATATGATTCAAATCTTGAAGAATACATTGATTTTAAAAGATATGGACAGGAGAAAATGGCACATGAATTTGGAGCGTTTTCAGAGAAAGGATATATCACTTACCATGGATATAATCAAAAACTTGCCAATTTATTGTTTGAAAGTCTAGGAATGGTATTTCCTGAACAAGAAGAATTGAAAACCTTAAAACTGTATATGCCTCTTAGAATAACTACCTATGATATAGAAAATGAATATGGTTATAAAGAATATGCAAATGAACCACAGGAAATTTCAAATGCTGAAGTAGTTGAATATCTAGATGTAATCCTAAAGGAAATAGAAGAAAACAATCTTCCAGAAGAAGATCAAAGAGGTCTGATGAGATATTATGATGACCATGACAGTGTGAATGCAAAAGTATCAAAGTATGTGTTTTCTGTTGAACTCGTAGAAGGAGAACTAATGGGGGTAGCTGTTCTTACTTTAAATGACGAATTGACTCCAAAGGAGCTTGAAAAGATTAAAGATAATATAACTGGTCAGGCATCTGATGGCTGGTCAGAGTGTTTTGAGCAGAGAGAAATTAGTACTGAAATGGGAGATATATATGTTAGCTTTTGGAACAGCGATAACTGGTTTATTAAAACAGCTGAAGAAATGGGTATAGAAGAAAATCAAAAAATGGGAGGCATGAAATTTGAATAATAGGAATCAGGTAGAAAGAATTAAGAACGGCTATCCTGTAGGCACACGAATTGAATTAATTTCAACAATGGATGATGTGCAAGGTGTTGAAAAAGGTACAAAGGGAACAGTAATAGGGGTAGATGACATTGGAACCATACACATGAAATGGGATAATGGTAGAGGTCTTGGTCTTATTCCTGGAGAAGATAATTTCAAAGTGTTATCTCGTCCGCAGGAAGAAGAGATGAAAGAGTCAGATGAGCCTTCAAAAGAGCAATCACAAGGTATGGGAGGAATGAGTTTATGAGAATTATTTCAGAAACAAATTAATTGATTAGTAAAAATGAACGGAGATGAGAACGAACTAAAAAATAAGATGCCAAACCACTCTAAATAGTAGAATAAATTGGCATAGTTAGTTTTATTGCATAAGGCAAAGTATTCATTTTATTATGTGTTGCCTTTTAATAGTAAAAATTGATAAAAGTATATTTTCTATAAAAATCCCTAATGTAATCCAAAGGGAGATAGAAAATACATTAAAAAAGTTTGCTGTTGACCAATTTCTATCGCCAAATATTAAAGGAGCTAATATACCTCTTATAGCAATTCCATCATTCAACTCTGGAATTAAACTAGAGAGAAAATTATAGCCTAAATCGGCAGTAATCATAACGCAAACTGCTAATAAAATTAAAGATATTATCTTCACATTCTTCATAAATTATTTTCCTTTCAATTTAGATGTTATTAAGTAAAACAGTTACCACAAGAAACTACTGAACTTTGATACACTAATATTTTATTGGTAAATTTTATTACATACATTTTACCATGCTAAATCAATTAATTCCACTATCATTTATGAAATGAAAAAGAAAGGACGTGTTTTATTGAAAAACTTAAATTATCTATGTAAAGACCTTGAAGGCACAGAAAAGGAAAAGGCATATCTTGATAAGCTATTTACTGAAATGTCAGTCAAAGAACAATATATTTTAGAAGGTGCTATTAAGATTATAACTGTAAAAACTGCACCAGATTTAATTAATCTGACAGAGCAGTTGAGCAAATTTGATTTTCATTATAAAGCCATCGACAACAAATCTCTTGGTGAATATGTGGCAAGACATAAGGAATGTGCATCTGATGATATACTTCCCTTTATTAAAATCAAGCAGCTTGGTAGTGAATACCATGAAGATTTCAATGGGGTATTTATGGATAAAGGCTATGTATATCAAAGAAATAGTCTCAAACAAATCTATGATGGCACAAATTTAGATGAGATGACAGGGGATGATTGGACTGTAAAAATTAAAGTGGGAAGTAAAGATTATCCTGAAGGTGTATGGATAAACTTGCCTGACTATGAATTTTCTAGTTTAGAACCTGATGAAATGGCAATAGCCTTAGATGCACTTGGTACAAATAAGTGGAGTAGATGTGCTTTATTAGATGCAAAGTGTGTATTCCCTAATATTAGAGAACTGGCAGAACAATATGACTCCATAGAAGAATTAATCTCTGATGGTAATAACTTTGGATATGTTTGCGATGAGCAAGGACAAGGGAGAGCTTTCTTTACAGAGCATTTAGAGTCAGCAATGGAGCTTGAAGGCTGCACAAGACTTGACCTTGCCCTTGATATTTCGCAGAATCTAAACTGCTATGATTTTGCTCCTAAGGAAGATAATCTTGAAAGGTATGGAAAGATCCTTGCAAGTAAGAATGGCATTGTAGAACCTGATACCATACTTGGAGACAACTTTGATTATACTCTATATGCAAAAACAGAGATTGAAAAGAGAGGGTTAGAGCCATGTAAGAATGGATTTATAAAGTCAAATGGGGAAGAGTTTCGCTATGAATTTAGTAAAGAGCCAGATAGTATGAAAATATCAATGGAATAGTAAATATTCTAATAGATATGTTCAACAACTTGTGATATATTGTGGTGCTTGAAGGGGGTGGCATCATGGAAGATATCACTGAGATACTTAACAATGAAGTAAATGAGAGATTAGAAGTAGCATACTTTCTATTGATTAAGGAAAATGAGGAAGTAAAACAAGGTGTTGAAGCAGTAAAGGAATTAAGTATTAAGCTATATGAAAATACTAATATCCCAAAAGAAGTAAGGAGGCAGATTGAAGACTATAAAGATATATCCCAATTTATAGAAAGGGAGATGCAAAAATTTATTTATATGGAAGGAATAAGAGATAGCATCAAGCTATTAAGAGAACTTGGTGTACTAAGGTAGCACGGAATATGTCCGTGTTTTTTTAATACCTAAAAACAGATAAGGCCGATTGTTTGCTGTAATTTACAGCATAGCAGTCGGCCTTTTTTTGTTGCCAAAAAACAATCATATCCACAGTGTTATGAAACATGGCATGAGAAAGGAGGCGAGGAGGTGGAACATGATTTTTTATTTTATATTAAAGAGTATCATACAGGGACCTCTAAGGCAGTCCCCAGTGCATATCTGCAAAGTAGATTTTGCATCAGTTCAAGAACTGTTAGGAAAGTTGTCAATCAGTTAAGAAATGATGGCAATCCCATATGCAGTGGTGACAATGGATATTATTATGCTGCTGATAGAAAGGAACTGCTTGCAAGTATAGGTCAGATGACAAGTCGAATTAGAGAAATTGCAAAAGCAAAGAGAGGGCTAGTCAAAGCTTTGGAGCATTTTCCAGATGCAAACGGACAAATGAGATTAGACCTTGATAAAGAGGTAAGAGAGAGGTGATGAAGTATTAATAGTTTTATGAGCTGGATAGGTGGTAAGAAATCTTTAAGAGAATTAATTGTATCTCTCTTTCCTTTATATTATGAACGATATATAGAAGTGTTTGGAGGAGGTGGATGGGTACTATTTCATAAGCCACCAGGCAATGATTTTGAAGTATATAACGATTTTAATGGTCTTTTAACGAACCTCTATCGCTGTGTAAGGGAGAAACCAAACGAATTAATAGATGCACTATATTTTGTGTTAAATTCCCGAGAGGATTTTAACATAGTAAAGGAGTCAGTTGCAAGAGACAGTCCTACAAGTGATGTAATAAGAGCCTCATATTTTTATCAATTGATTCGCTATAGTTATGCATCAGGCCTTACTAGCTATGGGAGTCAACCCCATGATATGTGGGGCAACTTTCCTTTAATTGAACAGGCACATAGAAGACTTAGCAAAGTAGTGATTGAAAATAAAGATTTTGAAAAGCTGATAAGGCAATATGACCGCCCTGTCAGCTTTTTCTATGCAGATCCACCGTATTTTGAAACAGAAAAGTATTATAAAAATGTTGGTGAAGATGGATTTAAGAAAGAAGATCATATAAGACTCCGAGATACCTTAATGGGCATTGAGGGAAAGTTCTTACTTTCCTACAATGATTGTTCTTTTATCAGAGAGCTATATGATGCACCTAACATTCAGATTGAAAGCTATACTCGTATCAATAATATCAAACAACGCTACGATAATGGTGCCCAGTTCCCTGAAATACTGGTGGCAAATTATGATATGCACGAAAGGGAGATAAATTCTCCATCACAAATTAATTTATTTGAAATGAAAAATGGAATAGGAAAACAAGGAGGAATTTTATAATGAAAATGATTAAAGAATCTTTAGACAACAACATTAGTTTACCAAATGAAATACTAAATGCAGCAGACCTTACAGGGTGTGAAGAAATTGAATTTAATACGTTAGAGAATGCTGTTGTAGCTATGAAAACAACGATGAATGCAATGGAGCTTATAAAGGTAGCAGAAGGACTTAAAAATCTCTCAGAAGAGTTAATTGTTCACCTAGCAGGGATTTGTGGAAGATGTCATGATTGCTCTTATTGTGAGAGATTTGAAGAATATGATGAGATTATCGTTCCTGATTATCTCCTTGAAGAAGCTGGTATTCCAAAGGACGCAAAACTTTGTGCTTGTACAGAAGAAGACAGTGGTGAAATCATAGTGATGCAGGCAGATTATGACTATGACATAGCCGATGTACCAAAGTTTGTTATTGATATCTTTGAGATGTCAGGTATCTGCATTAGAGAATTAGAAGAAAGGATTATGATGGAGGATATTGTCTATGGAGATTAAATGATGGGAGGTTAATCATGACAGGAATTGAACTAAAAAATGGCTGTATATTTTATTATGGAAATCCTTCAGGGTATGTAGAAGATGATACTGCAATAGTAGATCCTATATTTCAAAATGAAGAATTCAGCCAGTGGCTTAGTAACCGTAAGCTTAGAGCGAAATGGACAGAGGGTGTATTTGAAAGACTTTCAAAAGAAGGTGTACTCCTTATTAATAATGAAATATCAATACCTCTTAAGGACTGTCGTATCTGGCAGCTAAGAGCTGATATAAGTCCTGAATGTAAGTTTATAGGATATGAAGAACTTAAAGAAAACTTTGGAGAGCCAGATAAAAATAACTATGAGCTTGTATATGAAGGAGAAATAGAAACAAATGATTTAGAATCTATCTATTCAAAGTTTAATCTAAATCATCCTCGTGGGTTTACTGGACACTCACTGTCAATGTCAGATGTAGTTGAGCTATATTATGACAATGGCAGTGAGTTTTATTATGTAGACCGTTTTGGATTTAAAGAAATTGATTTTGAAGGAAAGGGTCAGATACAAGATATGAATATGAGTATTTAAGAATTAATACCCTAGAAAATTATAAAATAATGGAGGAAAACAAAATGAAAAATATCTTAAGAAAAGCAAATGAATTTATAACGAGAAAGGCTATTGCAGCAAAGGTAGCAGTTAGTAATAAACGTGGAGAAGGATATATTGATACAGCTGTTAAAATTTTAATTGCCGTAGTTTTGGGAGCATTGCTCCTTGCTGGACTTTATGCATTATTTGGTGAAGTAGTAATGCCAACATTAGAAGAGCGAATCAATGAAATGTTTAACTATGCAGGCTAAAAGGGGGAAAGTTTAAAATGAATCATAAATCAAAGAGAATAATAAATATTCTTTTGGTAATTTGTATTTTAATTACCAGCTTTGTAGGCTCTGCCTATGCAACAAGGTTTATATTTTCTGATAGTGTAGGTCATTGGGCTGAAGATGCAATTAATAATCTTTCAAAAAAGGGTGTAATTCATGGATATCCGGATGGACTTTCTCATCCAGATGAAATAATTACAAGAGGGGAATTTTCCGCTCTTTTGGCAAGAATTATAGAACTTGAGCCAAAGGAAACAAATATGGTTAACATAGTATTTGAGGATATTGCAGGACATTTTGCTCAAAAAGAAATTGAGGCACTTATTGATGCAGGTATTATCATCAAAGAAGAATATGGTACTAAATATTTTCCGGATGAGCCTATTACTCGAATGGAAATGATTAAAATGTTAGTTAGGGCCATAGGCAAGGAAGATCATGATGCGGATTGTGTATGTAATACAGGGTTTACTGATGAAGATGATTTGACAAAAGAAGATCGTGAGTATATCTGTGCTGGCAAACATTACAATATTATTTCTGGTTATCCAGACGGCACAATTCGTCCTGATGGAGAGTCAACACGAGGCGAAGCTTTTGAAATTCTTGATAGACATGATGAAATTAAAGAGATAATCGAACAAGAAGAAACCACTGATAAAATGGAGGAAGATGTTGTAGATTCTCCTGATGTGGAGCCAGAAGATAAGCCTTCAGATAATGATTCATCCTCAAATGGAGGTTCTTCTTATGTTCCTGCACCGAAATATGATTATACACTTCCAAACACGGCTTATGTAGGAGAAGAAATAAAAATTATCCCAAATAGCAGTAATGTAAAATCTGTAGCATGGACAGTTACTAAAAATGGTATTCCTGCTGAGATTTCCTCTGTGTTAGATGGAGAATTAAAAGCAGAAGGTGGAGTAATTAAAATTAAGTCTGCAGGTAGTTATACATTTTCAGCTACAGCGTTAAACAGTAGGGGCAAGGCAGTTGTCTGTGAACAGACTGTCAGCATCTATCCAGTTATATCAGCAAAATTTAATTTTCCTGAAACAGCACATACTGATACTACAGTAGCTGTGGATCTTGTCACTGAGAATCTAGGAGATAATTCCTTGATATGGGCGATTAAAAAGGATGGCAAAGAAATAGACCTTGAAAATGTAATTATAGGAGAACTTACAGGTAGTGGTGGCTTAATATTATTTAAAACTAATGGAGTATATGAATTAAGTGCCACAATTACCGATGAGTTAGGAAAAGAAGTTACAGTATCAGATATAATTACAGTATATCCAGTAGTAGAAATAAAAATGGAACTTTCAAATATAACCCATACGGATAAGACTATTACATTAAATACAGAAACGAAGAATGAAGATGGGATGGAGATTCAATGGTCACTTACTCAAAATGGCAAAGAAGTTATTATTGAAGATTTCATTGATGGTAACATTCAGGTAGGAGAAAGCAATATTCGTTTTAAAGAAAAAGGAGTATACAACCTAAGTATTTCATTGAGTGATAAGACCGGAAGAGTATTCAAGGAAACTGTAGCTATTACAGTATATCCTGTAGGCTCAGCCGGTTTTTATCTTCCCGAAATATTTCATACGGACGATACCATAAAGGTTGAAGCTACATTTGGAGAAATCGGAGATCATGTTGCTGATTGGTACCTTGTAAAAGATGGTAAGGAGGTTGAGCTTACTAACTTTGTCACTGGCAATCTTTCCAATGATGGTGGAATGATCCAATTTAATCAGAAGGGAGAATACACTCTAAAGGCATCATTCACTGATGATGGAGGAAGAGAATATAACTATGAGCAAGCACTCAAAGTCTATCCTGTGCCATTCGTGAGCTATACACTCCCTAAATATGTTCATACTGATAGTGATATTGGGGTAGATGTAGATAGTGCAGAACTTGATGGACTAAAGATTGAATGGCTAGTTGATAATACCTTTGGTTTTCAAGACTGGTCAACCTATGTAGATGGTAAGTTAGATAACAATGGTGGAAACATTCAATTCAAAAGAGCTGGCATATATGAATTGGTAGCTAGAATTACCGATGAAACAGGCAGAGTATTTCTTTTTGAAGTGGGTGGTAAAACAGAAGTACTTCCTGTGTTAAGCATAGGATTCGAACTGCCTGTCATTGCCTACACTGATAGCATAATTGATATTAGAACACATGGCAACAATAACGTACTGCCAGTGGAATGGGGTATTACAAAAGACGATAAACCCATTTCTGAAAGTAAAGCATTTGATGGCAGCTTAAATGCACATAGTGGAAAAATCACTTTTCTTGAAGAAGGGGAATATGTTCTAACTGCAACAATGACAGATTTTCTAAAAAGGAGTTTCTCACATTCCCAAAACATAACCATAAAGCCTGTTATAAAATATAATTTTACAATGCCTGAATCAATTCATTATGGCAAAGAGTTTGAAGTAGAAACCACTTCTGAAAACCTTGGAAATAATGAGGTTCAGTGGAAATTAGAAAAAATAAGCGAACCAGTTTCTTTTAGTGGAGAGCTTACAAACGATGGAGGTAAGATTTCAATTGAGGATACAGGAGAATTCACCTTAACAGCTATCATAACAGACAGTGAAGGTAGAATATACACCTACAATGACACTATTATAATTACTAATACAACACCAACAGTAACATTAACAGCTACACCAACTAGAATAGTTAAAAATGGCAGATTCTTCATTGATATCAAGGCAACTGCTAATGATGTAGATGGAGATGCAACAACCTTGGAATATGAAGGAACAACAGTTGATAACTACTATTCAGTAGGTACACACGCCATTAAAGTACGAGCAAAGGACATAGCTGGTGCTTATTCACCATGGATGGAAAAGAGCTTTACAGTTATAAATTCAGCACCAACAGTAACACTAACTGCTACACCAACAAGAACTGTTAAAAATGGTAAGTTCTTTGTTGATATTAAGGCAGTTGCTAATGATGCAGATGGGGATGCAACAACCTTAGAATATGAAGGAACAACAGCTGATAACTACTATTCAGCAGGTACACACACAATCCGAGTGCGAGCAAAAGATATAGCAGATGCATATTCACCATGGATGGAAAAGAGCTTTACAGTTATAAATTCAGCACCAACAGTAACACTAACAGCTACACCAACTAGAACCGTTAAAAATGGCAAATTATTTGTTGATATCAAGGCAACAGCTAATGATGCAGATGGGGATGCAACTACCTTGGAATATGAAGGAACAACAGTTGATAACTACTATTCAGTAGGTACACACACTATCCGAGTGAGAGCAAAAGATATTACTGGAACATACTCACCATGGGTAGAAAAAAGCTTTACAATTGCAAACTCAGCTCCAACGGCTCCTGTAATTAGTAGAACTCCAAATGGAAATAGTGTTGCTCCTGGAACAAAGGTGACTATTACAGCCAGTAGTACGGATGCAGATAACGATTCAATCACCTATATTTGGGAAGGGCGCAATGCAGAACAACAGGTATATCCGTTAGGGAAAAATGTAGTTCGTGTTAAGGCAGTAGATTCCACAGGTGCAGAATCTCCTTGGGCAGCAATTGTGTTCTTTGTTGCTGATTCCAATGGTGGTGGAGGAATGACTTTGACAGGTCCAGATTCTGTTATTTTAGAAAATGGATTAGAAGGTGCAACTATAACAGAATATACTTTTACTGTTCCACCTGTATCAGGACATAGCGGAAGTGACCATGGGCGAGTTCGAGGATACAATGTGTTAACAAAACAGTGGGATCAGCTTGATTATGGAACTACAAGCAATGGTATTACATTTAGTAGGACTCTTGGTGCTGGTGTTTATTCTAAACTAGAATTTTATTACTATACAAACCATAACTGTATGTATAATAAATCAAATATTACCTATTCCGTTAATTATCACTTTGAATAAATGGAGGAATCGCTATGAATAAGATAATGATAAAAACAAAAAACTTTTTAGTAAGACAAGCAGTGGCTGTAAAGATTGCAATTAAAAATAACCGTGGAGAAGGGTATATTGATACTGCAGTAAAAATCCTTATTGCCGTAGTTTTAGGAGCATTGCTCCTTGCAGGCCTTTATGCATTATTCGGTGAAGTGGTTATGCCGACATTAGAAGAGCGAATCAAAGAAATGTTCAACTATGCAGGTTAGTAGCATCCTACAAGGGATGCTTTTTTCTTCTCTGCTTTTGGCAGCATCTTATACGGATATTAAAAGAAGAGAAATTTCAGATACGGTCTGTGTACTCCTTGTATTAACAGGGTTTCTGCAATTTAATTATCCAAATCTATTAGGAATATTTGTTGCCTTGCCATTTCTTATAGCAGCAATGTTTAAAGAAAAGAGTATTGGAGGCGGAGATATTAAGCTAACGGCTGCAGTTGGGTTTGTCCTTGGATTTTGGAAAGGAATCTATGGATTAATAATAGGACTTACCTTATTGATATTGTTTTATATCATATTAAGAATTTCATCAATCATCAGAAAAAAGCAAGTGGTAAAGAATTTATCTATGCCACTTGCTCCCTTTTTAGGGATAGGTTTTTTAATCATATATTTTATAAATTAGGAGGAATATACTATGAGTTTTTTAAAGAATAGAACAGTAGTTGGAGTGATTTGTATCGTATTGTCACTCCTTATATGTTTTGGTATTACACCATTATTTAATAAAGGGATCAGTCAAAAGATTGAAATTGTCCGTGTGACAAAGGAGATAAAATCAGGTGATGAAATCACAAAGGATATGGTCCAAGTAGTAGAAGTAGGTGGATTTAATCTGCCTGAAAATGTAATCCGTACCAAAGAAACAGCGATTGGTAAGTTTGCAGTTTCAGATTTAGGAATTGGAGATTATATTTTAAATACAAAATTATCAGAGATACCAGCAGCTGAAAATGCCTATTTATATAATCTAGATGGAAGTAAACAGGCAATGTCTATTACTATTAAGGCCTTTGCAAATGGTCTTTCAGGAAAGCTACAAAGTGGAGATATTGTATCTGTTATTGCCCCTGATTATAAAAAGCAAGGTGCAACAGTTATTCCAACAGAACTTAAATATGTAGAAGTAATTTCCGTAACAGCCTCATCAGGGTATGATGCTAATACAAATGAACAAGGAATAGAAGATGAAAGAGAACTTCCATCAACGGTAACCCTCCTTGTAACACCTGAGCAAGGTAATATTCTGGCAGAATTAGAGGCAGATTCTAAATCCCACTTATCACTTGTATATCGTGGAAGTCCAGAGAATACAAAGAAGTTTATTGATATGCAAGAGGAAATTATTAAAGCACTCCATTATCCAGAACCAGAAGAAAATACAGAAGAAGTATCTGAAGAAGAAATAATAGATGAGGCAATAGATAACTCAAACACATCCTCTGAAGGAGTAGAAGAAGAAACAGGAAGTGAGGTAGAGTAAAGATGTTAAACTTTAAGAAAAATAGTATTTTTACTCACAATTTAAAGGAAGAAAATGTTCAGGAAGAAATCTTACATGGTGGTGTTTTAGCCGTTTGGGGAAGTCCTGGGAGTGGAAAAACAACAGTAGCAACAAAGATTGCAAAATATCTTGCGGATAAGAAAAAGAATGTAGTATTGGTTTTATGCGATATGACAGCACCAATGCTCCCATGCATCTGCCCACCACAAGAACTTGAATGCGAAAAATCATTAGGAAGTATCCTTGCTGCAACTCATGTAACAGAGCCGCTTGTAAAACACAATATGATTACTCATAAAAAACTATCATATCTTACAATCCTTGGAATGTTAAAGGGAGAAAACGAATATACCTATCCGCCCTATTCAGAAGTACAGGCAAGAGAGCTGTTTGATAGCCTTCGAGAAATTGCACCATTTATTATTATAGATTGTGGTAGTTATATAGCAAATGATGTTTTATCTGCCGTTGCATTAATGGAGTCCGATTCTGTATTAAGACTTGCTAATTGTGATTTGAAAAGTATCAGTTATCTATCAAGTCAATTGCCTCTCCTTCGTGATGGAAAATGGGATGCAGATAAGCAATATAAAATAGCTTCAAACATTAAACCACAGCAAGGGGTAGACCATATGAGTCAAGCACTTGGAAGTGTAGCCTTTAAGCTTCCACATTCACAGGAACTTGAGGAACAATACCTAGCTGGAAATCTATTCGAAGAATTATCCATGAAGGACAGCAAGGCATTCCGTAAAGAAATTGAGAAGATAGCAAGGGAGGTGTTTGGGTGTTAGGCAAAAAAAGAAATAGTTCTGTGTTTCTAAAGACAAAAGGGCAACAAAATGTGTCATCTACAAATGAAAAGGCAATATCAAAGACCTCCAAAAGGGCAATTGAAATGCTGGGAAATCAAGGAGTAGAGGAGAATATAGAAGAGATACATGAATCACAAAAATTTCAGAAAGCACAAAGGGAGTTAGGTTCTGAAAATAGAACTCACTCCCTATTTTTTACCCCTGAAACAGAGGGTAAAGACTTTTCTACTGTTCTAAAGGACGTTCAAGAATATATTTCAAGCAATTATTCTGTTCTTATTACCGATGGAACTATGAAGGATTCTAAAGAACAGATGAAAAGATATATATCTAAATATGTTCAGGACAGTAGAATCTCAGTAAAAGGTATGAGTGGCAATGAATTAATAGATGCACTTTATACTGAAATGGCTGAGTATGGTTTTTTAACAAAATATATATATGGAGAAGGTATTGAAGAAATAGACATCAATTCTTGGAAAGATATCGAAGTGCAGTATTCTGATGGAAGAAATGAAAAGCTTAAAGAACATTTTGACTCTCCTGAACATGCAATTAATGTAATAAGAAGAATGCTCCATGTTTCTGGAATGGTACTTGATAATGCTAGTCCAGCTGTCCTTGGTCATCTTACAAAGAACATTCGTATTGCAGTGCTTAAAACTCCCTTAGTGGATGAAGATGTTGGTATTTCAGCCTCTATTCGTATTGTAAATCCTCAAAGTATGAAAAAAGAGGACTTTGTAGATGGTGGTACAGCAACAAATCCTATGCTTGATTTTTTATCAGAGTGTATTCGCTATGGTATTTCTGTCTGTGTGGCAGGAGCAACCAGCTCTGGTAAAACAACAATTGCTGGATGGTTACTAACTACCATTCCTGATAATAAGCGAATATTTACCATAGAAAATGGATCACGTGAGCTTGCCTTGGTTCGTGAAAAGGAAGGAAGAGTAACTAATTCTGTTATTCATACCATAACACGTGATAGTGAGAATGAAAGGCAAAGAGTAGATCAGATCACTTTGCTTGATATGTCCTTAAGATTTAATCCAGATATTATTGTAGTAGGGGAAATGCGTGGAGCAGAGGCTAATGCAGCACAGGAGGCAGCGAGGACAGGGGTAGCGGTTCTTACTACCATACATTCAAACTCTTGTGAGGCAACCTATCGTAGAATGGTATCTCTTTGTAAACGAGCAGTAGATATGTCAGATGAAACCCTAATGGGATATGTAACAGAGGCTTATCCTATTGTTGTGTTTTGTAAGCAGCTTGAAAATAAGGAAAGAAAGATGATGGAGATAATGGAATGCGAGATCCTTCCAGATGGCACAAGGAATTACCGTCCATTATATCAATATGTGATTACTGAAAATCGTATGGAGGATGGGAAGTTTATAATTAATGGTTACCATGAGCAGATCAATAGCATTTCAGATAGCCTTAGTAAAAGATTCTTGGAAAATGGAATGCCAATTGACATCATAGAAAAACTGAAAACAAAGGAGGTGGAAACTCTATGAGTACTATCTTGTTGATTGCCTGTATCGGAATGATTGCAGGTTTTTTTATTTTATTTGGAATCTCACCCATGGAATTTACTGAAAATATATTTAAAAAGCTGATGAGTAAGCCAAGGAGCATAAAGGATGAGATAAATGAGGCTACAAAGCGAAAGAAGGTATCTTTTTTAAGACGTGAAATCATGGAAGTACAAGAGATTTTAAAAGTGACAGGGAGAGAGAAGAAATTCCCAATGCTTTGTGCCTTATCCTTGTTATTGTTTGCTATGGGAGGATCTATTGCTATTATGCTGGGTAACTTTTTCTTAGTACCAGTGATGGCAATAGGCTTTATGTTTCTACCATTTTGGTATATAAGGCTTACTCAAAGTTATTTTAAAAGGGATATTGCTGCAGAGCTTGAAACAGCACTAAGCATTATAACAACTGCTTATTTAAGAAATGAGGATATTCTTACAGCAGTTGAGGAAAATATGAACTACTTAAATCCACCAATTCTGTCTATATTTAAGGGTTTCGTTTCGAGGATAAAGCTGATAAATCCAGATATTATGGGAGCTTTGCAAGCTATAAAAGAACAGATTGACAATGCTGTGTTTCGTGAATGGTGTGATGCTTTAATCGCTTGTCAGTTTGACCGAAGTTTAAAGACAACCCTAACACCCATTGTAAGTAAGCTATCGGATATGCGTGTAGTAAATGGAGAACTTGAAAACATGGTCTTTGAACCAAGAAAAGAATTCATTACTATGGCAATATTGGTCATTGGAAATATACCTCTTTTGTATTTTCTTAACAAAGACTGGTACCACACACTCATGCACTCAGCTTTGGGACAGATTATTCTTTCCATTTGTGCTATGGCTATTTTTATATCAACAGCTTTCGTAATCAAACTAACCCAACCAATTGAGTATAGGAGGTAGCCGAATATGACAATTTTAATCTTTACATTTGGCATACTGCTTGCCGTTGGTCTGTTTCTAATTTCTGCTGATTTGCTGAAATTGCCAAGCATTGCAACACAAAAGGCTATGTTATCTGCTGGTAAACAGGGAAAAGGAAAAGCGAAAACTGTAGATGCGCTTCTTAAGGAATGGGTAGTAAAACTTGCTAAATATATTCCTATGGATGAGTATAAAAAAAGCAGAATGAAAAACACATTAAATGCTGCTGGAATGAATTTTACTCCTGAAGAGTTTATTTCATCAGCAATATTAAAGTCGGGAATAATTGCTCTACTAATTATCCCTTGCCTTATGATACTTCCACTCATTGCACCAATACTTATGTTTTTAAGCATTATCATATATTTTAAGGAAATTCGCAAAGCAGATGAGATATTAAAGATAAAGAAAGAAAAAATTGAAGTAGAACTGCCAAGATTTGTAGCCACCATTACTCAGGAGTTAAAGGCAAGTAGGGATGTATTGTCTATTATAGAGAACTATAAGAAGAATGCAGGAGAGGAATTTGCTGATGAGCTGGATATCTTAACAGCAGATATGCGCTCCTCTTCCTATGAGGTAGCACTTACAAGATTTGAGGCAAGGATTAATTCACCGATGCTATCGGATATAACGAGAGGGTTAATTGGTGTTCTTCGTGGAGATGATGGCTCAATGTATTTTCAAATGCTCTCCCATGATATGAAACAACTTGAGCTTCAAAGGTTAAAGGCACAGGCAATGAAAATACCACCTAAGATTCGAGTGTTTTCTTTTGTAATGCTTATGTGTTTTTTAATGACCTATATGGCTATTATTGTATATGAAATTATACGTTCCCTTAGTGGAATGTTCTAGGAGGTGTCTATGTGTTAAAAATCTTAAAATCCAAGCAAGGAGAGGGATATATAGATGTTGCAATTCTTGTGCTTTTCGCCATGCTTGTTATTGCTCTTGCAGTGAGAGTATTTCCAGCTTATATTATAAAACAACAAGTAGATACCTTTGCTACAGAGCTTGTAAGGGAAGCAGAAATTGTAGGAAGTGTAGGATCAGAAACTACAAACAGGGAGCTTTTACTTCGAGAAAAGACAGGTATTACACCAGAGGTTAAATGGTCGAAGACAGGAAGAATTCAGTTAAATGAAGAGATAAGTGTTACTGTTACCTTTAAAACAAATATAGGTCTGTTTGGAGGATTTGGGTCTTTTCCTGTTACCTTAAGAGCTGATGCTGCTGGGAAATCTGAAGTATATTGGAAGTAGGTGAAATCTTGTATAAAATAAAAAGAATATTAACCGATAAAAAAGGTAGTTCTTTTCCGTTGATTGTTGCAGTCACTTTGTGCCTTGTAATGATTTTTACAGGAGTATCAGAATATTTTAGGCTGATGATCATAGCACAAGGTGTGCGTGATGCTGTTCAAGATGCAGTAATTTCTACTGTAAATGACAATTATGATGATGTATATCATGGAGTTCGTGAAGGGTATTCAGGAGGATACCAGCCTATGGCAGATGACTTTGAAGAATCTCTTGATTATGGAGCGATTTATGATAGACTAGATACAATTCTTGGATTAAGTAGGAAAAGTGGATATCATGTTAAGACTACATCAGAAGGAAAAATAGAGTTTAAAATATGGAATCTAGAAGTAGATATAAGGAATGCTCCATTAGCTTTAGGGGATAGATCAGATTCAAGATTTGAGGCGGATAGCAGCATAATGCTTGAAGTACCAGTATCCTTTGGAGGCAGACTTCTTCCAAGTATGAAGATAAAAATAAAAACAAGTGCTGGTTATACACCTAAGTTTTAAAGGATTTGAAGAATTTAATAGACTTTCAGGAAATCTTGTGGTAGTTTGTAGCTTGAAAGAAACAGATAATTAAGATTAACAAGGAGGCAGAAACCTATGAACAATATAAATGATAAGACCAAAAGAAGACTAATTGTGGCGAGTGGTTTAATAATCAGTGTAATACTTATAGTTCTAATAAGTGCTCAGTTTAAGAAAGAACCCATAGAGGATGCAGTACTGCCAAATCAAAGCGTAGAAACGAATGAAATAATAGTAGAAAACCCTGTAATTACAGAAAAAGAAGATGAAATTATAGTACCAGAAATTGATTTTCCAGATACGGAAACGATAGATAATGGTGCGATAGATACAGGCACTGAGCAAACTATTCAAGGAGATGTAGAAAAACCCAAAGAGCCTACAGAAGAACAGCTTACAGATCCATCACAGAAACCAAATGGTGAGAAAGTGGAAACACCACCTGAACCTGTAGAGCATGATAAGGTGGAGAAACCAGCAGAAACACCAAAAAATAATGATGTACCACAAGGTGGGGATACCAATAATAAAGGGCAAACTTACTTGCCTGGATTCGGATGGATAGAGAATAGTGGAGAAAATCAAGGGACTGCAGTAGATGGGGAAGGAGATATTAATAAGCAAATAGGAAACATGGATTAAATATATATAGCAATGATGAACACTGCAGAGATGTAGTGTTTTTTCTTTGCGGAAAGGAGAATAGATGAAGCGGATATTTAAAATATTGATGTTATTTATAATGATATTTAGTTTAATGATGCCCATTACTGTATTTGCCGTTGGAGATGGAAATATTGACTCGGGTGGAGGAGGAATGGGAGATGGAACGAGCACTGATAAGTGGTCTCCTGGTTATGATGGTGTGCGTGTAACTGTGGTTCGTGCCAGTGATTATGCTGTAGTAACTACCCCTATTGACTTTACAAATAAGCAACCACCATCGACTATGTTTCATTTTGGTAAAGTATCTAAAATTCAATATAAGGGTGGAAAAAATCTGTCACCTATTCAAGGAGCATATTCTTATGTAAATCCTGCACAAGAGATGCCAAGAATAGTGAGTACGAATGGTAGTAGCAACATAGAAGCAATAAAGAAATACTTTTGCTCTGAATATACAATTAAAAGAGTTGCTGAAATTACAGGCATGAATTATGACATTTTAATTGGTGGGGATTACAAATTACTTTTAGAACCAATGGCATATTACACATTTCAAGGAGTTATGATAGCTACCACTGCAACAGAGGCCGCTATGTATGATGAGCAGTTAAGTGGATTGCTTAGAAATAAGATGGTATCTTTATCCCATAAAAACTTGCCTCTTGCAATGTTTCTAGAGGTAGGAGATTTGGGATATCCAGCATGGGGTGGAAGCACTACAAAACCAGCATCCAATGCAGATATAAAATCCTCTCTAGGACTTGGTATCGTGCGTTTTACAGAACAACCGGAACCGCCAATTATAGGTGCATATGATTATGAATATAGAGTAAATACAGAGGTAATCACTTCCGTTATGATTAGTGGAGGACAATCTGATCCTGATAATCCGGCTCGTGTGAGCTTTATTATTGATGGAAGAACCCATAATGTTGGGAATGTATATTACCCAAGTGGCGACTCTCAGCTTGCATGGGTGAAATGGACAACTCCTGATACGGAACAAGATATGGTAATAGATGTAACAGTGAATGGACCGGGTAGCACTACGAAATCAATTATAAACGTTAAGATTGTTGATTTAGATAAGAATCCACCACCAAATCCTGTAGCAGATGATAGAAATGACTCTTTTTCTTATGTAGCTGTTCCAAATAGAGAAGAGAAGATAGTGGCAAATTGGAGTATATGGAGTCCTTGGTGGCAGGCATATTGGGTGTGGCATAGTACAGGAGAGGACTCAGGTTATTGGTGTGACCATGGTTGGTGGGAATTTGACCTAGACCAATATACAGCAAGACTTTCTAGTGATATGAGTATTAAAAACGATGATAAAAACCCTACTGCAAGTGGATGTACTTTTAAAAGTGGATATGGAATCAATCAAACAGTGACTGCAAATGTGAGCAGTAATCAAAGTTCGGCAATTACTTATGCTCAAAATGCTGTTTCCTATTTTCCTGAGTTTCGATATGAAACCTATTGGAGATTATTAGAACGTGTTTCAGGTGGTTCAAATGCTAGATTTGAGTTTAAGAAGAACAATTATTCCACTTATAAAAATCGTACACATTTTACTCCAATATGGATGCCAGACGGTGCTTATATAGTAAATACATGGCTTATAGATGCATGGACTCCTGATGGAATGCTATCAATGAGCCTTACAGACACATTAACAATAAAGGGAAACTTGTGGCAAGACTGGCACATCGCACCTTTAAATCCTTAAATAATACAGAAAAAGAAAGGTGGATCTTATGAAAATAAATAAGAAAATAGCATTAATAATATGTTTAGTGCTGATAGGCATTTTGATGTTTAGCACTACAGCATTAGCCTCAGGTACAGGAGATGTTGCAGGGGCAATTGAAGATACTTGGAGTGATGCATCAGAACAGATAAAAACGGTTGTAAATAAGGTTGTATTCCCTGCAATTGACCTTGTTTTAGCAGTATTCTTCTTTGCAAAACTTGGAACTGCTTATTTTGACTATAGAAAGCATGGGCAGTTCGAGTGGGCGGCGCCTGCAATCCTGTTTGCATGTTTAGTGTTTACCCTAACTGCACCAGCATATATTTGGACAATTCTCGGAATGTGATGGTGAAATAGAAGATGGGCAATCTCATCCTAATTGGTGAGATTGCCTATACTTTCAGCCTATTGCAGGTTATATGCAATATAACATTATCAACTTGTCTGCATCTAAGAAAAAATGCAGGCGCTGCAATTTATTATTTCCAGTTTCTTGTGATAGCTGCAAAGTTAAAACAGAAATGCTCTTATAATCAGCCATAAAACAAGAAGCCAGATGGCCACAATCAGGAGAGCATAGTACCACTTTTTCGGCTTCCCGCTTGCCCATTGGCCCGTTGCTTCTTCCCGATAATGTTCAAATAGCTCTTGCGGGATAAAACGAATGGTAAGCGCGATCAGAAAGGGAAGCAAAATGACATCGTCAAGATACCCCAGCACGGGAATAAAATCCGGTATCAGATCAACCGGTGATAAGGCATAGGCGACGGTTACACCAGCCAACACTTTTGCAATGGCAGGAGTGTTTTTGTCCTTCATACACAGAAATACCGCTGGGATATCGGTTTTCAACTGTCGTGCTCTTTTTTTCAAATCCATAGTTATTATCCTCTCAGGATGAATCTCAGGGCTTCACATTTTGTTATTCACCAATTTGAATCAAGCGAGAACTGTGCGTGCTCTCATTCAGACGATGGGAGATAGACAATACGGTCCGCCCCTTACACGCCCGTTCCAGGCCCTGCAGCACCCGCAACTCAGTTTCACTGTCCAGATTTGCAGTGATTTCGTCCAGCAGTAAAATTTTAGGCTGTGACGCAACCGCCCTTGCAATGGAGAGAAGCTGAAACTGACCTTGAGAGAAGGTGAGCTTTTCCACCGGCGTGTTGTACCTCTGGTCCAGTTCCATAATATTTTCATGCAGGCCTACCAGTTTTGCAGCTTCTTCAATCTGTTTCTGACCGATGGAATCATCAAACAGAGAAATTTGCTCCGCCACAGTTCCGGCAACTGAATGAAAGGTCTGCTCCACATAACCGAACAGCTTTCTTTTTCGTTTATCTGAAATTTGGGCGGCATCAATGTCATTGATCAATATTTGCCCTTTTTGCGGAGCATACAAGCCAAGAATCAACTTGAACAGCGTGCTTTTTCCGGCACCGGTTCTGCCTATAAATGTGACTGCTTCGCCCTGCTGCACAGAAAAACTCATATCCTGTAAGACTACGGTTTTATCGTCATATCCAAATTCCACATTGTCAAAGCTAATAGCTGATTCCCCGTTTGCGTCGGAAAACGCCCTGTTTGAGGTGCCCTCCGGTACGGTGCGCTCTCTTTCAGACAGGAATTCGTTGATTCGCTTTACGCCTGCCACAGCAGACTGAATGTTCTGGATCTCCATGCCGATGCTTTCAAGCGGCTCAAACACCTTGCCCACATAGGCGATGATGGCAACTGCCGTACCCACGGTAATTCCAAAAAACTGTTGCATTCCACCGCCCAAAGCGGCGAACACCATCATCACTGCAATCACGCAGGAGCTGACAAAAATGACGATGGGAGAATAAATGGAATCATACAGATTGGACTTATCGAGGGCACGGTAGCTTTCCTCAATATAGGAATCATACTTTTCTTCCATGTACTTTTGCCGAAACAGGGTATGAATCGTGCGGATGTTATGAATGGTTTCAGGCACATGATTGTTTACCTTGCTGACGGCGACACGGTTTGCAAGCTGCGCCTTGAGCATTCGCTTTTGAAACAGACGCGTCATGGCGAACAGCGCCGGAGTCACCAAAAGCATCAGGATTCCAAGCCCGGTGCTTTTATAAAAGATGACCATAAGAATGCTCAGTACCTTAAACGCATCGGCAACCATCCCGATAATGCCGTTTGTAAAGAGAGAATCCACCACATCCACATCATTGACAAAGCGAGAGGTGATTTTGGCGGGGGCATGCTGTGTAAAATAAGCCGCCGGCAGTCGTTTCAGTTTGGCGCAAAGCTCGCTGCGCAGACTATGGGTCATCTTTTGCCCGAACACCGTAATCATCACGCTCTGACCTGACTCCAGCAAATCAGAAAGTGCCAGCAGCCCAAAGTAACCAAGGGGCAGCACAAGAGAAACGGCCTGCCGTCCGGTCAGCCGGTTTACCATCTGCTCCAGAACAAGGGGAGGAAACAGCGCGGCTGCCACACAGGCGGCGATCAGAATACCGGTGAGAAGGGTCATCCCACTGTTTTGACGGACGGTCTTCCGAAAAACGACGCCAAGTCCGTTCTTATTCTTCATGGCCTGCACCTCCCATTGCCTGCGCCTGATAGAGTGTCTCATAGGTGCTGTTTCCCCGCATCAGCGCAGAATGGGTGGAAAGTACGCTCGTGCCATGCTCCAGAAAGAGTACATGATCCAACTGTGGAAACAGCTGTAAACGGTGGGAAATTAAAATAACGATGCGGTCTGCAGCCAGCAGACGCAGATTTGCAAAAATCTCCCGTTCGGTTTTTTGGTCCACTGCGGAAAAGGGGTCATCCAAAATCAAAATCTGCCGTGCATGATAGCAGGTGCGAGCCAGCGCAAGACGTGCCTGCTGACCGCCCGACAGACGGATTCCACCGCTGCCGACGGAGGTAGCCGCTCCCTGCGGCATTTTACAAATTTCATCTGCCAGACACACCGTTTTCAGGCAGCGGGCTATTTCGCCTTTTTCACCCAGACGAATATTTTCTTCAATGCTCTCTGTCATCAGCTCCGGTTCATGCCCCAGATAGGACAGCAGCCGGCTGCGCTCGTATAAACTCAGCGTGCGCAGTTCTCGCTCATCTACCTCAATGCTACCCTCGTAGGGCAGTTCCCCCAACAGCGCCTTGCCCAGCATGGATTTTCCGCTGGCAACTGCTCCCGTCACGCCGATGATTTGTCCCGGCTGTGCGGAAAAAGAAATCCCGTGCAGCACCTGCTGCCCGTTTTCCCAGCGCAGAGACAAATCCCGCACTTTAATCGATGCCCCGGCAGAAAAATCCATATCGGACAGAGTAGACTGCTCCACATACTCTTTCATAAGCGGTTTGATTCTCGCCCAGGAAACCTGTGCCTTTTGAACAGAATTAAACAGCTTCGCAGTCTTGGATGACTTGAGCGCCATTTTGGCAAAGCAGGACAGGAATGTGGTGAAAGCGGCGATATTCCAGTTGCTCCAGCCAGTACCGGTAACATTTTTACCGCCCAGATACAAGACAAATATCACACCGCACATGGAAATGATGTGGTAGAGCGGCTGCATGGTGTTCTCCCAAAAATTTGCTGCCACTGCGCACTTTTCATAGTCTCTCAGGTACCCCTCATAAGCTAGGTCCCTGTTTTTATCACAGCTGTAAATGCGATAGGTAACCGCATTGGAGACTCTGTCCATGGTGGCACCGTTCAGCCGTTCGGCGCTTTTTTTGTATGTCCCGTTGTACTGCGTTACCCGGTGTTTCAAACGTCCTGCGATGAAATAAGCGACAGGGGTAAAGGCACAGGAAATCAGCGTCAGACGCCAGTCGTAATAAAACAGCATGGCAAGGTACGCAATCAGCACCACGCCGGTATCAAACACCTCTGTGGTGAACTTTCGCATGCCCTCCGCGCAGGCATCCACATCCGATACCGCTTTGGTCATCACCGTTCCAATGCTTTCTCGCTCCAGTTCATCCCGGCTCATGTTCACGAGGCTGTTGTAGAGCATATGACGCATGTTGCGGCTGGTATTATTTGCAAAACGGCGCACATAGAAGCGCTTCACGCAGCGCATGACCTGCACGGCTAAAATGACAATCAGATAGACCACCGCCAGTGACAGCATGGCGGAAAAGGATTCACGACCACCCATAATGTCGAACAGGCACTGTGCCAAACGGCCTTCAAAATATGGCCCCGCAATCATTCCAACATTGTAAAGGATGCCTGAAATCGTAACCAGCGTGAGCGACCAACGTTCCATCTTGAAGTAGGACAGAATATGGTCAGGCTGAGAAACCTGTTTGATATTTTGATTTGTGCTGCTCATTTTCCTCCGCTCCCTTCTAAAAAGCGGTGAATGAGGTTTGGAAAGTCTGCCTTGCTCTCTGCCTTGGAGCGCGTGTAAAGGATGTTCAGCAGCCGACAGAACTCAGCATTTTCCTCAGGAGACAATGTTTCCTGCAAATATTCATAATAAAGAGCTTCAACGGAAGCCTTGGAGTTTTTTAATTGGTCAGCCTTTTCAGTGGCATAGAGCAGCTGGCTGCGGCCATCGGCAGGGTTTGCCTTTCTGATAAGATACCCCTTTGCCTCCAGATTGGCCGCACGGCGGGCAGCGGCCCCTTTATCCAATGCGAGAATCTCCCGAATGGCAGCCTGTGTGATGCCGGGATTTTTGCGAACCACATGGATGAAATCATATTCCGCAGTTCCAATACCGTCCAGCTTCAGCATACGGGCAGTAAACTTATTGACTTCACGGGCAATCTTTGTGATTTGCCGTTTAGTGGCATCCATAATAGCACCTCCAGCATAAAAAAGATGTAGTATCAACTAAACTGTATGATACTACATCTTTTATTTTCTGTCAATGAAAATGGATATTAAAGGATCTAAGGTGAGGTTTGAAGAGAAAACATGTTCACCATATGAACAGAGGAAAAAGGAGAAAAATGATATGATAACTAAAATTCGCTCACCTGCCTTTGACAAGGATACTCTGGACTATATTGTTCTAAATCATCCACACTGCACAAGGAAAAGGTTGAAACCACAGTATCAAATGTGTTGTCGTCAAAATGAAGTGCAGCGGCACTTTCCGAAAATAACGCAACCTCGATGGCACTATCCTTCAGCTTTCTAGGATAAGCCTCCACAGTAGCAATGTGTGTAATATTAGTAGGATAAAGGGGAAGGTTGGTGCCTTCCCCAATTCCTATTTCAAGAATGTTGCCGTATGCGTGTTTCAGCAGTGCGGTACGCTTTTTCAAAATGGAATTTTTTCCAATATTCCATCGCATCAGCGTTGGAAAAGCAATATCTTGATACCAGCCCATAGGCTTACCTTCTGAGCAGCTTTTTTACAAGCTTCACAAGCTCATACCAGAACACGGCTACTGCTGCAATCCCAACGGCTTTCAAAAGCATGGGTACAGACAGCGGTGCCAGCTTCAAGAATGCATTCAGCGGAGAGTAAAGGATAATGCCCAGCATCGCAAGTGTTCCGAAGTTCACGGCCCACATTACCTTGTCTTTTGCAAGACGAATGATAGATTGCAGGGCGAAGTCATGATCAGAGCTGTTCACCTGCACCAAGAATAAGTTGGAAATCATAATAATGGAAAGCCCTATGGTGCGGGCAACCGATGCATTGTCTGCATTGCCGGAGAGCGTCACATAGTAAGCACCAAAGGATGCGGCAAAGATGACAAGACCCTGCAACACGCTTTTCGCCAGAATGTGCGCAGTCAAAAGCTTTTCCTTGGGGTCACGAGGTTTTCGTTCCATAATATCTGTTTCGGCAGGCTGGCGCTCCAGCACAATGGAGCAGGTGGGGTCAATCAGCAGCTCCAAAAGCACAACGTGCAGCGGCAGCAAAAGCAGTGCTGTCGGCGCAATGCCGAGGATAGGTGCAAGCAGGGAGGCAAATGCAATAGGGATGTGAATGGTGAACACATAGCCCACTGCCTTGCGGATATTATCATAAATTCGCCTGCCATCCTTGACTGTTTCCACAATGGTGGTAAAGTTGTCGTCCATTAAAATAAGGTCGGCGGCCTCACGAGATACCTCACTGCCACGCTTGCCCATTGCAATGCCGATGTCTGCATATTTTAGAGCAGGTGCATCATTAACACCGTCACCGGTCATAGCAACAATCTCGCCGTTGTCCTTAAACGCTTTCACAATGCGCATTTTATGTTCAGGAATAACACGGGAGAAAATGCTGACATCCTTAACCCTTTCACGCAGTTGCACGTCAGTCATTTCGTTTAGCATATCGCCTGTGATGATATGGTCACTGTTTGGCATACCAATTTTCTTTGCAATAGAGGATGCGGTAATTCCGTTGTCGCCTGTAATCATAACAACACGAATACCCGCCCTATTGCATACCGCAATGTCTGCTTTTACGCTTTCACGTGGGGGATCTGCAAGCCCGATGAGTCCGCAAAGCGTCAAACGACAATCGATGATTTGTGCTGGAATTTCCGATTCGCTCTGAGGGCTTGCAGTGGCAACCGCAATGACTCGCAAGCCTTGTTTCGACATTTCGGTAATTTTATGCTCCGCTACTTCTTTGTCGTTCTCCGTCAGCTCACAGATGGTCAAAATACGCTCTGGTGAACCTTTTGCGGCAATAACAATGCTGCCGTTTCTTCTCCATATATGTCCCATCATTTTCAGTTCATTGGTAAAAGCATATTCGCTAATTAGTTCGCCGCCAAAGAGATGTTCTTTGGAGATGCCAAGCCCATCACAATGTTTAAGCATTGCTTTTTCCATTGGGTCATAGGCGTCAGTTTCGCAGCCAAGCCCCATCACTTCACACAAGTTATGGGTGTCGCCATCAGCCGCCCAAGTGTCCTGCACAGTCATCTGGTTCATAGTGATGGTACCGGTTTTGTCTACGCAAAGTACCGATACAGCACCCAGCGTTTCAACGGACGGAAGCTTGCGTACAAGTGAGTTTTTCTTAGCAAGCCGCCACGCACCCATAGAAAGGAACACGGTAAGAATCACCGGAAACTCCTCGGGTATCATTGCCATCGCAAGGGTAATACCAGATAGAATACTCTCAATGAGTCGGTCTCCAAAGCCATGGTCTGGTATGTTAAACCAAGTGAACACACCCACAAGGGCAAACAAAACGGCCGCTATTCCAGCGCATAGCTTAACAAGGCTGCCTGTCTGCTTTTGAAGCGGAGTATCCTCATCGGGTGCTGCGGCAACATTTGCACCGATTTTACCGTATTCGGTAGCTCCGCCGATTTTGTCAACCAGCACTGTTGCTGTTCCTTGTGTGACCAAAGTTCCTGCATAACAGTAATCCTTCCGCCAATAGTCAGAAATGGGCTCTGCACTTTCGGTTGGAATTTTCCACACACCTTCTGCTTCGCCTGTTAAGGAGGACTCATCCACGCACAGGTCATTACATTTTAGCACAATACCATCAGCAGGAATTTTGACTCCCTCATAAATCATCATTAAGTCGCCAGGAACAAGATCGCAGCTTGCAATTGTCTGCTCCTTGCCGTCACGAATGACTGTGACATGTGGGGCAGACAAATCCTTGAGAGCGTTCAAGGTTTTATCTGTTTTCCATTCTTGGATGACATCAATGCTGATAATGCCCACTACAAAAATGAGCATAATCGCACCATCTCTGGGTTCACCCAGAATAAAATAGATGATTGCAGCAACAATCAGCAGCAAAAACATCGGCTCACAGATAATGTGCAGAACTTTTCTTAGAAAGCTCTCTTTCTTCTGTGAGGTCAATTCATTTTTGCCATATTGTTCCTGCAATCGTTTTGCTTCGGCGGCGGCTAGGCCTGCCATGTTCAGTTTGTTGCTTGTCATAAAAGTTACCTCCGTTTTAGCCTTTCGGCAGTCGTTTGATAGCTCTATGGCACTCCATTTTCGTGGTCGTTGTTCCATTTGGGTATAAAAATAGCACACCTATGGAACATACTACTGTCCCACAGATGTGCGCATTATGCAATCTGCTGCCACTCGTTGGGTGGCCCGGCCCCATGACCTCTTATAAAAAAGGTTCATCGCCTGCTCAGTTTGTACTGTTGATCTCGCATTCCAAGTAAAGAATGTAATGCAGTGCAAAGAGGTTACTAAATATTATATGCGGCTGTAATGTAATTGTCAACTAAAATATGATAATTTCCCATTTCTTGAAAAAGGGGGGCTTTGTTTGAAAATTAAAATCCGTTCACCGTCCTTATGCAAGTATTGACTGGACTATATTGGGGATGTAGAAAACTAAGCGTTAATCTGGAACATCACATAAAGAAGATGTGTTTTTTGTTGCGAAAAGAGGTGATAAAAATATTTATCTGGGATTTTCTCTTAGGGGATGTAATGGATCAAATCATTAATTGGTTTTATGGTCAGCTTGTAGGTTTTCTTGCTGATTTCTTTGCCCAGATGGGAAATATGGGAGTAGAACTTTTTGAGATGAGCTGGGTACAATCAATCGTTTTGTTCTTCTCTTACCTTGCTTGGTCACTCTATGGAACAGGACTTGTAGTGTCCTGCTTTGAAACGGGAATTGAGTATCAATATGGTAGGGGCAACATGAAAGATGCAGCCTTAAATGCAATTAAGGGATTTATGGCAGTTAGTCTCTTCACTACAGTGCCTATCGAATTGTATAAGCTCTCTGTTAATTTACAGGGAAGTTTAACAGCAGGTATAACAGGCTATGGAAGCGGAATCGGTGAACTTGCAACCTCTATTATTGGAGAATTGAATAATGTAGGAGATGTTGCGAATGTGGGTAGCTCAGGAATATTCGGTGGAATTTCTATGATAACGAGTCCATTTATGGCTCTATTTATTATTATCTTAATGGGTTATGCAGTGATTAAAGTGTTTTTTGCAAATCTAAAAAGGGGAGGAATTTTACTTATACAAATAGCAGTTGGGAGTCTGTATATGTTTTCTGTTCCTCGTGGTTATATTGATGGCTTTATTCAGTGGTGCAAACAGATAATCGGATTGTGTCTTACCACATTTCTTCAGGCAACTATATTAACTGCAGGACTTATGGTAGTAAAAGATCATGCACTGCTCGGATTAGGATTAATGCTATCAGCAGGAGAAGTACCAAGGATTGCTGGTGCATTTGGACTTGATACATCAACTCGTGCCAATGTAATGAGTGCAGTTTATACAGCACAGGCAGCTGTAAATACAACTAAAACTATAGTACAAGCAGTACCAAAATAAAAATAGAAAGAGAGGATTTAATGAAACTAATATATGTTGCATCTCCCTATAAAGGAGATATAAAAAAGAATATAGAATATGCGAAACAGGCTTGCCGATATGTATTAAACGAAGGCAATGCCTTTTTTTGTCCCCATCTTCTCTACCCCCAGATTTTAGATGATAATAATCCAGAAGAAAGAAGATTGGGAATCAATATAGGAAAAGAGTTTTTATCAAAATGCGATGAGCTATGGGTATTTGGTGAACATATTTCTCAAGGGATGTTTGAAGAAATTGAATATGCTAGAGGGATAGGCATTCCTATAAAAAGAATTATGAAACTAGATATTGAAATAAAAGAAGAGGCTCTATTTTGTATGAGGATGGATAGATGATTACCTTGGGGAGTCTTTTCGATGGGATTGGAGGATTTCCCCTTGCAGCTATTCATAATGGAATTACTCCTATATGGGCAAGCGAAATTGAATCCTTTCCCATTGAGGTGACTAAAATGCGATTCCCTGATATGCTCCATGTTGGTGATATTACAAAATTAAAAGGAGAAGATCTACCCCCTGTTGATATCATTACAGGTGGTTCACCATGCCAAGATTTGTCTGTTGCAGGTGCAAGGGCAGGGTTTGCTGGTGAACGTTCAGGATTATTTATGGAGCAGATAAGAATAACAAAGGAAATGAGGTGGACAGATGCAAGAAGAGGAAAGGCAAATCACCTTATCAGACCTCGATACTTCGTTTGGGAAAATGTCCCCGGAGCATTCTCAAGTACAAACGGAGAAGACTTCCATGCGGTCCTTGAAGAAACCACAAGAATTGCAGACAGCAGCGTATCTATACCTAGACCTCCGGGAGGGATATGGAAATCTGTTGGGTGCATATTGGGATATGAATTCACCATTGCTTGGAGAGTTCTCGATGCTCAATACTGGGGTGTCCCCCAAAGACGTAAAAGAATCTTTCTTGTCGCAGATTTTGGAGGACACACCGCACCCAAAATATTATTTGAGCAAGACAGCTTGTTTGGGAATACTTAGAAGAGCTAGAGCAAGAGGAAAGGAACTGCCTAAACAATTAAAAATAGCTTTAGAAATTCAAGGAGAAGCTGAAGTAGCAGAAGAAGATTCTAATGATAATATGATTACCGAATATAAAGCATATCATATCAATCAACGAAATGAGGGTATTGACTTAAATGGAATTTCAGGAGCCTTGATGGCAACGCAAAATATGCAGATGCAGACATTTGTCACAGAACCTATGATATGTTTAAATGATCAGGGTGGCGACCGAATGGATATAACAGAGAATATTACGTCAACACTTCGAGCCAGTATGGGAGGAAATCAACCTATAGTCATGGCAACTCAGCAAGGTGGTGCAGAAATATGCTTTGACCTTTGTCCTACTATTACTTCAGCAGCAGGAACAAGTGGCAATAATCAACCTGTTCTATTTGATAATCATGCAAAGGACTGTAGATATAACGGTCCGCTTAATGTAGCACCAACCATATCAGCCACCTATGGAACAGGGGGAAATAATGTACCATTAGTGTCAAAACCAATTGATTCAGACAGTTATTGTATTGCAGGAAATACCATTGATAGACAAGATCATAATGGTGGAAATGGATGTGGATTTCAAGAGAATATCAGTTATACTCTTACTACCAGCGATATTCATGCTGTTTGCTCTCTACCTAAAACTTATCAAGATACAGTAGGAGCATTATGTGTAGGAGATGAAAAAGGCAATGGAAATCAATACGTTAGTCAAGATAAATGTATTGTCGATTGTGAAAAAATGATGTTTGGACAATCTGAGTTTTCCAATTATAAAGAAGGCTGTGCAACACTCAGGGCAGAGGGTGGAGATAATGGAGGAGGAAGTGAAAATCTTGTAACTACTAAGAATCTTGTACGCAGACTAACACCATTGGAATGTGAAAGACTTCAAGGATTTCCTGATGGATGGACTAAAATTCAAAAATCATCAGATAGTGCAAGATATAAGGCGCTTGGTAATAGTGTAGCAATCCCATGTGTAGATTTTATTATGCAAGGGATTGCTTATTATTTAAGAAAATTTAAGGAAGAAGCGGAGGAATAAACAGTGTATATTTACCCTGACAATTTAAAGGCCAAAGCAACATTATGGCTGTGGGAATTAAAAGATATTGGAATCATAGGAGTTGGACTTCTTATTTCTGTATTTGCCATAGCACAGCTTGGATCTATGCCACCTATTGTAATAACAGCAGTATATACCTTTTTAACGATACAATTTGAAGACACAAGTATACTAAATTTTATTCGATATGCCTGTGCCTTTTTTCTTTTAAAGCAACAGATATTTGAATGGAGGTTATAATATTGAGAAGAAAACAGAAACAAAAGGAAAGGCAAAAGCAATCTACTAGAGAGCTGATTGGTATTGATGAAATTACAGATTACAGTCTTAAGACCCCATATGGAGAGCTAGTGTATTTTATTATTCATCCAACCAATATATCTGTACTATCTGAATCAAGTGTAAGTGCAAGGATCTATGCACTTATGACAGTATTAAAGGGAATTGCTGAAATTGAAATGCTATGTCTTAATTCAAAAGAAAACTTTGATGATAATAAGCAGTATTTAAAAAGAAGAATGGATACAGAACAAAACCATGTTATCCGAAAACTCCTAAAGCAAGACAGTACCAATCTTGATAGGATGCAGGTTCAGATGGCTACAGCTCGTGAGTTTCTAATTATTATTAGGCTTAAGCATGAGAAGGAATCGGATGTAATGCCTTATCTTTCAAGGATTGAAAAAAGTTTAAAAGACCAAGGATTTACTACTAGAAGAGCTGATAATGTTGATATTAAAAGATTTCTTGGTGTCTATTATGAGCAGAATGTAACAACGGAAAGGTATGAAGATTATGATGGAGAGAGGTGGGTGGTACTCGGAGATGTGTAAAAATTAATATATTGTAAGTTTATTTGATAGAGTGTAAGTGATATAATATGTATAATTAAAAATTCGTTAAATAGTTAAAAAAAGTGTTTCTACTAAGTGAGGTGTTAGGTATGGGAAATGAAATAATATGTTATTGCTCCAATGTTAGTAGGGGAAAAATATTAGAAGCTATAGCAAATGGAGCAAAATCCATACAAGATATTAGAAATATGACAGGTGCTTGCACTTTGGGTAAATGTAAAGAATTAAGTCCAACAAAGAAATGCTGTTCTGCCAATATTATTAAGATTCTTAATGAGAATACGATAGTATGAGCATAAAAGGAAGTGAAAGATTCCAAAAACAGAACAGATATTTAAACATAAAAGTAGGAATTTGTGGAGGGTTTTATGAAAGAAATAAAAAAGTATGCTGACCAATGGGATGTGAGTGCACAATACTTTTATGATAAAGGTGATTATTCATGGATGGCACAGAAATTAACTGACTATAGTACTGTAGTAGAATTAGGATGTGGAACTGGCTATAGTACATTGGCTCTAGCTGAGAAAGGATTTAAAGTGTTAGCAGTTGATAAAAATACTGCTTGTCTTTCAAAAGCAAAAGAACTGCTTGGTAGCAAAGGAATAACTGACAGTCAAGTTATTTTTATTGAGGGAGATATTACCGATGAAGATTTCAGAAAAAACTTAATTGCATTATATAAATTTGATGTGGTTATTTGCTGGAATGTTGGTTCATATTGGGGCAAAGAAATGGTACAGTATTATGTGCCGCATATGCTTAGGTATGGATTGAACATACAACAGATTCGGGAAAACCCAGAATCTTCCTATTCTGAACTAATTATTTGGGAAGTATGTAGATTGGCAAAATCTATGAATGTTTCTGCCCATATTGTTGATCGCAATGCAGAGATTATTAATGAAAAAAATGACCCATATTATTATATGTTAAAGAATGAATTTGAATATTCGGAAATTATGTACGATAATCTAATTGCTAATTCTATATCAGATGGTGGACGTGTTCTGACGACTAATGGAACTGTGAATAGAAGCAATAAGATAGATATCGTTTTTGTTTCGATACTTATGAGATAGGAAACGGATAATCTGTTTTCGTACAGATTTCCTGTAGAAATGTGAGTTTTGAATCAATTGATTGGATGGTAAAATAGTCGGCAAATTCCAATTTACATGGGATTATGAATTTCTCATTTTATATATAAGGTTAATATGCAATTAAAAGTAACAGACGAATCAAAAATTGCGTGAAAGTAGGTTAAGGGATGAAATGAGCAAAACAGATGAAGTAGTAGAATTTCTATCAAAATACTCATTGGAGGATGTTCTATCTGGAATAATCGAAATGCAGATGCTGCTATATGGCCATGGTGTAGATTCACTAATATCTGCATCTGAGTATTTTGCAACTAATGCGTTATTCGCATGTAAAGAGAGTGGAAATGAACCATTTGAATGGGAGGATTATCTCAAGTTAGAAAAACATTGTAAAGAGGCTTTTGCTCCGAATATTGAAGAATTATTTACTGAAACACTAAAGATGGTAAATGCAACAGATGAAGAGAAAGAGGCATTTTTACAAGCACAACATATGAAAGTAAAAAATATGGCATTTCGTGGAGATGGATATATTTATCAACTTATTAGTTTTGCGGAAAAATTGTATTCTCCATTAGATCAGGAAATAAAAACTAAATTGGGTTTTTCTTTTACTTCATGCAAAAAGATGATCTTATATATTTTCCATACATATGGAGTTAGAGTCGCAAAAGCTTATTCAGAAAAATATAAAGTTCAAAATATGATAAAAGCATTTTGTGGAAGAACAAAACCACAATTGCCGAGTATAAAAGAAGGATATATTTTCAGAATAAATAAAAAAAATTTGCGAAGTGCTATTGGTTCAAAAGAAGTAGATTATATCTGCGATTATTTAAGTGTTAAGGCTTTTGCAGGAGATTACAAAAAAGTAGATTTAGAGCAATTTAAAATTTTGATATCAAAGCCATTTGTTGATTTTGGAGAATATATATACATGCCATTGTTATTTTCATCATTAATGAATTTACCAAAGCTCTTTCACTATACTTTTATAGCTGAGAAATTTTTTGATAAAAAAGTGGTAGGAATATATGCCCAAAACAGGGGTGATGTTGTAGAGAATTTAACTCAGTTGTACTTTGAACGAATAGTTAACAAAGAAAATATACGTAGATCGCTAAAATATACAGATGAAGATGGCGAAGCGGATGTAACGGTATGTATGCTAGAAGGAACACTTTTTTGTGAGTGTAAAAGTAAAATTTTAACACTTAATGCGTTAAAAGGAATAAATGATGATATCAAAAAGGATGTGTATAAAGCAATTGGTGCGGCGTATGCCCAAGGAGTTCGTTCAATAAAGCGAACACAGGATGGAAAAGCATTTATAGAATGTGTTAACGGAACAGAGCAGGAGGTTCATATTGATGATACTGCAGTGAAATATATTATTTGTGTAACTGCCGAGAACTTTGGCATTATTCCTTCAGAAATTGCAAAGTATATTGAGATTGATAAGGTCATTAACATAGTACCATATGTTGTAAATATTTATGATTTGGATATTATTACACAGGAATGCGATTCATACGAGGAGTTTCTCGGATATCTTAATTTTAGGCAAATAAATCACAAACTTATTTCAGCTGTAGATGAATTAGATGTATTTGGTTTCTATAAAGAGCATGGTAATAGAGAAATAGAAATTGAAGGTGATGAACTGCATATAACAGCTTATACTCAATTGTTTGATAGAAAATATGTGAAAAAGGATAAAGAGTATTTGCAAAATTACAAGTAATTGAAATAAAAATTCCAATTTGAAAACAAAATATAAATATTTCACTAAGCCTTGCACTTAAAATGTAGGGCTTTTTTAATGCAGAAAAAGAAAGCGAGGTAAGAAGAGACTATGGTAAAAAAGAAATCACCAATCATAGAAAATGAAAAAATTAAAACCTTTGTAGACATGATTGCTCCATCCATCATCAAATTCAACACAGATCATTTTATCTGTGGTAATACCTATAGATGTGTATGGGCACTCCGTGAATATCCTACAAGTACCAGTGAACAAGCAATCCTTCGTCATTTAGGAGAAAAGGATGGGGTTACCCTCAGAATCTATACAAGACAAGTAACTCCAAACGAAGAAAAGAAAATTATCCATAATGCAGCCAATAAAAACAGGATGAATACAGCGAATACAAATGATTTGCAGCAGACCGTAACAGCAGAAAGCAACTTACAAGATGTTGTTACCCTTGTATCAACCATGCATAGAAACAGAGAACCACTCCTTCATTGTGCTGTATATATTGAGCTTACTGCAAGTGATTATGACAGCTTGAAATTGCTACAGACCGATGTATTAACAGAGCTTGTTCGTTCTAAGTTAAATGTAGATAGACTTATGCTTAGGCAACAACAAGGATTCTTATGTGTTGGTCCAACAGGAAGAAATGTATTTGGTAGTCAATATGAAAGAGTACTCCCAGCATCCTCAGTTGCAAATTTATATCCCTTTAATTATTCAGGTAAGACTGATAGCAATGGATTTTATTTGGGCAGAGATAAGTTTGGCTCTAATATTCTCGTAGATTTTGATAAACGTGATGATGATAAAACAAATCCTTGCATCCTTATTCTCGGTAATTCAGGACAAGGGAAAAGTTATTTATTAAAGCTGATATTATGCAATATCTTAGAGTCAGGAAAGAATGTTATATGCTTAGATCCAGAGCATGAGTACGTAGAACTTGCAGAAAATATAGGTGGATGTTTTGTGGATTTAATGAGTGGAGAGTATATGATAAACCCATTAGAACCAAAGACTTGGGATGAGGGAGGAAGTCCACAGGATAAAGATGCTCCTCTTGCATTTAGACAAGCGACAAAGTTAAGTCAGCATATTAGTTTTTTAAAAGACTTCTTCCGTTGCTACAAAGATTTTGATGATAGGCATATTGATGTTATAGAGATTATGCTTGGTAAACTTTATACCAAATGGAACATCAGTGACAGCACCAATTTCAGCCAATTAGAATCTGTTGATTATCCTATTCTTTCAGACCTATATACATTAATAGAGGAAGAATATAAAGGCTATGATAAGGGAAAATATCAGCTTTACACGGCAGAATTATTACAGGAAATCCTGCTTGGACTTCATTCCATGTGCCAAGGTGCAGAAAGTAAATTTTTCAACGGACATACCAATATAACCTCCAATCGGTTTATTGTATTTGGTGTAAAAGGGTTATTACAGGCTAGTAAAAATGTAAAGAACGCATTGCTATTTAATGTATTATCCTTTATGTCTGATAAGCTACTTACAGAAGGCAATACTGCAGCTGGAATTGATGAACTGTATTTATTCCTTACTAATCTTGCAGCAATAGAATATATCCGTAATTTTATGAAGCGAGTGCGAAAGAAAGAATCAGCGGTAATACTTAGTAGTCAAAATCTTGAGGACTTCAATATTGAAGGCATTAAAGAGCTAACTAAACCGTTGTTTTCTATTCCAGCACACGCTTTTTTATTTAACGCAGGAAATATTGATAAGCAGTTTTATATGGATACCTTGCAACTTGAAGAATCAGAGTATAATCTAATTAAATTTCCACAGCGAGGGGTGTGCTTATATAAATGCGGCAACGAGCGTTATAATTTGGCTGTCCATGCTCCAGCATATAAAGAAAAATTATTCGGAAAGGCAGGTGGAAGGTAGTGACTATTGAAAATGCTGAATGGGTAAAGAAACAAGAAAAAATCGAATCCTACCGGGAACAAAAGCAAGGTATTATAGATGATTTGGGGGTATGCATCAGATATACTCCAAACAGGGATAATGACTTGCTTTGTTTTATGGAACAGTACTTAAAGGCAGAAATAAAGAATAGGCCAAGATTATTGGAGCAGATAAAGTATTGCATTAATGGTGAACAATATGAAAATCCCTTTCTTGCATATAACCATTATGATGAAGGGCATATTGAAGAATTTGACCATATTCTTAATGAATATATTGATAAGTTAAAGCTATCTGGTGGAGAGTCCACCCAAGTATCTAGAGTTATTGAAAGCACTATACTAAAGATAAATGAACTCTATGATATATGCCAAGGACAGCTAATTGACTCTTGGAGGAATGAAAGACTTACAGAATATATTGTCACTGCTTCTAGGTATGCAGGATTTCAAAATGNNAGGCATAACAAGAAGAAGAGCTGCTGAAGTAGTTGCCGAATATCTCAATGAGATAGCTGAACATGAAGGTGGTGGTTATGACACTTATAGTGTAAGGGATAATGAAAACCGAAAGTGGAAGTTTGTAAGTGACGGCAGTATTAGCTGTCAGAAAAAAGTGGGAAATAGAAAGCAAATAGCCGACAGAGAATACAGTGTTGAACTTGTTAGTCCCATTTGTAAGTATGAAGATATCGAAAAGATACAGGAGATGGTGCGTAAACTTAGAGAGGCTGGAGCATTTAGTAATAAGTCCTGTGGAATCCATATTCACATTAATGCGNNCTTGTTAATATTGTAGCTGCAAAAGAAAATATGATATACAAGGCATTACAGGTGGATTCAGATAGGGAAAGACGGTATTGCAAAAAGATAGATACGGATTTTTTAGAGAAGTTAAATAAACAGAAGCCAAAAACAAAAAGTGGAATTCAAAAATTATGGTATAAGGGTGGAGATGGCAGTCATCAGCATTATCATGACAGTAGATACCATTGCCTAAATCTTCATTCTGTCTTTCAAAAGGGAACGATCGAGTTTCGTGCCTTTAATGGTTCCCTTCATGCGGGGAAGATGAAAGCATATCTACAATTTTGTATGGCTATTACAGCTCAAGCATACAACCAAAGGTCAGCAAGTCCAATAAAAACTGTATCAGAAAATGAAAAATATACCTTCAGAGTATGGCTATTAAGACTTGGTTTAATAGGAGATGAATTTAAAACAGCAAGGAAACATCTCCTTGACCATTTAGAAGGAAATATTGCATGGAAGTCACCTGAACAAGCAGAAGCACAGAAAGAAAGGTTAAGAAAAAAGAGAGAAGTTGAGCTTTCAGATTCACAAGAAGAAACAATAGAAATACGAAATAATGATATGGTGATAGATGAGCAGGAGGATGAATCTCCTGCTTTTTCTATGTCAATGAATCAGTAGGAGGTCAGGATGAAAAATAAAAAATCAAATGAGTTAGGACTAGAAATATTATATATCGCATATGGGAGTAATTTAAATCTATCACAAATGGAACAACGATGCCCTACTGCAAGAGTCATTGGAACATCAGAAATAAAAGATTATGAGCTTGTATTTCGTGGTTCAAGATATAGTGCAGTGGCAACCATTGAACCTTGTGAGGGCAGTAATGTTCCCGTTTTGCTATGGGGAATTCAACCAGAAGATGAGATATCACTTGATAGGTATGAAGGATATCCAAATTTTTATGGAAAAGAAAATATGGAGATTGCGTTAAATGATAGTACTGTTTCAGCAATGGTTTATGTGATGACACCTGGCCATGAACTTGGAACACCATCAGAACGTTACAAAAGATCCATTGAAGATGGCTATATGGATGCAGGGTTTGATGCAGATATTTTACAAAATGCAGTAGATAAAACTATAGGTAAAATGGAAGATGAGATGAAAGATATAGGCGAGCAAGAAAGCTTATTCGGGATGAAATGGTGGTGATAATAAATGGCAGACCCTACAACCATAGGACTTATTGCAAAGGCAGCTATATCAGCATTATCAGATGAAAGGCTGAGAAAAGGTATAGGGTGGACTATTGCTGCAATCCTATCTCCATTTATTCTAATCATTGTTATTATCTGTGGATTGCTTTCAGGAACAGCAAATCATAATAATACTGCAACCCGATTGTCCTTTTATGGAGGTGCTATATCAGGAAATATTCCTGAAGAATATCGAGGTCAGATAGAAGATATGCGTAATAGCTTTACAATGCTTGATGAAAGAGTAGAGGAAGTTAATGGTCAAATGGAAGAGGGAGATAGTCTGGACTCAATAAGGGTTAAGGCTATTTTTTATTCTCTGTATTTCGCCTCTGACCAGCCATCTGGTGTAGACCAAGATAAATATATTGACTGCTTTGTCATTTATGAGGAAAGAACAAGAATCATAATTGATGCAGACGGAAATGAAGTGGAAGAAACATATCTAGTAGCGATACCAATTGATACTCTCCCAGAAATCTATACAAATATTGAAACAAATATGGGAAAGGCAACTACTTATGAAGATATGGCCAATGCCAATGAAATTTATTACCGAATCCAGTATGGAGTTCCAGCACCAAATGAAGGAGATGGTTTTGGGGAATGGGGAGATTGGACACATAGCATTAGTCCAGATGAATTAGAGAAATTGTATCATGATTTGCCAGAGGGAGAGAATGGATTAGAGATAGTAAAGCTTGCTATGACAAGGCTTGGAGACCCCTATTCACAAGAAAGAAGAGGACAAGGGGATTATACAGATTGTAGTTATTTGACCATGTGGAGCTACAGACAGATTGGAATAATTATACCTGGAACTGCTGCGGAGCAAGGAAGATTTTGCGTGAATAATAATCTTACTGTTTCAAAAGAAGATTTAGTTCCTGGAGATTTAGTATTTTGGAGTCACAAGCCAAGCGGCAGATTTATGAACATTACACATGTAGGAGTCTATGCTGGAAATGGAAAAGTAATAGATGCCGCATATTCGAAAGGACAGGTGGTGTACAGAGATTTATTTGATTCAAACAAACAGGTTCTATATGGTAGACCACATATTTTAAAATAAGAGGAGGAGCTTATGCTAACTACAAAAGCAATATTTGAACGAAAGATTTCAGCATTTGATGCACAAGCATGTGTGATTAATGGAATTGAAGTAATGGATGAAAATGAATTTGAGGAATTTAGCAACAATCTATTAGATGACAGAACCTTTATTGCAAATAGAAAAGAAGAAATGTATATAGATTCAACAGGACAAATTCATGGACTGCTTGCACTAAATAAAGATAGTGGAAATGGGATTTTAATTGATAGTCAAGGATATGATTATCCAAGATATGTTGCATTTATGCCAAACATTAAGCCATATATAGATAAGCAAATTTCTATTGTTGCAGAGCAAATAATTAAGGAATCTGCTGAAAATACTTCAAATGGTAGTTGGGCTATTTATTTTAATGAGATAGAAGAATCCTATGGAATAGTTGTAAAAGAAAACAATGGTATTGGAAATTTACTCTTAGATGAACTAACAAGCAGAGATGAAATCGCAGAAATTGAAGTACTCGATGACTGCTTTGATATGACAATATATCTTGACTATTGTAGTAATTTAGACGAAAAAATAAAGCCAAGTCAAAACATGAATATGTAGGAGGATGAGAGAATGGATAATATAGAAAAGACAATTCGTATCTTAAAGATTGAGCCACAAAACTTACCTTATGAAAAAGAAATAGCGAATGATTTGGAGGGTATTCAAGGAGAGGTTGAAGGATTATTTGAATGTATTTATTTAGATGATAATTGTATTTTAGTATGTAATGAAGAAGGAAAATTAAATGGGATGGAATTAAACCGAAGGGTTGGTAATGACATCATTGCTGGTCCTTTTTTTATTGTAGGAGATAGTGAAGATGGAGAATTTGTATCCTTAAGCGATGAGCAAATAGAAAAATACACACAAGAATTTGGAAAGGTTCAAGAATTCACAGGAGAAGAACCAGAGGCACAACCAAGGATGGAGTTTATTGGATTTGATTTTTAAGGAGGGAAAGGTATGAGTATATCAACTGAAAAAGCAACTTTACAGGTAACTTTTCAAAAAGAAAAGTTAGAAGCATTACGGTTTTATATGGATGAAAAGGATCTGACTGTAGAGGGTGAATTGCAGAAACATATTAAAAATATATACGAGAAATATGTTCCATCGGCAACCAGAAGATATCTAGAGAGAAATGATAATGAACAGGAGAACCAGACAGAAACAACTGCACCTATTAGTGACAGACTCGAAGAAACAACTCCAAGAGCTAACTCTAATCGTGGCAGAAGAAGGACTGAAAGGGTGCGAAGTGAACAGGCAGAAGTTCCTACAGAAACTACAAATGCAGAAGAAATTGAAGAGTCTCAAGAGCAGACAGAGGATGAAAATCAGGGAATGGTCATGAGTATGTAGTGACTATTCCTTTTCTGTTTTTGCAATGGAAACCATAAAAAAGTTAATAAAATGAAGGAGGCATGTTTGAATGAAAAAAGATACTATTAGCGTAAGTCTTGAGGCTGAAAAGCTAAGAGCAATCAAGAAATATATGGAGAAGAAAGAAATTGATGTACAGGTTGAACTAGCAGAACAGCTACAAAAGCTTTATGAGAAGTATGTACCAGCTAATGTCAGGGAATATATTGATGAAAAGAATGAGGAAGAAAGTAGAGCTAAAACACCAAGAAAACCAGCTAAAAATACTGGTGCAGCTACTTCTACATCTACACCACAGGAATAAAACCATTTTTGGGGCTTTATTTGCCCCTGTGTGCGATTGTATGGACGAGAGTGGCACAAGTTATCCTTAAAGAAAGATAAAACGATTTACCGGCGAATTTGCCGAGGTTTATGAATAGAGCAGATGAAGCCTTAAGATACTTGGATTTTAGGAGAATATGAGCCTAAAAGGTAAGTGAACCCCCCTATTGATTTTAGTGCAGGATAAAGGAAGGTGGTCAAAAGATTCCACCTTCCATCCACATCCCCCGGCAGTGCCGTGGGTTAAAGGAATAAAAACAGGTGGTCGAAAAATACGATTTGTGTCTATCTAGGTGGTCAATAATTAGAATAAAACCCATAAAATAAGCATTTGTAGGTGTATCGCTTGGGTGGTCAAGTCAAAACATAAGATGTTTGAGGTGAGATGAAATTGGCAGAAATAAAGAATAATGTAAAGAAACGGACAGCAGTATGGCTTTATCCTGAAACAATAGAGAAGATGGATGGCTTGCTAGAAAGAGACAATTGTAAAAGTCGCAGTGAGTTTATAGATAAAGCTTTAGTTTTTTATATGGGATACCTTGTAAGTGAGGATACCACGGGATATTTGTCTAAGATTTTGATATCAGCTATGCAAGGAACATTAAAAGAAACAGAAAATAGAAATTCAAGTAATCTATTTCGTCTATCCGTTGAAATGAGTATGATGATGAATATACTTGCAGCTGGTTTAGAAATTAATGAGGAAGAACTTCATAGTCTTAGAGGAAGATGCGTACAGCAAGTGAAAAAGACAAGAGGTAAAGTATCTATGGAGGAGGCGATAAAGTTTCAACAAGGAATTGGAGAGTGATAATCTATGCCAAGACTTATTTTAAAATGCCCCTATTTAAAAGGTGGGAGTGAAAATACATCAGCTCATCTTGAGAATTTAGTAAATTATATTGCGACCAGAGATGGAGTGGAAAGAATACGAGTTGAAGATAAAAATCTTTCATCTACAATTAAGCAAGAGGAATTAATTGTTCAGATAATAAAAGAGTTTCCAAGTACTAAAAATCTGTTTGAGTATGAGGACTATATTGGTAATCCTACAATAGAAAATGCTTCTGAATTTATTGGGATAGCAATAGAACAAAATGTTGATAAAATTGGTAAACGGAAGAATTATGTTGATTATATTGCAAACAGACCAAGGGTAGAGAAAATGGGTAAGCATGGTTTGTTTACAGGAGGAAATGATAGTCTCGTACTTAGTAGAATTGCTAATGAAGTTGCAAATCATAAAGGCAACATATGGACACCAATTATTTCTCTAAGACGAGAAGATGCTACTAGGCTAGGATATGATAATGCTGAAAGCTGGCACAATATGCTTTCTTATTATGCCATAGATATTGCTGAGTCTTTAAAGATAAAGCCTGAGAACTTTAGGTGGTATGCAGCATTTCATAATGAGGGGCATCATCCACATGTTCATTTGATTTGTTATTCAACAGATCCTAAAGAAGGATATCTAACTAAAAAAGGTATTGAGAAAATGAAATCAGGATTAGTAAAAAATATTTTTGGTCAGGAATTAGAGGGAATTTATATAGAGCAAAGTAAAAGACGAGATGAGCTGAAACATGAGTCGAGAGAAGTGTTAATGCAATTAATTTCTGAAATGAAAAATGGTATGGTACAGAATAATAAAATTGAAGAGAAATTAATAGAACTTGCAGAACGCTTACAATTTACTAAAGGGAAAAGGCAATATGGGTATTTACAGCCACAGATAAAAGGAATGGTAGATGAGATTGTAGATGAGCTGTCTAAGGATGAAAGAATACGCAAGGCATATAATTTATGGTATGAAATGCGTAATGAGGCACTTCACAGTTATATGGATAGTTTGCCTGAGCCTCTACCTTTGTCACAACAAAAGGAATTTAAGTCGATCAAGAACATGATAATTAAGGAAGCAGATATCTTAAACAAGGGGAATATTACTTTTGAAGAACATGATGATGCTGATGAAATGATTGCAGAAGAAATATATACAGATGATTTACTTATGCATGATACAGTTGTAATTAATCAAGAGTTAGATAAAATAAATTTAAATTCAAAAAGTACACTTTTTTATTATGGCAAGGCAAAGGTAATTCTTAAAGAAGAGAATCCCGATGAAGATGATATAAAAAGGGCTATTAATTTTCTAGAGATAGCATCTGACAATGGGAATCAGTTTGCACAATATATGCTAGGAAAACTATACTTGTTGGGAAGGTATGTATCAGAAGATAAAGAGATGGCTAAAGAGTATTTTACCTTATCCGCTGAACAAGGAAATGAATATGCAAAGTATTTTCTTGAAAATATAGATAAGATCAATAATCCATCTGTTTGTCTTGTAGCATCGAGGATGCTTCATCATATGAGTAAAATATTTGAAGATAATATTCCCTTAAAATCATCAGGGGTAGGACTTAAAATTGATAGTAAGCTTATGAGGAAGTTGAGGGAAAAGAAAGTTGCTCAGGGGTATAAGAGAGATGATCATAAACAGCATGTGACATTTTAATAGTTTATTTTTCTTGATATCATTATTTGTCAGAATATTGTATAATATAGGTGTTTAACTATCGGAGAAATATTTTGTGTAATGATTTAAGTAAGATAAATAAATTAAAATTCGTATGGAGGTAAGGGAATAAGTATGAACATCTCAAAGATACAAGTAAAAAATTATCGATTATTAAAAGATATGACAATTGATTTAGAGAGAGATTTGTCATTAATTATAGGTAAGAATAACTGTGGCAAAACCTCATTATTATCATTGCTAAATAAATTCATTGGAAATAAAAGTGAAACAAATAGCTTTTCATATGATGATATAAATATTGATTTAAAGAAAATATTGTTTAATACTATTTCGGAAGATAAAATTATTTGGGATAACATTGAAACTAAGGGAATATCTTTGTTGATATATATCGAATATGATGATAAAGATGATTTGACTAATATTAGTCAGCTAATGTTAGACTTAGATCCGGATAATAAAACAATTGTCCTGGAATTTGAATATGAAATAGGATTAAAAGAAATTAATTCAGTTAGAGGAGATTTTGATAAATACAAGAAAGAATATTCAAATGATGAACAAGATATTGAAAAACTCTTCAATTCATTTATGAATAAAAAACATAAAAATTATTTTAATATTAATAAAAGGTCTATATTATATAATTATAAAGAAAAGTCAGTGGATAGATCTGTTTACATAGATATAATAAAAAAGAAAGTTGACCTAAAAAAAGTGATAACTTTTCACTGTATTGATGCACGGAGGATGGCTACGAATAGTGATAGTGATCGCAGTCTATCAGGATTATCTTCTAGATATTATGAAAGAACAGAAGGAAGAGATAAAGAGAGTACGACTATTACAGAATTTGAAAATGCTATTGATAAAACTGATAACTCTTTAACAAAAATATATGACAATATATTTGAGAATGTAATTAATAAAGTGAAGAGGTTTGGCGGACAAAAAGAGAATGATACAATTATAAGAGTTATATCAAGTATAAGCTACCAGCAACTTTTAAAAGGGAATACAACTGTAGTTTATGAAGATAACAATACTACCTTACCTGAAAATTACAACGGTCTAGGATATCTGAATTTGATTAGTATGATATTTGAGATTGAAACACTATTAAGTGATTTTAGAAGGGATAACAATGCTGAGCAAAAACCAGCAGATATAAACTTATTATTTATTGAGGAACCAGAGGCTCATACTCATCCTCAAATGCAATATATATTTATAAATAATATAAAGGAAATACTTAGAACAGGTAGCAATGGAAGTGAAAAAAAGAATAAAATTAATTTACAAACCATAATATCCACGCATTCTTCACATATTGTAGCTGAAAGTGAATTTGATGATATAAAATATTTTGCAAAAATTAATTCATTAAGAAATAAAAAAGAACTATTAAAAGAAATAGAAGATGAATATGATAATGAATTTAAAAAGCTAAACCCTAAAGCTAAATCTGAGATAATAGATTTAGAAAAAGAGAAATTAAAAACAATATATGAGAGTAAAAAAGCTATAATTAATGCTGATTCGTCACCAGAAGTTATTTCTAAGAATTTAAAAGACCTAGAAATAGCATATCAAAAAGAAAATGCAATAATCGACACAGAAACTGGTGTAAACAGTAATCATTATAAGTTTTTAAAACAGTACCTTACTCTTAATCGCTCAGAAGTCTTTTTTGCTGATAAGGTGATTTTAATTGAAGGGGATACTGAGCGAATATTGATTCCTGCAATGATGAAAAAAATAGATCAAGAGTTTACAGATGGTGTACCATTGCTCTCTCAGAATATATCTATAATTGAAGTAGGTGCTTATTCACAAGTTTTTGATCAATTTATAAAGTTTATCGGTACTAAAGCACTTATAATAACTGACATAGATTCTTGTATAAAGATCGAAAAGACAAATACTAAGGGTAATAAAATAGAAACATATGATGCCATTGATGTTGATAATGCAACACATACTACTAATGGTGCAATAAAGCATTTCTTTTCTAAGGAATTAATAAAAATAGAGGAAACAGAAATATCTTGGCTAACTAGTTTAGAGAATATAGAAAGACAATTAAAACCTACAGATGATGGATGGATTACTGATAGTAATGGAAATTTGATGATTACATATCAGGTAAAAGAAAAAAATTTAGATGGGATAGAATATAATGCAAGAAGTTTTGAAGATGCATTTTTCCATATAAATAGAAAAATGGTTATTGATAATAAAAAAGAGTTTAATAGTCTTAAAAATAAGAATAAACTGGATGAAAAAGTTTCTGAAACCAACAATTATGTTTATGATAGCTATCAGCTTGCAACAGAATGTGTGATTAAAAAGCCATCGTTTGCAATGGATATTTTACTAAACAGTACTGAACAAGATGATAAGAATTTCGTAAATTGGGAGATCCCAAAGTACATAAAGGATGGGTTATTATGGTTGAAACAAAACTAGAAGATGAGGTAATAGAAATATTTAAATATATTGATGCTGGTGAGAATTTTCTCCTTAGTGGAGGTGCTGGGAGTGGAAAAACATACTCCCTTGTTTCGGTAATTAATGAAATTGCAAAACATGAGCCAAATTCATCAATAGCTTGTATAACTTATACTAACGCAGCCGTTCATGAGATAGAACATAGAGTCAGTGGTAATAATTTATTTGTATCAACCATACATGATTTTTTATGGGAAAACATCTCATCATTTCAAAATGAGCTCAAAACTATAATTCTAAAATTGATAAATGATTCTGATGCAAAAATTAATAGTCCAACAGGTGAAATTCCTTATGTTAATAATTTTGAAGATGGAATAACATATAAGGAGCACTTGAGAATAGGAAAAGGTGAAATATCTCATGATGAGGTTATTTTAGTTGCATATTATATGTTTCAAGAATATGTAAAATTATCAGATATATTGAAAGATAGATATGATTATATATTAGTTGATGAATATCAAGATACATCACCTTATGTAGTAAAGATATTACTAGATGAATTATCTAAAAGTAAAAAGAAAAATATAATTGGCTTTTTTGGAGATTCGATGCAAGCAATATATGATGATGGAGTCGGTGATCTTAATCATTATATAAAAAATGGTTCAGTTAAAGAAGTTAGAAAACAACAAAATAGAAGAAATCCAGAATCAGTAATGAATTTATCGAACAACATTAGGGTTGATGGCTTGGAACAAGTACCATCATCTGATAACAATGCGCCTAATATGGAAAATGGAACTGTAAAAAGTGGAGATATAAAGTTTATTTATTCAAAAGCTTTTGATATGGGGCATATTAAATCATTGGATATATTTAATAAATGGAATTTTAAAGATTCAAAGGAGACAAAGGAATTACGCCTTACACATAATTTAATTGCTGATGAAGCTGGTTTTGCATCTTTAATGAATATTTATGATTCGGACCCGATAATAAAATTTAAAAGTGAATTTAATAAATTTATTAAAAAGAATGATATTAAGATAAATGAAAATGATACTTTTGATAATGTAATAGATAGTGTTCCATCATGGATTTATAGCAACAGAGCAAAGGTGGTGGAAAATAGAGGGAAGACTTATAAAGAGGTATTATTACAAAATATGGAATCAGAAAAACTATATGAATATATTAAAGAGTGGCCATATTTAAAAGTCAAAAGGATGTATTTTGATAAAGACAATCTTATATCAGATAAAAAGGAAATTGATGAAGAAAAATCAACACAATCAAAAAGAGATAGATTAATAAGGCATTTATTTAAAATACAGGAGGTTAAAATCCTCTATCAAACTAAGATGTATAATGATTTCTTGCGAAAGACATCTTATAAGATTACAAGAAATTCTGATAAAACTGAAATTAAAGCTAAAGTAGATAAATTGGTAGAAATGAAAGGCAATACCATTGAAGAAGTAATAGAATTTGCCAATAATAGTGGCTTGTGTATTAAAGATGATAAAATAAATAATTTTATTAATGAAGAAGATTATTTATATTGGAGAGTTAAACAAATCCCATATTCTGAGTTTGAAAAGTTATATTCATATTTAGAAGGATATGTTCCACTTTCCACACAACATAAAATTAAGGGAAATGAATTTCACAATGTACTAGTCCTTTTGGATAGTGGTGGATGGACTAAATATAATTTCAACTACTTATTTAATCCAGAATTTGGTCAAACCCTAAAACCAAAAGAAAGAGAATCATTCGAACGAGTATTGTTGAGAACTCAAAAATTATTCTATGTTTGCTGTACGAGAGCCAAAGAAAACCTTGTAGTATTTTTCCAAGAACCATCTGACGAGGTTAAAGCAAAAGCAATAGAGTGGTTTGGTAAAGATAACATTATAGATATAGATACCTATAAAAAAAATGAAAATTAAATAGTAGTATGTTCTCATTACAGCCTTTCAAATTTGAGAGGCTGTTTTTGTTCCATATAGTACCTTTTTAAAAAGTGTATCAGAGTTATAGATTGATTAAAATTTAAAAAAGTTAGGAGAGATCTGTATGGGAAATTATATTCATTTTACAGAAGAACAAAAGCAAAGAGCTAATGAAGTTGATCTTGTAGAATTTTTGCAAAGGCAAGGTGAGAAACTATTGCCATCAGGTAGAGAAAAAAGAATTGCAAGTGACCATAGTATTACAGTTAGAGGTAACGAATGGTACGATCATGCATTAGAGCAGGGAGGTCTTGCAATTGATTTTGTACAAAACTTTTATGGCTTATCTTTTCCAGAGGCAGTAACAAAGCTCCTTAGTGGTGAACAAGGTGAGTTATATAGTAAGGCAAAAGAAAGAAAGCAGATAAAACGAAAACCCTTTGTACTCCCTCCGAAGAATTCAGATATGCGAAGGGTTTTTGCGTATCTCATTAAAAATCGCCATATTGATCGTGATGTGGTTAGTTTCTTCGCTAAACAAAAATTACTCTATGAAAGTTGTGAACAATCTGCAAACAAGACGAAAGAATATCATAACGCAGTATTTGTAGGCTATGATGAAAATGGAGTTCCTTGTCATGCACACAAACGTGGAATTTATTCTCATGGTAATGGATTTAAAGGTAATATTGAAAGCGGTAATCCATGTTATAGTTTTCATTACACAGGAATAAGTAACAGACTCTATGTTTTTGAGGCTCCCATTGATATGCTGTCTTTTATTACAATATATAAAAACATCCATTGGCAGGAACACAGCTATGTCGCATTGTGTGGAGTATCGGAACAAGCAATGCTTAAAATACTCGAAATTAATTCTAATTTAAATCATGTTCTATTATGTTTAGACCATGACGCAGCCGGTATTGAAGCAAGTGAAAAATTTCAGGATTTACTTTCTAAGAAAGGAATTAAATGTAGCAGATTGCTTTCTAAATGCAAGGACTGGAATGAAGATATTAAAGAAAGCTTCAACCTCTCAGCAATTCCATCCGAGGAACACCCACAATATATTATTCGTGATGAGGTTTGCTCTGAAATTCAAAAATATATTATTGAAATTGATAAGAATGACAATTCACCTTCAAAACTAAATACCTTATTTAAAAAATGTAATACTGATGATACAGAGCAGATGGTTGAAAATTTAAAACAACTGTCTGCTCTTTCTTTATGCCTTGCATCCAATGAATACAGACAGATGGGTTATCCTTCAGAAACGGACAAATTGCTTACAGGATTACATGACGGATTCAAGGCATATGAAAATCGTAGCAAACTTAATAATCGTTTATTAGATATTCAAAAAGAACTTGAGCAAGTTGGAAAACAGCAGGGTGTTATTTGCGAAAATGATAAGAAAGATATTGCCAGAAGATATGAAACTATTGCTGGACATTGCTTAAAAACAATTATTACTATTGTAATGCAGCAACAAAAGCAAGAGCAAAAACAGTTAATGATGATGTCATAAAATCTATTGGACAGTTTTAATTTACTTAAGACATTTTAGAAATGGAGGTTAATGTAATGCAATCACAGGTATTTTTATTAATAGGAGTTGGTTCCATAATGTTTTTAGTTATTGGTGGGTTGTCTTTACTTGCCAATTACTATACCTTAAATGGAATCAAATCAAAAACAGTAGGTGATGGCCAACATGGAGTTGCTCGCTTTGCTACGCAAAAGGAAATTATTAAAACATATGAGCATATTCCTTTTAAAGTATCACAATGGAGAAAGGGTAAGAATCTTCCACGTGATGAGAGTGGTAATTTGATACAGGGATTAGTGGTTGGATGTAAAGGAAATAAAGGAGATATTGTAGGACTTGTAGATACAGGAGATGTTCACTGTCTTATGATTGGTGCAGCAGGAGTTGGTAAAACAGCCTTTTTTCTATATCCAAACCTAGAATATGCATGTGCGAGTGGGATGAGTTTTATAACCACTGATACAAAGGGAGATTTAGCTAGAAACTATGGAACGATAGCAAAAGAGAATTATGGATATAAAGTTGCAGTTATTGATTTAAGAAATCCCACACGTAGTGATGGAAATAATCTTCTGCATTTAGTTAATAAATATATGGATGCTTATCGAAAAAACAACAATAATCTATCTGCAAGAGCCAAAGCAGAAAAATATGCAAAGATAATTTCAAAGACAATCATAAATTCGGGTGGTGACAGTTCAGCTTATGGACAAAATGCATTCTTTTATGATGCTGCAGAAGGACTTCTGACAGCAGTTATTTTGCTTGTAGCAGAATATCTCCCACCTACTGAGGAAGATGGACATGTAATAGATACAAGACATATCATAAGTGTGTTTAAATTGGTTCAGGATTTAATGGCACCAAGCAAGGTGAAAGGGAAAAGCCAGTTTCAATTATTGATGGATAAACTTCCTCCTGACCATAAAGCAAGATGGTTTGCAGGTGCAGCACTTAATTCAGCAGAGCAAGCAATGGCTTCTGTTCTTTCTACAGTACTATCAAGGCTCAATGCCTTTCTTGATTCTGAAATGGAACAGATATTGTGTTTTGATACAACGATTGATGCAGAAACTTTCTGTTACGAAAAGTCTGCAATATTTCTTATTCTTCCGGAGGAAGATAACACAAAATATTTTATGGTCAGTCTATTTTTGCAACAGTTTTATCGTGAGATGTTAACAGTAGCAGATGAAAATGGTGGTAAACTTCCTAATCGTGTGATGATTTACGCAGATGAAATAGGTACAATTCCAAAGATAGAATCCTTTGAAATGATGCTTAGTGCAGGACGTTCCAGAAGAATTTCCATAGTACCAATCATTCAATCCTTTGCACAGCTTGATAAGAATTATGGGAAAGAAGGTAGTGAGATTATAACAGATAACTGCCAGCTTACTATGTTTGGAGGGTTTGCACCAAATTCAGAAACCGCTCAGGTTCTATCAAAAGCACTGGGTAGTAGAACTGTTATGAGTGGAAGTATCAACAGAGGTAAAAATGATCCTTCTCAAAGTTTGCAGATGATAGAGCGGCCACTACTTACAGCAGATGAATTAAAATCTTTACCTAAAGGAAACTTTGTTATCATGAAAACAGGAGTACATCCCATGCAGACGAAGCTTCATTTGTTTTTAGATTGGGGCATTACTTTCGATAAACCCTATGAGATGGAAGAAAAGTCCCATCGTAAGGTATGCTATGCCGACAAGCAGACCTTAGAAGAAAATGTTATTTGTCAGTATATGTCTGATGTAATAGACGAAGAAGGAACTACCGAATCTACAATAAAGAGACAAGGAGGCAAACTTCATACTCCTGTACATGAACAAACTGACGAAAGTAAAGGAGATTCAAAACGTAAATCAATACTCAGGACATAGGGGGTGTTTTGTTGAGTTTTTTTGGGAGAATTTATGCAGAGGAACTTCCATCTCGTGCTAAATGTGTGTATATGTATTTAAAAGATAGATGTGATGCAAAAGGTGAATGCTGGCCAGCCATTAATACAATTGCAAAAGACACATCATTGTCAAGAAGTACAGTGAAGAGGGCCATAGCTGATTTAATCAGTTATGGCTTACTTAGAAAGGAATCACGTTATAGGGAGAATGGTAGTAATTCCTCTAATCGATACTTTTTAATCATAGAGTAATTTTTCAAATAATATGATTGGAATATAAAAACACGTAGTTTCCACCAAGGGGAAACTACGTGTTTTTTGTGGACTGAGGTGAGGTTCATAGTGAACCTACCAGAAGGACTCACTTTAAGAATATATTTAACATCAGAAAAAGAACAATACACTAAAGTCAATTGTATGTATAATATTAATCATATTTATTATCATAACTAACAAGAAAAATAGGCAATTCACTGTTTTATAGTTGTGAGTTTAATGATTTAATTTATTTAAATTTTATAAATAATTTCGTTGACAAATCGAAATAATTGATATAATATAATTTTATCTATATCAAAAAATATTGATATAGGTTAGGAGGAAAGAAAATGGCACAAAAAGAATGTATTTCAGAACAGCCAAGAATATTTAAAAAAGATGTTGACCTTTTAAGTTCTGATAAATTAAGTATTATGTCAAGTTTAGCCAATGCTTTAAGCGACCCTATCCGGCTCCAAATTCTTTATCTTTTAAAACAGCATGAGGATATTTGTACCTGTGAGTTTCAAGAGTTATTGGATTTAAGCCAATCGAAGGTTTCATATCACCTCAAAATATTACTTGATGCTGGATTGATTAAAAGAGAAGTAATTGCTAACTGGAGACACTATAGTATGATTGATAAAGATATTTTGGAAAAACTTGAACATATGATGATTTAAAAATTTTTAAACTTAATATCAAAAAAAATTGATATATAGGTTATAGAGATGGCTAAGCAGCAAATCTAATAGCCGTATTTGACCTTTTAAATGCTATATCAAAAAAAGTTGATATATATCAACTATAAAATAAATATTCTAGGAGGGATATTATGAGTAAAACAATTAACGATTCGTCAATTATAACTAGCATATTAAAAGTTAGTGGATTGGACTGCCCGGATTGTGCTAAGGATGTTCAGAAGGCAGTTTCTTCTATGCCTGGTGTACAAAGTGCAGAAGTTAACTTTGGTGCTCAAAAATTGAAAGTTGTTCATAACAACAACGAGGCATCGATAGAAGAGATTAGTAAGGCTTTAAGCAAGAACGGTCACCCAGCAACAGTATTAAGTGAAAATAAAGGATCTAATAAAACCAGCAGCCCACAAATCATAACCAGCACATTAAAAGTTAGTGAATTGTGTTGTCCTGATTCTGCTAAGGATGTTAAAAAGGCAGTTTCATCTATGCCAGGCGTACAAAGTACAGAAGTCAATTTCAATGCTCAAAAGTTGAAGGTTGTTTATAATAGCAACGAGACATCATTAGAGCAGATTAGCAATATTTTAAGTAAGATTGGTCATCCAGTAACATCAGTGAAAACAGAGAATGTAGAGAATGCAAAGGCAGTTCCTTCAGAAAATGTAGAGGCTCCTTCAGAGTATGCAAAGAATGCAAAAGTAGCTCCTTCGATAACTCCGTGGTGGAAGGAGACTAAAAATGTTTTACTTGCAATATCTGCTGTGATTACAGTTTTAACTTTAATTGCTGAATGGACGCACATAGGATTACCTGAAACTTGGGCAAAGGTGCTTTATGGTGCAGCAGTTATAATTGGTGGCATTTTCCCAGCAAAAAAAGGCTTGTCGTCTCTCAAGCATGGCCGCTTAACAATTAATACTTTACTGGTTGTTGGTGCAATTGGTGCAATTTATTTAGGACTTTGGGAAGAAGCTTCTCTGCTTGTAGTTATATTTTCACTAGGGGAAGTGCTTGAGTCTTATGCAGTAGATAAGGCACGTGGCTCTATTCAAGCATTGATCTCATTAGCCCCACAGGAAGCAACAGTTCTTCGAAATGGGAAGGAACTACGTGTCCCTATAGAACAGGTCAATATTGATGAAATAGTTTTAGTAAAACCAGGTGAGAAAGTTTCAGTTGATGGAGTTGTAGTTTCCGGAACATCAGCTATTGACCAGTCTTCTATTACAGGTGAGTCAATTCCTGTTGAAAAGCATGCAGGTGATGAAGTTTATGCATCAACCTTAAATGGCAGAGGGGCACTTGAAATAAAAGTGACAAAGCTTGCAGAGGATTCAACTCTTTCAAAAATTGTAGAACTTGTAGAAAATGCACAGATGAAGAAAGGTAACGCACAAAATTTCAGCGAGAGATTTGGCGCAATTTATACACCATTTATGTTTGTACTTGCAATAATAATGGCTGTGGTACCACCGGTTTTCTTCGGGCAGCCCTTTGATGCATGGTTATATAGAGCTTTAGTGGTATTGGTTGTTTCATGTTCATGCTCTCTGGTTCTTTCAGTACCAATTGCCATTGTAGCAGGGGTTGGTAATGCTGCAAAGAATGGTGTTTTAGTTAAGGGCGGTATTCACATGGAAACTGCCGGGAAGGTTCAAGTGGTTGCTTTTGATAAGACTGGTACTTTAACTACAGGAAAGCCGACTGTAACCGATGTAGTAGCTTTAGAAAGTTTATCTGATGAAAAACTTTTAAAGATAGCTGGAACACTTGAAGTACGTTCTGAGCATCCTTTGGCTGATGCAATCCTTAAATTAATATCAGAGAAAGGATTAGAGCTTGAAACAATTGACGAGTTTATGTCAATTACGGGCCGCGGGGCTAAAGGAATGATAGATGGAGAACAATACTATATTGGCAATCCTCGTCTATTTAAGGAAATTGGTGTTCCAGTAGAGGGTCATATAAAACAAATTGAACGCCTTCAAGACGAAGGTAAAACTGTAATTTTAGTAGGCAATTCAAAGCAGATTCTTGGTATGATTGCAGTATCTGACCAGCCTAAGGAAAATGCAAGAAAGGCAATTTCTAAGTTAAAAAAACTTGGTATAAAAAAGATTGTTATGCTTACCGGCGACAATAAGGTCACAGGAGAGTCTATAGGCCGTAGACTAGGTGTTGATGAAGTAAGAGCAGAACTTCTGCCAGAGGATAAGATAAGTGCGATTAAAGCATTGCAACAAGGTCATAGTACTGTTGCCATGGTTGGCGATGGAGTAAATGACGCTCCAGCACTTGCTCAGGCAGATGTAGGTGTATCAATGGGAATTGCTGGTACCGATGTAGCATTAGAAACAGCCGATATCGCATTAATGGCAGATGACCTAGACCAGCTTGTATATATGGTTAAAATTAGTAGAAAGACAGTTTCTGTAATAAAACAAAACATTGCATTCTCATTAGCATTAGTAGCATTCTTGGTCATTTCTGCATTATTTGGCTGGATGCCACTAACTACAGGACTAATAATCAATGAGGCAAGTGCCCTTGTAATTATAGCAAACGGAGTGCGTCTATTAAAGATAAAGCAAAGCTAAAACCAAAATTTAGTAAAGGAGCAAGATAAAATGGAAGCATACAACAAAGTGATTAATAAGATCCATAAAGAACTGAATGAGGTTCAACAAATAGAAAAGTGTAAAAACTGTGAGTGTTTTTTAAATGTGTTAGAGGCAGTACAGGGAGACCTTACCGATATGGGCGTTGATAAAGGGGAGCCGATATTTAGTGATATTGTTCAATGGTTAGATGAGGGATATAAAGGCAAGTATTCATGTCTTAAATGTAAAATTTGTCCACCCCTTAAACCATATGAAGAATTTAGTAAAGAAGTACGTAGCGAAAAGGATAGAAGCGAAAAGACACCATTAAAAGTCAGATTAGTTCCAACTCCTTGCGCTTGTGGAGGCACATGTCTTACAAAGCCAAAGACATGCTGCGATGAAGAGTAAAAGGCAATTTATAATCTAAGGAAAAATGCGGGTAGGTATATTTGATATTTAGTAATGTATACCTGCTTTATCCTTAGCTTATGAAAGTAGGTTATGTAAATGGAAGATTTTAATGAAATGATTAAAGAGATTCATCAAGAATTAGATAATGTAAGGCAGGTAAAAAAATGTACCGCATGCGAATGTTTCATTGACGTTATAGAAGGGATAAAAGGAGACCTTGAAAAAATTGATACACAAGAGTCTAAGTCAGCGCAGGAGGATATAAAGCGTTGGTTATCAGAAGGAAACAAGGAACGTCACAGTTGTTATGGGTGCGAAGAATGTCTTCCCATAAATCCATATAACCGATTTAGTGCCAGCCTAAAGGGTGACGGTACATCCAAAGCATATAATGCTGAAACAATAGAAACAAACTCCTGCGGCTGTGGGGGTGCGTGCAAGCCACTCACCCCGCAGCCTAAGGCAATAAAGAAATGGCCTATCGTTGAAGGTGAATATATTGTAGGAAATACTGAAGCTTCGATGGCTATCTGTACATTGGCAGACACAGACCTTCCGAATGAATTAAAGGCAGTAGACTTATTAGAGCATACCGCCATTATTGGCACACTCTCTACTGAAAACTTAGGCGTTGAGCGCGTGATAAGGAATTTAACAGCAAATCCGAATATCGGGTACCTTATCCTCTGCGGAAAGGATTCTCGCGGACACCGGGCAGGTCAGGCCATTTTGTCTCTTAAGGATAACGGAGTGGATCAAGATAATCGTATTATTGGTGCGAAAGGGCCTCGACCGGTACTTAAAAATATTACTGCTGGCGAAATAGAAGCATTCCGCAAGCATATAACCGTGATAAACGAAATTGGTACTCAGGATACTTCAAGGCTTACCGAAGTTGTTAAAGCATATATGGATAAACCAAAAGGGGTGACTCCAATTCTTCCGCCTAAAGTGCAAATGCCAAAAGTGGTTGAGGCGGTGCCTCGTAGTAACCGAGAATGGACTCACGACCCCGAAGGCTTTTTCCTGCTTCTTTTAGATAGGGATGCTAAAAGCATTATCTGCGAACACTATATAGAAGATGGTGTTATCAGCGAAGTGATTAAAGGAGTAAGTGCCGAAGATATTGCAAATACAATTATAAAGCGTGGGTTACTATCCCGTCTTGACCATGCCGTCTATCTTGGTAGGGAACTTGCTAAAGCGGAAACGGCCTTAAATCTCGGTATACCATATACGCAGGATGAAACACTATATGAAGATAAATAAATATTAATACGAGGGTGTAATACCGTATGTCGATAACCTCGAACTCGCAGTGGTAAATACCCTTGCCTTACTCATGGTGAGCACCTAGCTCGAAACAAGGATGTTCTGCCTGCTTGTCGGCAGTGTAGCAAGGTGGCTTAGGTATTCTGGCGTGCATGCTCCTGCTGGAGATGGTCGAGGATTTCAAACCGGTTCCGCCCGATCATAATCATGTGAGCACTTAATTCAAATGAAATGAGTGTCTGCGATTTGGCAGTGTCTTCGCTGTACTTACAAGCACTACCAATGCAATGCTATTCATAAAGGCAACAATGAAATCGTATGGATTAACAAAGTAGATTCTCATACAAATGGGAATATTGCAGTAATTGCTTGGAGCGCTAATGAAATTAGGCAAAATATTTTACTCTTATTGATTTCCTTTGTTAATGTCATTTGATCAAATTTTTTTTGCTGGTTTTTGTTTTATGTATTGACAATAAATTGTGATAGTGATAATATAATGATTAAGCAATTGCTTAATCATTTATATGAATAGGAGGATCAACGATGTTAAAGAAGGAATTAATATTAGAAGGCTTAGATTGTGCCAATTGCGCAGCCAAGATTGAACATGAAGTTAATGAACTAAATGGAGTCCAAGCATATATGAATTTCATGAACAAGACATTAACTTTAGAAACTGAATCAGATTCTGATTACGTGAGCGCACTAGAACAAGTTAAGTCCATAGTGCGTAAACATGAACCTGATGTTTCAGTAAAAGAAAAAACAGTTAACAAAGGAGCTAAGAAAGTATTAATACTTGAAGGCCTAGACTGTGCTAATTGTGCAGCTAAGATTGAAACACAGACCAAAAGCCTTGAGGGAGTCAACAATGCAACAGTTGACTTTGTTTCTAAAAAACTGACAATAGAAGTTGCTGATAAGAAGGAATTTAATAGAATTCTCGGAGAGGTAACGGCCATCGTAAAAAAAATTGAGCCGGATGTTAAGGTAGTCGATGCAGATAAAAATAAGGGCAATAAAAGCATAATAATGCTTGAAGGACTTGGCTGCGCAAATTGTGCCGCAAAAATAGAAACGGAAGTTAAAAATTTAGAAGGAGTTAAGTTTGCTTCAGTAGATTTTGTTTCAAAGAAACTTACGTTGGAAACTGATGATAGCATTAGCATTTCCAAGTTAAGTGAAAAGATAGAAGGTATAGTAAAGAAAATAGAGCCGGATGTTAAGGTTACTTTTGAGGGGAATACCTTCAAGTCTAAAACAAAAGAAAATGATATCGACGAAGATAAAGACAACCACAAAAAAGAAATAGTAAAGCTTGTGATTGGTGGCGCAATATTTGCGGCAGGTATTATTTTTAATTTCCAGGATTGGCTGGAACTTACTATATTTTTAATAAGCTATATTATAGTTGGCGGAAGTGTTGTTTTACGAGCAATAAAAGGTATCACTCGAGGGCAGGTATTTAGTGAGCACTTCCTTATGAGTGTCGCTACAATTGGTGCCTTCTTCATTGGAGAATATCCAGAAGGTGTAGCTGTTATGATGTTCTATCTAGTTGGTGAACTGTTCCAGGATATGGCTATAGATCATTCCAGAAAATCAATAAGTTCATTAATGGATATAAGACCTGACTATGCAAATCTGAAAGTAGGAAATGAACTGAAAAAAGTATCTCCTGAAGATGTAAGTATTGGAGATATTATTGTTGTAAAGCCGGGAGAAAAAATTCCACTGGATGGCAAGGTAATAGAAGGAACTTCAATGGTTGACACATCTGCATTAACAGGTGAATCTGTTCCACGCGAATTGGAGCCAGGAAATGATGCTTTAAGCGGATTTATTAATAAGAATGGTGTCCTAACAGTCGAAGTAACAAAAGATTACAGCGAATCGACTGTGTCTAAGATTTTGGATTTAGTTCAAAATGCCAGCAGCAGGAAAGCTCCAACTGAACAGTTTATAACAAAGTTTGCAAGATATTATACTCCAGTGGTAGTGTTTGGCGCCTTAGCACTTGCAATTATACCTCCTTTAGTGATTCCCGGAGCTACCTTCTCTCAATGGATTTATAGAGCCTTGGTATTTTTAGTGATATCCTGCCCATGTGCACTAGTGATTTCAATACCCTTGGGATTCTTCGGCGGTATTGGAGGAGCATCAAAGAGAGGTATATTGGTAAAAGGCAGCAACTACCTTGAAGCCTTAAACAATGTGGAAATAGTTATTTTTGATAAGACAGGGACTTTAACCAAAGGGGTATTCAAAGTTACAGAAACAAATCCTCAAAATGATTATACAGAGGAAGAACTAATAGAGTATGCAGCATATGCTGAAAGTTATTCAAATCACCCGATTGCACTTTCAATTATGAGTGCCTACAATACCGAAATAGATAAGAACAGAATTGAAAACTACCAAGAAATTGCGGGACATGGGATCAAGGTAGATGTCAACGGCAAAGAAGTCCTTGCTGGCAATACCAGATTAATGGTCAGTGAAAATATTAAATACAATGATGTTGAGACTTTAGGAACTGTAGTACATGTTGCAATAAATAACAAATATGCGGGTAATATCGTTATTTCAGATGAAGTGAAAGAAGACTCAGCACATGCAATTAAAGAGCTTAAATCTCTCGGCATCAAAAAAACGGTAATGCTTACTGGAGATTTAAAGACGGTAGGTGACAAAATTGGAAAGCAGCTAGGTTTGGATGAAGTTTATTCAGAATTGCTGCCTGCTGACAAGGTTGACAAACTCGAATTGCTGGATAGTAAAAAATCCCCTAAAGGAAAACTTGTATTTGTTGGCGATGGTATCAACGATGCGCCTGTACTCGCAAGAGCCGATATTGGAATGGCCATGGGTGGCTTGGGTTCCGATGCAGCGATTGAAGCTGCAGATATCGTAATCATGACCGATGAGCCATCCAAGATAGCCACCGCTATCAAGGTTGCAAAAAGAACAAGGAATATTGTAGTGCAAAATATTGTTCTTGCATTAGGTGTAAAATCCATATTCCTTGTATTAGGTGCAACTGGAGTGGCTTCATTATGGGAGGCTGTGTTTGCAGACATGGGAGTCGCTATAATTGCAATTTTAAATGCAATGCGAGTAATGAATACGAAAAACTTATAAATCTACTAGCACGATTCACCCCTTGGTTTGTATCTTCAAAGATTGAATCAAATCAAGGGAGGATCTGCAAAAACAAAAAATATAAGATTAAGAATCAATAAATTTCGAGTTATTTATGGATTAAGTATTTTGTGAAGGGAGAAATTGATATGTCAACTAATAATATTAAAGAACAAGTTCAGTCTTTCGGACTAAAAAAAGTAATTTCCTATTTAGATTCTGATCCGGACAAAAATATTCCTAAAATAATAGATTGGGCTGAAAAGTTCGATAAGGAAGGAACAATATCTCGTCAGCTTAGTGCTGTAAAATCTGCAATTGCAGATAAAGACGGAAACTGGTATCAGCTTGTTAAAAGTTTGTATACTGATATTGATGATAGTGTAAGAAAAACTTTATTTGAGAATTTTCTAGTTAATGCAACAGTAATAGGAGGACAACGACAAAAAAAGTCAAAAGAAGAAAATAACTGTAATATTCCATGGGCAATACTCATGGATCCAACCTCTGCATGCAATCTGCATTGCACCGGCTGCTGGGCAGCAGATTACGGCAATAAGCTTTCTATGAGTTATGAAACTTTGGATAGTATTATAGAACAGGGTAAAAAACTCGGTACCTACATGTATATCTACTCTGGCGGTGAACCATTAATGCGTAAACATGATATTATCAAGCTTTGCGAGAAACATAACGACTGTGCCTTCTTGGCATTTACAAATGCTACGTTAATAGATGAGGCATTCGCTGATGAGATGCTTAGAGTAAAAAACTTTGTTCCTGCAATAAGTGTAGAAGGGTTTAAAGAGGATACTGATTTCAGACGAGGCGAAGGTACATATCAGTCGGTCTTAAATGCGATGGAAATATTAAAAAAGAAAAAACTTCCATTCGGTATATCCTGTTGTTACACAAGTAAGAATACCGATGTCATAGGAAGCGAAAAATACTTTGACGATATGATTGCAAATGGTGCAAAATTTGCCTGGTTCTTTACTTATATGCCAGTTGGAATTGATGCGGTACCTGATCTCATGGTAAATCCGGAACAAAGAGAATATATGTATCATCAAATCAGAAAATTTAGAGAAACTAAACCATTGTTTACGATGGATTTTTGGAATGATGGCGAATATGTTAAGGGATGTATTGCTGGAGGAAAATGCTATCTTCATATCAATGCAAATGGTGATATAGAACCTTGTGCTTTTATTCATTACTCCGACTCAAACATTAAAGAAAAGACCTTGATTGAAGCGTATAAGTCCCCATTGTTCATGCAATACAAGGAAAATCAACCTTTTAGCGAAAATTATCTGCGTCCTTGCCCACTACTTGACAATAAAGGACGGTTGGCTGAAATGGTGGACAAGTCCGGAGCAAAATCAACAGACATGCAACACCCTGAGGATGTACATGCTTTGTGTGCTAAATGCAAGACTGCAGCTGATAATTGGGAGACCACAGCCAACAGGCTTTGGAAAGAATCTCATGGATGTGAAGGATGCAAGAGTACAGCAGATATGAAGTCATTAGAAAAAAATTTAAGATACAATCTAAATAGAAAGAGATGAAAAACATGAAGCATACTTTTTTTACTTCAGAATCTGTTACAGAAGGGCATCCGGATAAGGCATGCGACCAAATTGCTGATGGCATACTGGATGAATTTTTAAAAAAGGATCCATTTTCTCGCGTAGCCTGTGAGGTTACTGCAGAAACGGACGCTGTTCACATAATGGGTGAAATTACATCCTCTGCAAAGGTTGACTACAAACAGGTTGCACGGCAGATTATTCGCAGGATTGGATATACTGAACCTGCAACAGGGTTTGATGCGGATACCTGCCTGATAACTTGTAGTCTCCACACTCAATCCCCGGATATCGCCCTCGGCGTAAATCAATCTTTAGAAAGCAAACAGGCTTGTGCTGTCGATTCGGAACTGGGGGCAGGAGATCAGGGCATGATGTTTGGATACGCCTGTAACGAAACCTCTGAAATGATGCCAATGCCTATTACATTGGCACATGAGTTGACTAAAAAGCTGGCACAAGCAAGAAAAGAAAAAGTGCTTCCGTATTTACGTCCTGATGGAAAAGCGCAGGTAACTGTGGAATATCAGAATGGCTCACCCATAAGACTAGACGCAATTGTTATATCAACTCAGCATACAACTGAAGTAACATTTGAAAAGTTACAAAAAGATATTGTAACACAGGTTATTCAAAAAACAATTCCTTCAAAACTTTTAGATGGCAATACCAGAATGCTTATTAACCCGACAGGTCGATTTGTTTTTGGCGGCCCCGCCTGTGATTCTGGTTTGACAGGACGAAAAATAATAGTGGACACTTATGGTGGCTATGCAAAACATGGCGGCGGCTCATTCTCTGGGAAAGACCCAACGAAAGTTGACAGAAGCGCTGCCTATATGGCACGCTATATTGCCAAAAACATTGTTGCTACGGAAATTGCCAAACGGTGTGAAATACAAATTAGCTATGCGATTGGCGTGGCTAAACCGGTTTCCCTATTTGTAGATACTTTTGGAACTGGTGTTGTCTCTGATGAAAAGCTTTGCAAATGGATTTTGAAGACATATGATATGCGCCCCGCAGCAATTATAGAAAGATTCCAGCTCCGCCGCCCGATTTATTTGCAAACTGCATCCTACGGACATTTTGGTAGAAGTGATTTGGATTTGCCCTGGGAAAAAGTTGATTATAATACAACATACAATTTATAGCAATTCATCCCTGCACCAAAAAGATATATTTTATAGAAGACAAATAAACTTAAAGCTAAATAGTTAGAAATATAAAAGTGAGGTGAAGCTATGAAAGATTATGTGATTATAACTGATTCGACATCAGACCTTCCGACAGATATTATTAATGAGTTTGGTATTGCGGTCATACCGATGCCGTTTAACTTAGGTGATGATAATTATATACATTATCCTGATGGAAGAGAGCTAGAAATTCATAAATTTTATGAAAGACTACGTCTTGGTGAAAAATCCACCACAACGCAGATAAACATTAAAACATATATGGAATACTTCGAAACTATCATAAAGTCCGGAAATGACATTATATACATATCATTTTCATCAGGATTAAGCGGTACGTATAATTCATCATTACTTGCAGCAGAAGAATTGAAGAAGAAATATCCAAAACGTAAGATTATTTGTGTAGATTCCAAGGCCGCTTCTTTAGGTGAAGGACTTTTAGTATACAGCGCAGCAAAGAAAAAAGAAGAAGGATTTGAATTAGAAGAGCTTAATGAGTGGATTATAAATAACCGCTGCCATTTATGCCATTGGTTTACTGTAGATGATTTAAATCATCTTAAGCGAGGGGGAAGAGTAACAACTATGACAGCAGCAGTAGGCACTGCATTGGATATAAAGCCTATTCTGCATGTTGACGATGAAGGACATCTAATACCTGTATTCAGGGTAAGAGGGCGTAAAAGGTCGCTAAAAGCATTGGTTGATCATATGCTTAAAAGTTGCATCGATCCAGAAGAACAAATAATTTTCATAGGACATGGAGATAGCTCAAATGATGCAGTACTTCTCGAAAGCTTAGTTCGAGATAAGTTTCAAGTGAAAGATGTCATAATCAACAATATAGGACCAATTATAGGTACTCACTCAGGACCAGGTACGATTGCTTTATTTTTCTTTGGTACTGAAAAATAAACTCAATATAAGATTATACCTTTTTTTGGAAACAACATATATAATATGCAGGGCACAACAATAAATTAAAATTTTTCTGAAAATCATATAAAAGGGAGAATATCAAAATGAGTGAAAATGTTGGCAGATGGTTAGGTTGGATCGGAATAATAGTAGCTGTAGTCGGGTTCTTCTGGCAACCTATATGGATGGGAGCAATAGCAATTGTTGCAGGTATTGTAGGATTGTTCTCTCCTCAGAAAAAATTAAACTGGGTCGCAATTGCAGCCGGTGTAGTTGCCTTAATAATTGGGATAGTATAGTTAAACATTATTTCTATTACTACAAAGTAAAGGATGAAAAGTCATATACATTTTTAAGATGAACTGATCACGTGTCCTGCGTATTATATATGTTGTTTCCTAATATACAGAACTTAAGACTTGTTATCATCAATAAGGTAAGATGATTTATGTGATGTTTTTTATACGCATAAAAAATGGTTTAGAGCGATGTTTCAAAGAAGACAATAAAAAATCGTTCTGCCGTAAAATAAAAGATCGGTTTGGGGGGGATTTAATAACCATATGGTTAATCTATGCTCACGTTTTGCCACCCTTTTGATCGTAAGAAAAGGATAAGAGCATGAGTAAGAGGAGATGAAACCAATGAGTCAAAGGTGGTTGAGAATATTATTTAGACGTCGAATCATGGTAACTTTTTTGCTTGCGCTTCAAATTGGTATATTGGTTTTTGTGGTTTCTACTTCTAGTCAAAAAATCGATCTTATCAATCGAATATCAACAATAACAAGTTATTTTGTTGTTATATATATAATCAGTAAAAATGATAAATCTTCTTATAAGTTAACATGGGTAATTCTAATTCTTGTATTTCCTGTATTTGGAGGCTTATTCTATCTTTTGTTTAATTTTCAGTCATCCACCACAAAAGTGAGAAAAACAATTGAAAAGATAAAGTTTGAAAGTCAGTCTTTGTTTGTGCCTAAGGAAAATATTTTGACAAAAATTGCTAATGAAAATGAGGAGGTTTTTCCACTTGTAAAATACTTACAGGGATGCGCTGGTTTCCCTGTTTATCAAAATACGCAAACCGAGTATTTAACGCCTGGAGAGCTAATGTTTGAAAGATTAACCGAGGAGTTAAAAAAAGCAGAACGCTATATTTTTCTAGAATATTTTATTATTCAGGAAGGAATCATGTGGAATACTGTGCTTGAAATTCTAAAAGAAAAAGCAAAACAAGGTGTCGATGTTCGCGTAATTTATGATGATATGGGATGCTTTTTCTTATTACCTAAAGATTATCAAAAAACTTTGGAGAGTATGGGAATTCACTGCTTTGTTTTTAATGCGTTCCAACCTATAATGTCTACCATACAGAATAACCGCGATCACCGTAAAATAGCAGTTATTGACGGGAAAACAGCCTTTACTGGCGGCATAAATTTAGCGGATGAATATATAAACGCTATTGATAAACATGGATATTGGAAAGACGCTTCTATCATGGTGCATGGTGATGCAGCATGGAGTTTTACGCTAATGTTCCTACAGATGTGGAGCCTTTGTAAAAATACAATCGAAAACTACAATAAATACCGCCCGCGGCAAACCGAAACTTGTCCAGTATTGTCTGACGGATATGTACAGCCATATGCAGACAGCCCTATAGATAACGAGAATGTAGGTGAGCATGTTTATTTAAAAATCATTAATAATGCTAAAAAATATGTATATATAAATACACCATATCTTATAATCGATGATGCTATGGTATCTGCGCTGAAGTTAGCGGCAAAAAGTGGTGTGGATGTAAGAATTGTGACACCACATCGCTGGGATAAGCGATTTGTTCATATGACAACTCGCTCTTATTACCGAGAGCTACTTCGCGCTGGTGTTAAGATTTATGAATATTCAAGAGGCTTTATGCATTCTAAAACCTTTGTTTCTGATGATAAGGTGGCAACAGTAGGGACTACCAATCTGGACTTTCGAAGTTTATATCTCCATTTTGAGTGCGGTGTTTTGCTTTATAAGAACCGTTCAGTTATGGAAATTAAAAAAGATTATCTTAATACAATAAATGCTTGCCAGGAAATTACAATGAAAGACTGTGGGCACAATGCATTCATGCGATTTATCCAGGAGATATTGAGAATCTTTGCGCCGTTGATGTAGTGATTTCATACAGAGGTAGCTAGAAAATGTAAATGAGGTATACCACAATGATGATAGAAAGGAAAATGAACTATAGCGTGTTAAATGATATTGATCCCCAAAACGAGCTGCAGGGACAGATTCTAAAGGAGGCCGAAGACTTTCTGGAACTACAAAATTTATATAAATCTGCAATTCGCGAAATTAGCACAAAGATTGAAGTACTGGATGATGAATTTCAAATTCGATTTAAACGAAATCCAATTCATCATATGGAATGTAGATTAAAAACTCCTATAAGTATATTTGACAAGCTGATAAGAAAAGGTCTTGAGCCCAGTGTCCAAGCGGCAAGAGAGAACATTACCGATATAGCGGGAGTTCGGGTAATTTGTAATTATATTGATGATATTTACATGATTGCTGATTTACTTTGTTCGCAGGATGATATTTCTTTAATTAGAACCGCAGATTATGTTAAAAGTCCAAAACCCAACGGTTATCGCAGTTTGCACATTGTCGTCTTGGTGCCTGTTTTTCTGACTAAAGCAAAGAAGTTTGTTCCAGTGGAGGTTCAGATACGCACTATCGCTATGGACTTATGGGCAAGTCTTGAACATCAAATTCATTATAAAACCTGTAAAGATGTTTCTGATATTCTTTGTAACAAGCTGAAAGAGTGTGCAGATGCTATCGCGAAAATAGACATTGAAATGCAGAATATAAATAAAGAGTTCCAAAATGTTGGAGGTCAATTATTGTAACAACAGATTTTTTGAGGAGGATACAAAGGATGTTTGAGGTGAAAAGAACTGTTGGTTATAGTAATGTTGGAGTGGATGGCGAACTTACCCTTGATTCGGCAATCGATTTTATGCAAGACTGCAGTATGTTTCAACTAAACTCGTCAAAAGCTTTGGCAAAGTTTTTTGATGAACACTCCATTGGAATGTATTTAGCTTCGCGTCAAATAAATATTGCCAGGACACCGGTGTACGGGGAGAATCTAACTATTCGAACATGGATATATGAATGTAAGAGGGTGTATGGATGCCGTAATACTATAGTCTACGATGAAGACGGCTGTCCGTGTATTACCAGTTATGCGATTGGTGCCTTTATCAATCTATTAACGGAAAAGCCATTTTGCATGCCTGATGACATTATTAAAAGTATTCCGTTGTATGATAAATTTCCAATGGAATATCATTCAAGAAAAATTATAATTCCAAATAACGAAGCAGTAATGGCAAATCTTACGACAGTTTCAAAATATCATTTGGATTACAACAAACATGTTAATAACGCAAAATATGTATCAATAGCAGAGGAATATCTACCAGAGAATTTTAAAGCAAAAAGAATACGGATTGAATACAAAACCCCTGCAAAGTATAAGGATATCTTAATGCCATATATTTATTGTATTAATGATAATTCCATTGTTGTTAACTTATGCAATGATAAAGGCGAATCTTATGCAGTAGTTGAATTTACCAAATAGAGATTATGAATGAAATCGGTGAATTAATGAAAAGAGGAGCATTCATAAATAAACAGGATTTTTAAAAATTCAAGGGGACTGTAGGAAGTGGTGTGGCCAAGATATAGGTTCCGTCTGTATGATAGAAGAAAAGCTTGGAAACTCAGTACTTATGCCAGAGGAACCCAAAATTTGTTGTGCTTTGACCGCAGCAATAATTGTAGCGAAGATATGGGAAGGCGCTTAAGAAGATAATTGAGGATTTGTATCTTTGAACCTATTTGATGTAAGTTTAGCCAGAAAATCTAACTGTTTTTATGCTTTTATCAGTAATAGTTGTATATTTTTGCTATAATTCCCAAAAGAGTATTCTACTACAACAGATGGATTTTTAGAGAACGAACATGGGAAAACAGCGGTGAGGTATACCAACATAATATTCAAAGTAAAGACATGGAAAAAGTTTATGTCCGAGTTGAGTGATTTTATAAAATCTATATTCCCTAAAAAATATATAAAAAATTATAACTTGGTGTATCTTTCAAACTATATGATAGAGTCCTGCAGGGCTGAACTTACACACTAGAATATAATTATATCATCATCTTTATTTTCTTTATGGAATAGCTCTTTGACAGCAGTAATCATGACAGTAATTGCTGTAATTCTAAATTTGCCGTATATAATTATCCAGAGATATAACAGGCCAAGAATCATTAGAGTTCTGAAACAACTGGAATACTCGTACTCTGCATAATTTATGGAGAATTGGCTTAGCTGTCGATCATGATTTTCGCTTGTACCAAGGAAGCATGAGAGATACCGGTTTATGGATTAAGGAGTATTAAACAGACAGGATTGAACAAAATTTAAAAGTAATGGAAGAAAGGAATGAATACTATGGATTTAAACAAAATATTTTACAAAACTTTTTTGAAAGATGTATTTTTTGTGCCTTTTCAGATAAAGTTCTGGGATGGAGAGGCAGTAAAATATGGGGAAGGAGAGAGTAAATTTACGTTAATTATTAATAGCCCTATACCAGTAGCTGATATAAAAAGTGATCCAACTATGGCTTTAGGTGAGGCTTACATGACTAATAAGATTGATATAGATGGCGATTTACAAAAGGTTATCGAATCTCTATATAATAATAGTAAGAGCTTTTTGCATAGTACTATTATAAATAAAAAATTGAGTAATAATATTAAAAAAAGCAAGGATAACGTTCAACATCATTATGATATAGGCAATGATTTTTATAGGTTATGGTTAGAAGATTCTATGACCTATTCTTGTGGATATTTTCAATCTCCTGATGATACTTTAAACGGTGCTCAAAAAAATAAGGTAGCTCATATCTTAAGAAAATTAAATCTTAATGAAGGACAAACATTGCTTGATATTGGCTGCGGTTGGGGAGAATTGATTATAACGGCAGCTAAAGAATATAGAGCAAAGACCATGGGAATAACTTTAAGCTCCGAGCAATTTGCCAAAATCAAGGAAAGAATCAAAAGTGAAATGCTGGAAGAACTCGTAGAAGTGCAACTGCTCGATTATAGAGAGCTGAAAAACAGAAAATTCGACAGAGTAATAAGTGTTGGTATGATAGAGCATGTAGGCAAGGACTATCTTCATGAATACTTTTCCACAGTAAACAAACTATTAGTGGAAGAGGGAGTCTCTCTGCTTCATTGTATAACTGGCATTAATGGAGCAGGAACAAATACGTGGATAAATAAGTATATTTTCCCCGGAGGATATATACCAACAGTCAAAGAATTAATATCACATATGTCAGATGAGGATTTTCATTTAATAGATGCAGAAAGTCTTAGAAGACACTACGGAAGAACTTTAGAGCATTGGGCAAAAAACTTTGAAAATGCATTGCCTGAAATCATGAAGAGTAAGGACGAAACCTTTATTCGGATGTGGCGATTATACTTAAATGCCTGTGCTGCATCTTTTAATAGCGGGAATATAGACATTCATCAATTCTTGTTTACAAAAGGTGTAAATAACGAATTGCCTTGGACAAGGGAATATATGTATAAATAAGGATAAGGCAAAAAAATATTTCTAGATGAAGTAATATATAAGCAGAAGAAAATTTTATTATTATAGAATATCATATAAAAAATATCAAAATGAGATGGTTAAAATATGGTTTAGGAGAACGAAAATGGGATATATAGGTCTAATGACTAAGACCAATAAGTTAAACCACAATTTTCAAAAGAGTAGAAGTGAGATACTTGATAAACGTGAGCAAAAGGTCAGAGAATTACTTAAGCATGCTTATTACAATTCTGAGTTTTATCATGAGTATTATTCTAGTTATGGTATTCGTGACGGGGATATTAGGGAAATTCCAATAAATAAGATTCCTAGTATCGATAAAAAGATATTTGTAGAGAATTTTAACAGAATAGTGACTGACAAACGAGTAAATTTGCAACATATAGAACGTTTTCTCATGAAGGAGAAGAGCAGGGATAAAAAGTATTTGGACGAATATGCAATTGTTCACTCGTCAGGAAGTACAGGTAAGCCAACATGCTTCATTTACGATCGTAATTCGTGGGAAACAATACTTGCTGCCGGATTCAGGGCATGTAAGGGAGAAGTAGGGCTGAAGGAAGCTATCTCAAAAAGTTTAAGAGGGCTTAGAGTATTGTATGTAGCTGCAACAGAAGGAAGATTTGGAGGAGCTATGGCAGCAAATTCCGGTATCAAGGGTTTTGGATTTCGTCCTCTGTTGTTGAATATCAATCTATCACTGGAACTCTGGATAGATAAAATTAATAGATTCAATCCGGATGTAATCATTGGCTATCCATCTGCAATTAAAATTCTTTGTGATTTGATTTCAGACAATAAGATTAAAATAAATGTTTTTAGAGTAATTACTGGTGGCGAACCGACAACTAGGGAACAAAGAAGGTATTTTCAATCTGTTTTGCATACAGATATATTTAATATTTACGGAGCGTCTGAGTCAATAATAATGGGTCTAGAAAGAGATACATATCAAGGATTTTATATATTTGATGATATAAATTATCTTGAAGTAGAAGAAGAACATACTTTTATTACGCCATTGTATAACTACTCGCAGCCTCTTATTCGCTATAAACTTACTGATAAACTGATGAGTGCAGAAAGATTAGAAAATGAAGCACTCCCATTTAGCAAAATAAAAGAGATTATGGGGAGAAATGAGGAAATCATGTGGTTTATAAATGATAAGGGAGAGAAGGATTTTCTGCACCCTTTGATTATCAATACATTAGAGGCAGAGGGAATAATCGGATACCAGTTTGTTCAGCGTTCAAATAGAATGTTTGAGATAAGGGTAGAGTTAAGGCAAGGTGCTGATTTTAATACTACTCAAAATCAGCTACGCAAACAAATGGATAATATCTTAAAAGAAAAAAAGTTGCTATACCTAAACTATCGGATAAAGCAGGTGAATACCATACCTATTAATACATCAACAGGTAAAAGCAATGTTGTTATCAAAGAAATTTAGTGTTTATAACTTTATTTAGATGACACTAAATGGTAATATTATAAAATGTGAGCAAATGTTTATATAAATGTATTGACTATAATTATTGCTATCAATATAATAAAACATATAAGCAAGTGTTTAACTATTCGTGTAGAGTATTAATTTCAATTGCTATTCATGCATATTTTTGGAGGAGAGAAATGTTTTATATTTTTATTATTGCATTAGTGACAGGAATTGATCAGTGGACTAAGTATCTTGCAGAAACACAATTAAAGCCAATAAATACTATACCCCTAGTTCAAGATATATTTCATTTGACTTATGCAAGGAATACAGGAGCAGCTTTTAGTATATTGAGGGATAAACAGGTGTTTTTAATATTAGTAACGGCCATAGTTGTTGTAGCATTAATATGTTACTTGATAAAAATATTAAAGACAGGAGAAGCAACTTTGAAGCTAGCCTTGACGTTTATTATTGGTGGAGCTTTAGGGAATCTTATTGATAGAATTAGATTGAACTATGTGACTGATTTTCTCGATTTTACGCTAATCAATTATCCCATATTTAATTTTGCAGATGTATTTGTAGTTTTAGGAGTTGTAGTGCTCTCATATTTTGTTTTGTTTAAAGGAGCTAAAATATAAATACATTAGTGTTGAGAATTAAATTACAAATATTTAAGCCCTGAATCTGTCCTATCACTGTGTTATGAGATGGTTAATGATGAAATGTGCAGCGAATTTCTCGCATAAGAATATATTTAACAACAGAAAAGAAACATAAATAAGTAAAAGTATATCGATAACTTGAATGGTTGAAAAGCTACTTAAGTTTACATTTATTATTTTCTTTATTGCCAGCATAATAAGAAAATGGTATTATAACAATTAAGCCATTGTTTAATTGATTACATGAAAGGAGTAACTATGTCAAACAAGAAGAATGAAAATGCAGTATGTAGCACTACCATTATTCATGAGGATATATTAGAAAAAGTAAAACAGGAAATAACAGATGATGAAATCTTATTTGATATGGCAGCGGAGTTTAAGGTTTTAAGCGACCCTACACGTTTAAAGATTATAAATGTACTAATGCTTTCAGAAATGTGTGTGTGTGATATTTCAGCTCTTTTAAATATGTCTTCGCCTGCTATTTCTCATCATCTAAAATCGTTGCGACAAACTCGTTTGATTAAATATAGGCGTGACGGCAAAATTGCTTACTATTCATTAGATGATGAACATATCAAAGCAATGTTTAGTCAATGCTTAACCCATGTTACAGAATAAATATGAGAGCATTTCTGAAAGCCTATATCAAAAACAGCAAAAGTACTTGCGGATATGCCATAGGGTATACAAAGAATTACCACCTGTATGGTACCGCTCAGAGCCATTATAAATCGATACAAAAAAATGTTTAACTCAGATATTTATTTATTTGAGTTAAATTTTTAAAAAGACCTTGATAGTTGAACATATATTCAACTATACTGTAAACATAGTTGAGCGAATGCTCAATTGAATTTGAATAGAGGGAGGTATTTCTATAGATAAGAAGATAGATAAGATAGGTGTATGCGATTGTAGCGTTATTCATTCGGATATTGTGGAAATAGTAAAATCAAAGATGCCTGAAGAATCCCAGCTTTATGATTTGGCTGATTTTTTCAAAGTTCTTGGAGATAGCACGAGAGTTAAAATTTTGTGGGTGCTTGACTCAAATGAAATGTGTGTCTGTGATTTGGCAGTGCTCCTTAATATGACTAAATCTGCCATTTCTCATCAGCTGCAATCGCTAAGACAAGCGAATCTTGTTAAGTTTAGGAAAGAGGGTAAATTTGTCTTTTATTCTCTCGCAGATAAACATGTGAAAGACATCTTCGAAAAAGGCTTAGAACATATTGTAGAATAATTAAAAATAATAGGAGGATTTTATCATGAAAAAAACATTTAAATTAGAGGGCTTAGACTGTGCTAACTGCGCTGCAAAAATGGAAAAGGCAATCAATAATCTTGACGGCGTGAGCAACGCCACTGTTAATTTTATGACTACCAAACTTGTTATCGAGGCAGATGACGATAAGATGGCTGAAATTATCGAAGCTGCAAAAGCAATTGTTAAAAAAACGGAGCCTGACGTGGTGATGAAAAAGGCTTAACGAGGAGGCAGTGCTATGAACAATCGGTTAAAACGAATTATTGCAGGCGGCATAATTTTCGCCGCTACAATGATTTTAAAAACAAACAATGAGCTGTTAGAGCTTGCGTTATATCTTATCAGTTATATTATTGTTGGCGGAGATGTGGTTTTAAAGGCTATAAAAAACATTCTCAAGGGTAAGGTCTTCGACGAGAACTTCCTTATGAGCGTTGCTACAATCGGTGCATTCTTTATCGGCGAATATCCAGAAGGCGTTGCAGTTATGTTATTTTATCTGGTTGGTGAAACATTCCAAAGCTATGCTGTTGATAAGTCAAGAAAGTCAATTGCAAGCTTGATGGACATTCGCCCGGATTATGCGAACGTGAAACGCGGTGATGAACTCGTCAAAACAGACCCGGATGAAGTAAAGATTGGTGATATTATCGTAATTAAAGCCGGAGAGAAAATCCCTCTTGACGGCAAGGTTATAGAAGGAAACTCTATGGTCGATACTTCGGCACTTACCGGTGAGTCTGTACCGCGTGAAATAACTGCTGGTAGTGACATATTAAGCGGATGCATCAATATTAACGGAGTAATTACGGCAGAAGTTACCAAGGAATTTGGAGAATCTACCGTCAGCAAGATTCTTGATTTAGTCGAGAATGCCAGCAGTAAAAAATCCAATTCGGAACAATTTATTACGAAGTTTGCGAGATATTATACTCCCGTTGTGGTAATCATCGCTGCTATTTTAGCTATTGTGCCGCCTCTTGTTATAGAGGGTGCGACTTTTAGCGACTGGGTATACAGAGCATTAGCATTTCTTGTGGTTTCCTGCCCGTGTGCGCTTGTTGTCTCCATACCATTAAGTTTCTTCGGTGGAATAGGCGGAGCTTCAAGAAGCGGGATCTTGGTCAAAGGCAGCAACTATCTGGAAGCGTTGGCGCAGACGGAAATTGTTGTTTTCGATAAAACCGGTACCTTAACAAAAGGTGTATTTAATGTACAGGAAGTACATGCAGAGGGAATTTCAAAAGAAGAGTTGTTGGAATTAACTGCTTATGCAGAAAGCTACTCCAATCATCCAATTTCTCTGTCATTGAAACGTGCTTATGACAAAGATATCGACAATGGGCACATTTCGGATGTAGAAGAAATATCGGGTCATGGTGTTAATGCAATAATAGATGGCAAGAAGGTTTCAGCAGGTAATTTCAGGCTCATGGAAAAGATGGATATCCCATATTACAAAGGTGAACTGATTGGTACGGTTGTACATGTTGCAGTTGATAACGTATATGCCGGTTATATTATTATAGCCGATGAGGTAAAAGCAGATTCGGCACAGGCAATCAGAGATCTTAAGGAAGCTAACATTAAACAGACAGTTATGTTGACAGGCGACACCAAAAACGTTGGTACAAAAGTTGCCAGGGATCTAGGACTTGATAAAGTTTATGCTGAATTGTTACCGGGAGATAAGGTTGAAAAACTGGAAGAACTGTTTTCACAAAAATCAGCAAAAGGCAAGCTTGCTTTTGTAGGTGATGGAATCAATGATGCCCCTGTTTTAGCCCGTGCAGACATCGGAATAGCAATGGGCGGTTTGGGCTCTGATGCAGCCATTGAAGCTGCGGACATTGTCATTATGACCGATGAGCCTTCTAAAATTGCTACAGCAATAAAGATTTCACAAAAGACACTGAAAATTGCACATCAAAACATTGGATTTTCTCTTTCCGTAAAAGCAGTTGTTCTTGTCTTGAGTGCCTTGGGATTAGCTACCTTGTGGGAGGCAGTATTCGCTGATGTAGGCGTGACTATCATCGCGGTATTAAATGCTTTCAGAGCATTGAATGTGAAAAAAATATGAAATGTCATTACTTTTCAATATAATGCAAACCAGACTTTGATTCGTCCTTTTGCTTACAGAAACTACCCCTTGTTTTGTCCTACCATTAAGCAAATCAAGGGGTACATCATATGTATTAAGATAGAGAGGGATATCAGCATCAATCATTAAGTAAGGATTGTGAGTATAACTAAAAAATAGAATATCAAAGCCAAGGGCAAACCCACCTAAAGGTGGGGACGCAAAGCCATAGGAACTAAGACGCTTCAAAAAGCGTTATGATAGCCTGGCTGCCGGAAGTCACGCATAGCCTGCCCTTTTTTCAAGGGCAGGCTTTTGCACATTTGTGGCTTTTGACGGATGTTTTTGGGGTATCAGATGCAGGCTTTCGCCACGCTCCTGGTGTTTCTTTGGCGGAATAGGCGGAGCTTCAAGAAAGGGAATTTTAGTTAAAGGTAGTAATTATCTTGAAGCATTAGCACGAACAGAAATTGTTGTTTTTGATAAAACAGGTACATTAACAAAGGGAGTATTTAATGTGCAAGAAATTCAGCCGGAAGGGATATCTAAAGAAGAATTATTGGAATTAACTGCATATGATGAAAGTTATTCAAATCATCCAATATCCTTATCTTTAAAACGTGCTTATGGTAAGGAAATTGATAATGGAAGAATTTCAAATGTAGAAGAGATATCTGGTCATGGTGTTAATGCAGTAGTTGATGGGAAAAATATTTTGGCTGGGAACATTAAATTAATGAAAAAATATAATATCCCTCACTTTGAATTTGAATTAGTTGGAACAGTTGTACATGTTGCAGTTGATAACAAATATTCCGGATATATTGTTATAGCAGAGGAAGTAAAGGAAGATTCAGCACAAGCAATTAAAGAATTGAAAGCTGCCAACATTAGGCAAACAGTTATGTTAACAGGTGATGCTAAAAGTGTAGGTGCAAAAGTTGCTAAAGAACTTGGACTTGATAAGGTATATGCTGAATTGTTGCCTGGAGATAAAGTTGTTGTAACTATCATTGCGGTTTTAAATTCATTTAGAGCGTTAAATGTAAAAAATCTTTAGTTGATTTATTTTGTAAATCATTAAATAATGGTTATTTATATATCTGATAATTAAAAACTTGAAAAACAAAGTACACAAAAGTCACCTATTCCTGTAGAATTTAAAAAGGTAAAGCATATTTTTATCGAACATGTGGTAAAAGTTCTAAAAACTTTCTGTGATGGATCACATGACGGTACCTATTTTTAATAAAATTTACTGCTGATAAAGATAGAACCGAATATATGTGCATGTAAATATACTAAAAATCCACCTTGGAACACACGAGAATTTTTAATATAAATTAAAGTAACAAAAAAAGTTTTATCAGAACCATCGAAACTAATCGCCTTTATTTGCTTTTATTGTAATAAGTGATGGTGTAAATAATAAATACGGTTCATTGTTTGCCACTTATGATTTTTTCTATGCATGGAGAAAAATTGATGAATATGATAAAGAAGTAGATGGAATCAATTCTCTTATTACAATGGTAAAGGACTATTTAGAAAGGAAAGACTACTTGCTGTTATCAAAAACTTTGTTTATTTTCCATATAATTCGGATAAAGATGTAAAGGTCTTTTGTCGCTATCCGCAATATTTTGCAGCAACGAAACTTTTTGAAAATATTAAACTACATATGCGCCCACATGGAGATGGTAAGGGTGGTACTTACTTTGGAGCAACGGGTTGTGGTAAAAGCTATACAATGGTGTTTTTGTCTCGTATTTTAATGCGAAGTACCCACTTCGCAAGTCCTACAATTGTAGTAATTACAGATAGAACAGACCTGATGATCAGCTTTCAAAACTCTTTGGGACTTCTAAAGAATATATTGGGGATAACACTATTATAAGTATTGATTCAAGAGAAAAACTTCGAGCAGAACTTCAAGGCAGAGAAAGTGGAGGGGTTTATTTAACCACAATTCAAAAGTTTGCAGAGGATGCAGAATTGCTTACTGAAAGAAATAATGTCATTTGCATTTCGGATGAAGCACATAGATCACAGGTTAACTTAGACCAACAGCTTAAACTTACTGAAGATGGGGTAGAGCGAAAATATGGTTTTGCAAAATATCTCCATGATTCTCTTCCAAATGCAACTTATGTTGGATTTACAGGAACATCTATTGATGCCACTATTGAAGTTTTTGGTAAGGTGGTAGATTCGTATACTATGACAGAATCTGTTAAGGATGGAATAACTGTAAATCTTGTTTACGAAGGCAGAGCAGCAAAAGTAAATCTTGACCAAGATAAAGTCAAAGAAATTGAAGAATACTATGGTAATTGTGTACGTGAAGGTGCTAATGAATATCAAATAGAGGAAAGTCAAAAAGCTGTAGCTCATCTAGATGTTATTATAGGAGTTCCAGACAGACTTAGTGCAGTGGCACATGATTTTATAAAACACTATGAAAATATAGTGACAGAAGGAGCTACGGTGGCAGGGAAGACAATGTTCTGTGCCAACCGTGATATAGCATATGCACTCTATAAATTTATAATTGAATTACGCCCAGAATGGGCAGAGAAAAAACAATGTGAGGAAGGTATTGAACTTTCTGAAAAGGAAAAAAAAGAGCTAAAACCTATTGAAAAGATAAAAATGGTTATGACTCGAAATAAAGACGATTTAAAAGATTTATATGATATGCTTGGAACAAAAGAAGACAGAAAAGAGATTGATTGCCAATTCAAGCAGGTTAAATCTAATTTTAAAATTGCAATATTAGTGGATATGTGGTTAACAGGCTTTGATGTTCCATGCCTTGATACAATTTACATAGATAAGCCGATACAGCAACATACTCTTATTCAAACAATATCACGGGTAAATCGTGTTTATGAAGGTAAGGATAAAGGATTAATCGTTGACTACATTGGTATAAAAAACAATATGAATAGTGCTCTTGCTAAATATACGAATTTTGAATCAGAAGAATTTGAGGAAATAGGACAATCCGTAACAATTGTAAAAGACCAGCTTGAAGTATTGGCACAGATGTTTCATAACTTCAATTCTAATGATTTCTTTAATGGCACTCCAAAAGAGCAACTTGACTGCTTAAATAGAGCTGTTGAATATGTACAACTTACAGAAGAACTTGAACTTAGATTTATGGCTGCTGTTAAAAGGATGAAGCAAGCTTTTAATCTTTGTAGTAGTAGCGATGAGTTAACGGACAATGATAAAGATTATATTCATTTTTATATTGCTGTACGTTCTATTTTATTTAAGCTAACAAAGGGTACTGCTCCCGACATTTCACAGATGAATGCCAGAGTGAGAAAACTCATAGAAGAAGCTATTATTACTGATGGTTTTGAAGAAATTTTTAGTATTGATTCAGATGTAGAGAAAATAACAGTAGATATTTTTAGTGAAGAATACCTTAATAAAATTGCTAAAATTAAGTTGCCAAACACAAAAATAAAAATTCTCCAAAAATTGTTGTCTCAAGCAACAGACGAATTTAAAAAGGTTAACAAAATAAAAGGTGTTGAATTTGCTGATAGATTGAAAAAGGTTGTTGATGATTACAATAACCGCAGAAAAGATGAATCATATGCAACTGAAATTCTTGATGATGTAGCGGAACAACTTGCTAAACTACTTGAAGAATTAAAAAATGAAAAAAACTCGTTTATGGGAATGGGGATTGATTTTGAATAGAAAGCCTTTTATGACATATTAAAAGCTGTAGCCAAAAAGTATGATTTTGAATATCCGGATAGCAAATTGATAAATCTCTCCAAAGAAGTAAAAAAAGTTGTTGACGATAAGGCCAAATATACGGATTGGGCAACTCGTGATGACATAAAAGCAGAACTGAAGGTTGATTTGATAATCTTGCTTGATGAACATGGTTATCCCCCTGTTACTATGGATGATGTATATAAGGAAGTGCTAGAACAAGCTGAAAACTTTAAAAAATATTTATAGCAAGGAAAAGAGCACTGAATCGTTTGATTAACGCTGCTATACAGAATGAGGATGCTGGGAAAGAGAAAATATAAATTATTGGAGTAAGGAGAAAGCAATGGCTAAAGTAAAGTGTCCGAAATGCGGAAATAGAAATGTAGCAGAATATCTTTGGGGTATGTCTGCTTTTACAGAGCAATTAGAAGAAGAACTTGAAGCAGGGCATGTTGTGCTTGGTGGATGCATGATTACGGAATCTGATCCCAAATATCATTGCAATAATTGTAAGAAAGATTTTGGAGGACCACCAATTAAAATGAATAAAGATGGCTCATTATTTGATTATGCTATTGAAACCCGAAAAATAAGTTTTTATGTGGGTGGTTTCTTTGGAGGATACATAAATACATGCTTTGAAAAAGGCGAGAGTGACTGCCATTATGAAGTTAAACCCGGTTTAGCAATAGATGAATACAATTTTGAGAACAATAGAACTGGTAAGCAAGAACTATCTATTGAAGAATGGAATAAGCTTATCAATAAAATATATAATAAGATATTTTTATTGTCTTGGAAGAAGAAATATAATAATTCTGATATTCTGGATGGAGAGCAGTGGGGGTTGGAAATACAACTAACAGGAAAGAGACAATTGAATTATTATGGTTCCAATGCTTATCCAGTATACTGGAGAGAGCTTATCAATATATTTCGTCCATATGCTAAAAATGCAGGAATTACGTTAAGAACAAATGGTAATAAGATGATGATATAGAAAATACTAATATCGAGGGTATTAGATATGAATATTGAACTATTATTGCAAGAGGTATCTGCTATATCAAAAAAGTATGATTTAATTAATCAAAAAACTGGCGGATACTTTAATATTTTTAAAATTGCTAATATTGCTTCTGATGAGGTTACAATCTGCCGGGTGCTATACGAATTACTTTCTCCAACAGGTAGTCATTATCAAGGAATTACATATTTAAAACTATTTGTGGAGAAAGTATTGAAAATAGAAATGTCTGAATCGGAGCTTGCATCTGCAGCGGTTTATCGAGAATACTCTATAGATGAAAATCGTAGAATTGATATAGTTATTCGTACAAAAGAAAGATTGGTACCAATAGAAGTAAAGGTATATGCAGAGGATCAGGAGAACCAGTGTTATGATTATTATCAAAAAGCAATAAATTCAAATTTGTTCTATCTAACTAGACATGGAGATTTCCCTTCAGATTATAGTGCTAACGGATTGACGGACAAGCAGGTTACAGCTATATCATTTTCTGATGATATTTTGAACTGGCTTGGGAAGTGTTTGGAGCAAAAGGAAACAATAAAAATCGCACCCATCAGAGAAGTTATATTGCAGTATATGTCGGCTATCCGTAGCTTTACTAATCAAATGGAGGATGAAAAGGAAATGGAAATTAAAGATGTAATTACGAAATCTCCAGAAAATATGAGGAGTGCTATTGCGATAGAAAGTAGTGTTACAGAGTGTAAAATAGATCTAATGGAAAAACTGTTTAAAGCAATTGAAGAAAAGGTTGGTAGAAAAAAACTTCAAAATGAATATGATTACTCAGCCAATGAAGGAGAAAAAGTAAATAAATTTTATAGCCGCAAGTCTTCTACATACCCAGGAATCAGTTATTTGTATAAATCGGCTGTAAAACCTAATATAGATATATGGGTCAGAATAGAAATTGATGACTTAATATTCGTTGGTTATTGTGTTGCTAATCGTCTAAAGTCAGGAGAACAGTGTTTATCTGAAAGTGAAATCATGAATCATATAAGATGGATAAATAAACCTGTAATTGATAACTGGTGGGCATATTATGAGTTATTGCCAGATGATAATTATGATGCAGCACCAGATTTTAGAAATGTAGATGAGTATTATTTGAAATTGTTTAATAAAGAGCAATTTGATAGTTTTGTAAGCATCTGTGTAAATAAAATAAATGAATTTCTTTTGAAATAAAAACAAGCTCTGCCTAATAAAATCATGGACAGAGCTTTATACTTTTATCTTCTTCAAGAAATCACTTTCAGGGCGATAAGGTACATTAAAATCATACCCCATTTTATTCATTTCCTGCATTTTTATCAGCAGTAGATTAATATGTGAATTTAACATACTTGAAATCTGCACTATATCATAACCATCTCGAGCTAGAGCTAACACCTCATCATTGTCAATTAATAGATGAGAACCAAAGATATTGGCTTCGTATTCGGTAGTATTTTTCATATCGAAAAGCTCAAATTCCTTAAGACCATTACTGGCTAAATTTCTATGAAAAATATCATGACCGATTTCATGTGCTAATACCATCTGGCGCATGTGGTCATCTAAATTATTATTAATAAAGATTATACGTTGCTTCCAACGATAGGTATACATGCCCAATAGGTCATCGTAACTCTCATAATAAATCTTAATACCAAGTTCATTGGCAATCTGTCTGGTATCCCTTGTCCCTATACGGTTGACAAGAGCATTCGCTTTCTTATATATTCTGAAAGAGTCAATCAAAGCAGCACCCCCTGTATAGAATCTACTATTCCCCGGTTATAATAATAAAAAAGTTGGACTTATTTATTATTATCGTCATCTAATCTATATTTTTTAGGAGTGTACTTTTTGTTTTCCTCTTTAGCATCCCAATAAGCTTGTTGTAAGGAGCGCATAACAGCATCCTTATCTGCTTCTGATAATTCACCACCTGCAAATAATCCACCAATTTCAGCAACTAAATCTTCAGCTTGTCTTGCACCACGATTGCCATATTTAGTTTTTGCCTTTGTGATAAATTCTTCATCTTCGGTTAAAAGATAATTAATATCGACATTAAAAAGTGTAGCTAATTTGGAATAAACTTCTCGTTTCTTTGGATAGCTGTTACTATTTTCGTAGCTAATAATTGTACGTAGTGAAACACCAATTTCTTTTGCCAAGTCAGTCTGGGTCATATCTTTCCCTTTCCGTAAGTCTCTAAGTTTTTCTCCAAATCTCATAATATCCTCCTTGAATATGAAGTTATATTTCATAAAATGTATTTTGCTATTGACATATGATGGTTATCTTCATATAATATAAATGTGAAGAATAACTACACATACTATAGTACATAAATCTTCACATTTTGTCAATAGTCAATAAAAATATGGGGTGGGGAATATAACATGTAAATTAAATACCCCTAAAACAACGGAGGTATGGGATGAGACTTACAAGAAACATGAAGAATATTTCAAAGATGTATGATGGTATGAACCTTGATGAGGAACAGGTTTTTCATAAATCAAAACTTGTTCTTGCTATATACAGGGATGTAGTATGGAGAACCATTCAAGAAGCTAATTATGTAAGGGAAGCATGTGAGTCATATTATAGCAATGAGCTTGCTACAGCTTTAACATATTTAAATGATTTTGCACCTACTGAAAAGAAGGACAAGTTTAGTGATAAAGTTTCCTGTATTTTTGAGACTAAATGGATGATAGATCTTGTAGATACAGCAATGATTAAAATTTATAATTATCATACAAATGGAAAGCTGTATCATGAAATATTGTCAAAATGCTATATTACAGCATATCCAATGACAGAAACAGAAATACTGGAATATCTTTCTATAGAGCGGACAAGTTTCTATACAAAAAAGAAAGAGGCAATAAAACTATTTGGAATTGCACTTTGGGGATATTCCCTTCCCAAATATCAAGCTATATTTAATGGGACAAGTACTATAGAAGAAAATGAGTTACTATATTTCTTTGAAGAAAAGCAAAATGCGTACTAAGTGTGAACTAAAGTTGAACTAAAGTTGAACTAAAGTTGAACTAGATACGAACTATCTACGTACTGACTTTGAATTGTCAATAGCCTATACTCTGTATTATGGGGAAGTAATGGCCTAAAATAAAATAACAATCAAGAGCCTCGGCATTTATGTCGGGGTTATTTTTATGCCCATTTCTCCAAATATATGGTGATGGAGAAGCCTGGAATAACAAATTAATGTTGTTCTGGGCTTTTTCTTTACCCAAAAACAGGGGGAAACATGGAACAGCCAAAGTCTAGCTTACATACAAAATGCCGTTCTCCTCCTTTTTCTGATGATTACATTCATTTTTAAAAAATCAGAAAACGGAGGAATTAGAATGGGTTTTAATTATAGTAGAGAAAAGTTGATATTTGATAGAGAATGGGAAAAGTTACGTGGACAATACAAAAAAGCAGGAATGAATGATGAAGCAATACAGGAGCTATATGATTTTGATTGGAGCTGGTTTCGTATGAGAAGAAACTACGAAAATCGTGTACAAGCTATGCCGGAAGAAGAGATAGATGAGCAGAATGCTGAAACACGCTCCAATCTGTTTCAAAGGTTTACATCACTATACACAAGTTTTGATGTAATGGAGCTTTCAGGAAGATACGCTTGGATAGATACTATTTCTGATGATGCACTTTCAAGAAAACTAAGAGATTTAAGTGATTATGAATTAGAGCTTTTAACTTTATTGGCTTTAGAAGGTTATACTCAGCGTGAAATTGCAAGAAAAATGCACTGTTCACAAAATGCTATATCCAAAAGATTAATCAAAATAAAAAGAATTTTAAAAGAAAAATAAAATATTTTTCAAAAATGGTTGTCAAAAAGGTCTTCTCGTTGCCTACACATTGAGGGGATCTTTTTTATTCCCTGTCTTGTACTTTGAAAACTAAATATCCGGTTACATAAATACGTTAGTTGATGAGCCAGAAATGGAGAAGCGACATTGGAGGATGCGCCAAGACCACCTGTAAGAGCAGATGTTTTAATTTCTGTTTTTATCAAAGTCGGCAAAATAAGGTGCAAAGCGATACCCATCCGTTCCAAGAAACAATCCATGGTAGATTGTTCGCAACAACCTCATCAGCCTATAATGATACTTCTGCCCAGCCACAGACATCGCAATGGGGGCAGCCAGCGGAGATCCCGGTGGAGGTGAGAGTCCTATGATGCAATAACTGTTAAAAGCAGTTAAAACCAATTGCAGTTTATGTAATCGCCCTATAAGTCTTGCTTGCAAGACTTTGTGTGTTGGGGATAGTAGTGTCTAAGTACAACACAAATTCTTAATATTAGAAGCAATGGGGATCGCTTGAAATAGACGAGAGTCTATTTATAAGTTTTTTATTTAAAATGGCGGTCCCTATTTTTGTGATATTAAGCAGATGAAAAATACTTACATAAACAATAATAAAATTTATATGAATGGAGGAATGGTGATGACCAAAGAGCAAACAGCGAAAGAAGTAGAATATAAAATGGCTTTAAAACTGCTAAAGATCTTACTTTGTAGAGGAATTATAACGGATGAAGAATATGCAGAAATTGATGAATTAAACCGTCAGACCTTTTCTCCAGAACTTTCAAAAGTATATGTGTAATAACACTAGCTATATTTTAATTCTTGTGATAATGTGTGTTGCTAACAGGAACTAAAGTTCTAAAAGAAAGGAGGAAGACTATGGCAAAGAAAGTAAGGAAAATAGAGCCTGTAATGCAAAAGGTTATCTTAGAATTACAACCTAAAAAACGAGTTTGTGCTTACTGCAGAGTAAGTACTGATTCAAGAGAACAACAGAATTCCTTTTCTGCACAAGTAGAATATTACAAGACTTTTATCGGAAAAAAGGATGACTGGGAATACACAGGAATTTATGCTGATGAAGCCAAAAGTGGAACACAAGTAAAAAGACGTGATGAATTTTTGCGAATGATGAAAGACTGTGAAGACGGCAAAATTGATATGATTATTACAAAATCCGTTACAAGGTTTGCTAGAAATACAGTAGACAGTATTGAGGCTATCAGAAAGCTAAAAGCACTTGGTATCGGGGTATATTTTGAGAAAGAACATATTAATACCCTATCAGAAAAAAGTGAGCAGATGATTACCATACTAAGCTCCCTTGCACAAGGAGAGGCAGAAAGCATCTCCACTAATAACAAATGGGCAGTTAAAAAGAGATTTCAAGATGGAACATTTAAGCTTAGTGATCCTGCTTATGGATATACCAAGGATGAAGATGGAAATCTCATAATAAAAGAAGATGAAGCAAAGATTGTTCGTAGGATTTTTCATGAATATCTAAATGGAAAAGGCTCATATGTAATAGCAAGGTATTTAAATGACGATAATGTCCCAACCATACGCTCAGCAGAAGAATGGCAGGACAGTGTAGTAAAAGAAATCTTACAAAATTCCATCTACGAGGGAGACTTATTATTACAAAAGACATATACAACTGAGGTACTTCCCTTTGAAAGAAAATCAAATAAAGGGGAACTGCCTCAGTATTTTATTGAAAACAATCACGAACCCATTATTACAAGAAAAGAAGGGCAGATGGTCAGAGAAATTTATGAATATCGAAGAAATCAAATGGGAGTAGATGATAGTGGAAAATACCAAAACAGATATGAATTTAGCAGCAAAATCATCTGCAAGGAATGTGGTAGCACCTTTAGGAGACAAAAGATTTATATCGGTAAACCATATGAAAAAATTCAGTGGTGCTGTGTCCAGCATATAAGGGATATAAGTAAATGCAGTATGAAAGCGGTAAGGGAAGATATTATAAAAGAAACCTTCCTAACTATGTGGAATAAGCTGGTAAGCAATCATACAAATATCCTTTATCCCCTACTTGAATCATTAAAGAATTTAAGAACAGATCATGAGCAGGAAGAGAAAATTAAAAAACTAAATAGTAGAATTATGGAATTAACAGAGCAGAGTCATATCCTTAGTAGAGTCGTATCGAAAGGGTATATTGACTCTGCTATTTTTATAGAAAGACAAAATGCTCTGACTGTAGAACTTGAAGCCATTAAGAAAATGAGGAATCAATGCCTTGAAGATAACGGTTATGAAAAAGAAATCATAGGAACAGTAAGACTGCTAGAAATCATAAGGTATAATCCAGAGATTATAGAAGAGTATGACGAAAACCTATTTCTCAATACGGTGGAAAATATCATTATCGGAGAAAATCATGAGATTACCTTCAAGCTAATAAACAACCTAGAACTGACAGTATTATGGAAAGTGAGGTGAGGTAGATGATGCAAAGACATATGCCTATGGGCTATAAGATAGCAGATGGTAAAATAATATTCGATGAAGAAAAGGTAGCAGTGATTAAAAAGATATTTGAAGATTACCATAAAGGATTATCTCTACATGCCATAGCAAAAGAACTGACGAATGCAGGACTTTTAAATGCCAATAACAAACCTAATTGGAATCATGGCTCCGTAGGAAAGATACTTCAAAATATTAAGTACGTAGGGGATGACTTTTATCCTCAGATGATAGATAAGGAAATCTTTGAATCTGTACAGAAAAGAAGAAAGAAAAAGGAAGAGGAACTAGGAAGAATCCAACAATCAAATAGTATGAAAAATCAAAGTTTATTTAGTAGTAAATTAATATGTGGAGAATGTGGTGATGTTTATCGCAAATATATTGAACATGCTGGCAGACCATCTGAGAAGAGCAACTGGAAGTGTAAGGGGTACATCTACCAAAATAGAGTACACTGCAGAAACTTATTTTTAACTGAAAAAGATATAGAAACTGCATTTATCTCTGCAACCAATAAAATCTTATCAAGAAAGTGGATGCTAGATAAAGGTAAGAAAAAAGAACCACCAAGGATTACCTTAGAAATTAGAAAGTTGGAAGAACGAATAAAAGAGCTAGAGGAAGAAGAACGTTTCTCATCTAAGGAACTATCAGAGCTAATCTTTAAAAGGGCAAAGGCTTATTATAGCATCACTAAAATAGATGATTATGATTATAACACTGAAAAAATAAAACAATCGCTGGCTGAGAAAGAACAGCTAACAGAGTTTGATGAAGATATATTTATAGCCATAATAAAGCAGATAGTTATTTATAAAAATGGAAGAATCCTAGTAGAATTTATCAATGGCATAACTATGGAGGAAGATCATGAGAAAATAAGAGAGGATGAATAACAATGGCAGTAGCAGTAGCAAAAAAGAATGTAGCATTTATACCAGCACAGACCATATATGACAGGAATGTAAGGGTGGAATTAAAAACCCTTAGAGTAGCAGCTTACTGTAGAGTTAGTACCACCTTAGAACAACAGGAAGGCAGTTATGAGGCTCAAATATCCTACTACACAGAGAAAATTAAAAGTAACCCAAATTGGAAGTGTGCTGGAATTTATGCAGATGATGGAAAGTCAGCCACTAATACAAAAAAGAGAGATGATTTTAATGCTATGATTGATGACTGTGTGGCTGGGAAAATAGACATGGTCATAACAAAATCAGTCAGCAGATTTGCAAGAAATACAGTAGACTCGCTCCAGACCATAAGAAAACTCAAAGAAAAGAATATCGCTATATTTTTTGAAAAAGAGGGTGTAAATACCCTAGAAAGCACAGGAGAATTACTGATTACTATCTTAAGCAGTCAAGCACAGGAAGAAAGCAGAAACCTAAGTGAAAATACAAAATGGGGAATTGTAAGAAGATATGAAAATGGAATTATCTCAGTCAATCATAAGAAATTTATGGGATACACCAAAGATAAAGAAACTGGCGAACTGGTTATAGTACCTGAACAAGCAGAGATAGTGAGAAAAATTTTTAGAATGTATTTAGAAGGAAGTAGTATAGGAGAGATTATAAAAGCTCTAAAGGCAGATAAAATAAAAACAGTTACAGGAAAGGAAACATGGCATCCTGGTGTAATAGAAAAAATGTTAGTCAATGAAAAATATATGGGAGATGCACTGATGCAGAAAACCTATACCGTAGACTTCCTGACAAAGAAACGAGTGAAGAATAACGGAATTGTGCCTCAGTACTATATCGAAGACAATCATGAGGCTATTATACCAAAGGAATTATTTTATAAAGTACAGGAAGAAAAGTCTAGAAGAGCCAGCTTGAATAAAGCTGCAGTTACAAGAAAGGCAAATAAGTTAAAAAAGGAAAAAAGTAAATTCAGCTCCAAGTATGCACTAACAGAGATTTTAGTCTGTGCCGAATGTGGGCATCCATACCGCAGACAGACGTGGTCAAAGTATGGGCAGAAAAGTGCAGTATGGAGATGCGAGAATAGGCTAAAGAATGGTACAAAGGCATCTTGCAAGCACTCACCTACCTTAAAAGAAGAACCGCTACATAATGCCATTATGACAGCCATTAATAATGTAGTAGAAAACAATGGAGATTTTATAGGAGCCTTCAGAGAAAATGTCATCAGAGTCATCGGAGGATACTCCACAAAAGATATCCCTACAGAATATGATGAGCAGATCGAATCCCTGCAAAAGGAGATGCTAGCCTTAATCGAAGAAAACGCAAAACAAGGAGCTATAGCAGAAGATTTTGATAATGAGTACAAAAGGATATCAGAGCAGATAAACGAGCTTAAACAGGCGAAATTAAAGCTTGTAAGGGAGAAGAAACAGGCTGAGAACTATAAACAGAAACTAACAGAAATGGACAGTACCCTAAAGACTGTAAGACCACAGGTAAGAGAGTTTGATGAAGACTTAGTCAGAAGATTAATAAAGACCATCAAAGTGAATAAGGGTGAGAGGTTAGAGATACAGTTTGAATCAGGAATAGTGATGGATCAGTTGGTAGATTACTATGATTAAAACTAACGGGAGCAGTAGCTAGGATACATAAAGGAGTTACTGCTCTTAGTATAACAAGAATCTGTTAAGACTAAAATCCTCAGAAAAACTGAGGGTTTTAGTGTTGGCAGATTACATTATATGTGAAAACATCATAGCTGAATTGAGAACATTTAGCAGTAAAAACACTTGACAGTAGATGTAAGCAGTGCTATATTAAAAATGTAACCAGTGTTACAAATAACCAGCGTTATATATTATTAATGAAGGAAGTGGCAAATTGAACTGGAGAACTTTGATATATCAAATTCCAAGAGAACCACAAAAAAATAGAATGGCTGTATGGAGAAGATTAAAATCTGTTGGAGCAATAAATGTTTTGCAATCTATCTGGATATTGCCTGAAACTAAAGAGAGCAAAGAGGAGTTTAAGAAACTTGAAGAACAAATTAATAATAGTGGAGGCAAAAGTATTAGCTGTATTACTTTAATAGATGAGGAAGCGAAAAACAAAAAATTAATTGAGCAGTTTAATAAGGAAAGAGAAGAGGATTATAAAGAATTGTTTGAGAAATGTGATGATTTTGGAGCTGAAATTGAGCGGGAAACTAAAAGAGAGAATTTTACCTTTGCTGAGGTAGAAGAAAATGAACATGAGATAGATAAACTTAATACATGGTTAAGGAAGATAGAAAAAAAGGATTATTTCGGATGTCCAATGAAAGATGAAATACTGAAGAGAATTGATGAATGTTCATCATTATTAAATGAATTTAGTAATAAAGTTTTTGAAATAAATGAAAATCAATAGATTACGAGGGATTGTTGTGATAACAAAAATAAAACAATGGGCTAAAAAATTAAAATCTTATATAGCATTACTTTATCTTGCATATAAGCATGAACTGACTCCTTGGTATGCAAAGTTAACAGCTATGATAACTGTTGGATATGCTCTAAGTCCTATAGACATTATACCGGATTTTATACCTGTACTTGGATTTATCGATGATGTAATTGTGCTTCCTGCACTTATTTGGCTGTCATTAAGACTTATACCAAGTAGTGTAAAAGAACTTTGCAAAGAAGCTGCAGAAAGTGTTTTAGAGAAGGGTAAACCCAAAAATTACATAGCAGGCGGAATCATTATATTGATTTGGATATTAATAATATATGCTGTATTAATGAGATTTATAAAGTGATGATTAGTATAGGAAAATTTGCTATTGTACTTAATAAGGTCTTGCTTAGAGCAGGGAGGAGTTACTGTGTCAAAATTAAAGATTGAACCTATGAAACAGCCAGATAAAATTATAAACTATTGGAAAAAAGAAAAATTTGTTGTTGCATGTATTATAATATTCGGATTGTCTTGTAATAGTACAATCATTCTAGGTCCTATATATCAAGGAAAACTCATAGATTCTATTGCTGGTGGGGATAACTTATATTCTGTATTATTACTTTCAGCTACCTATGTTGCTCTTATAGGAGCTATTCAAATTTTACGCTATTTTAAGCGCTTTTATATTAGACGTTTCGCAAACAGCACCAGTTCAACTATGAGACTTATGATATACAACAATATAATGAATAAAAGTACTTCTGAGCTAGATAATGAAAATATGGGCAACCTCATGACAAGAGTTATTTCTGATGTTGATTTATGTGTGGAAGGAATGCGAAAGTTTACTACTGAAGTATTTGATACTGGTGTTCTTATGATATCTTACCTGATAACAATGCTTGCTTACGACATAAAAATAACTGCACTTTCTATTGTTTTTATTCCAATTGCTATGGTACTTGCTGAAAAATTAAAAAGTGTTATATATAAGTACTCAAGGGATTATCGGAAGAAAAGTAGTGAGGTTGCAGATATTACCTATAATACAATTGAAAATTCAGTGCTTTATCGTGTAACCGGCATGGAAACTAAAAATAGAGCAAGGTATAATGATGAACTTTTAGATTTACAAAACAAGGCTGTGAAAGCTAATATATTAGAAAATTCTATGCAACCAATATATAACGTCATTGCAATGCTTGGAATAATTATGGTAATTTATCTGGGAGGAACAAAAGTTATTAATGGCGGCTGGACTGTAGGAAATTTTTCTACTTACGTTGCAATATTTACTGCCATGGCAGTTAAAGCAAGTAAAGCAGCAAAGCTATTTAATTCTGTACAAAAATCACAGGTTTCCTGGAAGCGTATAAAGCCATATCTTACAGAATACAAAACAAAAGATAATTCTTCTAATATAAATAAGGGTGCTACTACATTGACCGTAGAAAATCTTAGTTTCTCATACGAAGATGGTAAGGAAAATATTATTGAAGATATTAGTTTTGAAGGCAACACAGGACAAATTATAGGTATAACAGGTTCTATTGCTTCTGGTAAATCTACACTTGGACTATCCCTATTAGGCTTATACCCTTATATAGGAAGCATTAAAATTGATGGCAAGGAGCTTAAGGATTACTCAGAATATGAGCGAAGCCAGATGATTTCTTATTTAGGTCATAAGCCGCAGTTGCTTTCTGATACTATATACAACAATATAACTTTAGGTAGTAAAAAAGACATTACTTCTGTTTTAAAGGATGTCTGTTTTGATACTGATTTAGGAGTAATGCCCAATGGGAAGGATACTTTAGTTGGAAATAGCGGAATAAAATTAAGCGGTGGTCAGCAGGCGAGAATAGCTCTAGCAAGGGCACTTCTTAATAAAAATAGAATTATTATATTGGATGACCCTTTTTCAGCGGTTGACATGAAGACAGAAGAAAAAATTATTGAAAATATGAAAAGCAATTATAAAGACAGTCTGATAATTCTAGTTTCTCATCGCTTGGCTATTTTTAATAGAATAAATAAGATTATACTCTTAAAGAGTGATAAAACAGCAGAATATGGTACACATAATGAACTTATGAATAAATCAGAACTTTATGCCACAATATTTAATTTGCAATGTACAGAGGGGGGAGACAATGATGGGAAATAGTTTAATAAAAAGGTCGATGGTTAGAGTTATTAAAAACAATATTGGTATAAGCGTACTATTAGGACTTTCTATTATCGGCGTTGTTGTTACAAGCTTAATTCCACCTCAAATTTTAAAATATATAATTGACCATAACCTTGTAACCAAAAGCTCTGACAAATTACTTGTTCTAGCAACTGTTTATATGGGGGTTCTATTGTTTATTGGAATATTTGATTTTGTCAAAGAAGCTGTTCTTACAGTTTTAGGACAAAAGATTACGAAGGAAATAAGAATTGAAATGATGGAAAAGCTTGAAAGAATAAATGCAATGTTCTTTTCCTCAAATAGTTCGGGAACAGTAGTTTCAAGGTTTACAAATGATGTTGATGCAATCAATTCACTGTTCACAAATGGTATTATCGGAATGATGGTTGACTGCTTTAAAATTATAGGTATTATAATTTCAATTTGGATGTTTAGCAGCAAGCTTGGATTTGTAACTTTATTACTGATGCCAGCTATTTATGGTATTACACGACTTTTTCAAAAGAGAATGCTTAAGGCGCAGATTGAAAATAGAATACTCATCGGCAGGGTAAATAATCATATTTCAGAAAGCTTAAAAAATATACAGATGATTAAATCCTTCAGTAAGGAAAGATACATGGAGGAGAACTATAAGAGGTATTTATTTGATAACTACAAAACAGTAGAAAAGGTGAATTTCTATGATTCTATATATTCTCCATTTATTCAGATTACTCGTGCAGTTGTCATTGCTTTCATTGTAGTGCTATCCTCTAAACAACTGAACTATTTGGGTATATCATTAGGAATGGTTGCAGCATCAATAGAATTGATATCTAATTTGTTTGCGCCAATTGAAAATCTGGGAATGGAGCTGCAAAATATTCAGCAGGCCATATCAGGTATCAAAAGAGTAAATGATTTTTACAATGAATCTGAAGATAATCCTAAGAAGAATGAGCTAAGAGTAGAAGACATCATTCCAGACCGTGAGGAAGTGAATTTATCATTTAAGGATATTTCCTTTCAATATGAAGAAGGTGCAGATGTTCTTCAAAACATTCGACTTAATTTAAAACCAAATGAAAAGGTTACATTTGTTGGAAGAACAGGGGTTGGAAAAACTACATTATTTAAGCTTATCATGGGACTGCTCAAACCAACCAAGGGCAGTATCACAATAAATGGGATTGATGTCTATGACATACCGAACTCTGAAAAACGCAGAATATTTGGGTACGTTGATCAAAGTTTTCATATGATAAAGGGAACAGTAGCAGATCAAATAAGCTTGCAGGATGAAAGTATTACGAAGGAGCAAATAGAGAAGGCTTTGGATTTTGTGGGACTAACAGAATATGTATCAACCTTGGAAAATGGACTGGATACTAAAGTAACCAGTGATGCTCTTTTTTCACAAGGGCAAAAACAACTTTTGGCTATAGCCAGAGCTATTGTAACAAATCCTCCTTTACTTCTGCTGGATGAGATAACAGCCAATCTTGATTCTATAACGGAAGAAAAAATAGTTTCTGTACTTCAAAAGGCAAGTAAGGTCCATACAATATTGTCCATATCTCACCGTTTATCATCTATGGTTTCCAGCGATACAGTGATTATATTAGAAAATGGTAGAGTTAAAAGTGCAGGTTCTCCTGAAGTGCTTTTAGAAAATGATGATTGGTATCGTAGTCATATTGCACTTGAAAAATTTACATGGAGTTAATTAATAAGTATCAATCAAAGGTTTCTTATCACCTTAAAAATTTAATGTATGCTGATATTGTTGAAAGAAAGATTATAGCAACTGGAGACATTACAGCTTGATAAAAAAGGAGGTATTAATGAAGGTGGAGAATCTATTAGACTAAATTTTATCTTCTACATCAAAAAAATGATCCAGCTTCAACCAAGGTAAAGATATATTTTTCTTGCTAGAAGAAAAGCAAGCTATTGAAAAGTTAAGTAAAGGTGAGTCAAATGAGTAGCAGTTATGAAATCAGTTGTAGTGAATGTTCCAATTAGAAGGACTGAAAAGATTATTCATTAAGATAGCATCTTTAAGTTGTAATGAACAAAGCCTTCAAATAGAGAATAATTTGAGGGTTTTGTTGTTTGCAATTTCGATACGAAAAGTATTGAATATATTAGCAAGAATCAAGTATCAAATTATCAAATTATCAAGATAATTATTGTCTAGATGTAGCAAGCAGTATATTATTAGATAAAGAAAATTTGTAAATCCATGGGGGAAGTGGTAGAAATTTAGAAATATTCCTTTCCACCAAGGGGGTACTAGATGATTACGACATCATTATTGTACTCTCAAGGCACGTTGAGACGATAGTTTTGTTGGTAGGGTTATAAGAAAGTCCAAATAACATATTGGAAAAAGCAGAAAAGTCAGATAAAATATACACAAAAAAACAAGTATTTGTTATAAATTATATTTACAATATTGACAGAAAAGAAGAATGAATAATCAGATTTACCAATTGTGGAAATGGTTTGGGTAGATGGAAATGGTGTAATACCATATTGATAATCGTAATGGGGGTTACCACACATGTATATGCAAAGGAGATATTATTATGAAGGGACACTTTTTTAGGAGGGAAGAATTAGAAAAGAAACTGGATAATGTATTGAATAAGACATTAGGTGAAGTTGATGTAAATCATGTTTTTAATAAGACAATTACAAATCCAAAAGTGACAGGAATTGCAGGTGATGTCATAGAACAATCAGTGTTAGGATTTCCATCAGATAATCTTCAAAGACCAGATTTAAATGTTGATGGTATTGATACGGAGTTAAAAACTACAGGTATTCGATTATCGAAAAAAGAAGAGAATAAGTACGAAGCAAAAGAACCTATGTCAATAACAGCAGTGTCTCCAAATCAAATTATTTTTGAGCAGTTTCCAACATCAAAATTTTGGCATAAACTAGAGCATATGCTTTTGGTGTATTATCACTATGCTTCTGCGAAAACAGTGAAAGCGGCGGAGTATGCAGATTTTTATATTCGCGGATATGAGTTTCATGAGTTTGATGAAGTGGATGAAGCCAGATTAAAAAATGACTGGGAAATGGTTAGAGATTTTATTATTGAAATTCATAATACATATGATATTCCAGAAAATCAATACACACGTCTTTCTTCGGAATTAAGAGATAGGCTGGTGTATATCGACACTGCTCCGAAATGGCCAAATCCACCAAGGTTTAGACTAAAGAGACATGTGGTAACTAATATTGTTCAAAAGCATTTTGGAGATAAACTAGAACAATTATCTGGACGCTACAACGGCTATAAAGATATTGATAATAAATGTCATAGTATTACAATGCAGGATGCAGACAAAACAGTAGAAAATCTTATTGTAAAATACGGGATTAAAGTTAAAGATATAAAGAAATTGTCAAAATCTATTAATGAGGCGATTATAGTTAAAATGTTTGGTGGACAGTCAAAGAAACTGAATCAGATAGAAATGTTTAGCAAATTTGGGATTATAGGAAAATCTGTTACTATGACTGTGGAAGGAAACAGGACAGAGGATACAAAATTATTTGCAATTGATTTTGAGGAATGGTCGGATAGTGATATTGCATTTGAAGAATCTAGTATATATGATTATTTTGCAAATCATCAGTTCTTATGTATGTTGTTTGAAGAACCATCAATAGATGCTCCACTTTGTTATAATAAGTTTATTGGGTTTAAACGTTTTTCATTTAGCGAAGAATTTATTCAGAATGATGTCAGAAAGATTTGGGAAGAAGTCAGAAGTCTTGTGTTAGAGAACCGATTGATAGAAACGGTTTTACTGAGCAAAGAAGGAAAACCTATTATTAATAAAAAAACGGGTACTATTAAGACAAGCATTAATTTCCCGAAATCAAAAGAAAACATTGTTTTTGTGCGAGGTGGTGGACTCGATTCAAGTGTCAAAACAGAAGAAGTTAATGGAATAAAAATGTATAAACAGTATGTATGGATTAAAGGTTCATATATTGTTGAATATTTAAATCGGGTGCAATTATTATAAAAATTAAGTTGATCTTTTGATGTTTATTTGGTATAATTGAGACAACGAACCAGAAGGAGTTTTGTTCATGAAAAAAACAGTTTGTGAATTATTTGCTGGAGTTGGTGGATTCCGTTTAGGGTTAGAGAGAGCATCGGAAGATTGGAAAACAGTATGGTTTTCACAGTGGGAACCCAGTAGAAAGTTGCAATGGGCACACAAATGTTATGTGTCTCATTGGGGAGATATAGATGAAAATACAGGAATTGATATCAAGGAAGTAGATAAAAAATTAATTCCAAATCATAATTTATTAGTGGGCGGATTTCCTTGTCAAGATTATTCTGTAGCTCGACCACTTTCGGGATTGACTGGATTGGAAGGAAAGAAAGGTGTATTATGGTGGCAGATACGGGATATACTCCAGGAGAAAAAGGCACCGTTTGTACTCTTAGAAAATGTTGATAGGCTATTAAAATCTCCAGCTTCACAGAGAGGACGGGATTTTGGAGTGATTTTAGCTTGTTTTGCAAGTTTAGACTATTCTGTAGAATGGAGAGTCATAAATTCCGCTGATTATGGAGCGGGGCAAAGAAGGAGAAGAACTTTCATTTTCGCATATCGTAATAACACAGCATATGGAAAAAAGAGTTTCAGCATGAATCCTACTCTAATTATGGATGAAAAAGGATTTTTTGCAAGAACATTTCCCAGCGAAAAGATAAAATCTATATTTGAAGGGGAAATTATATATAAAGATATACCAAGGGTATCGGAAGAATTTAAGTTTCCGTTTGAGAATGCAGGGTATATGGTAAATGGGAAAATATATACGACAAAAATTAAACCCATATACGAAAAACCTATTCCATTAAAGAGTCTCTTGGAAAATGATGTGCCGGAAAAATATTTTTTAAATGAAAATTTGGCTAAATGGGAATATCTTAAAGGTCCAAAAAAGGTAAAGAGGATTAGCAAATCTGGGCATGAATATACATTTAGTGAAGGACCTATAGCATTCCCTGATGATATAGAATTACCAGCACGAACTATGCTTACTTCAGAGTCTAGCTTGAATAGAAGTACACATGTTATTCGTGATCCGCAAAATGGAAGGCTTAGATTAATTACACCACTTGAGGCAGAGAGAATCCAAGGATTTGAAGATAATTGGACAAATATGGGGATGCCAGAAAGATTCCGATACTTCTGTATGGGTAATGCATTAGTAGTATCGATGGTAACAAGAATGGGAAAAACATTAAATACAATATTTGAGAATGAATAGTATGTATGATTAGCCATTGAGTAATTCAGTGGCTTTTTAATACTTTGTAATTGTTGTATTAAGGTATAAAATATTATGTACTATTAACATCTATTACGAAAATACATTTTATATAAAATATATAAAAAATAAGAGTTAAGCATTGAAATTTAAAAAAATAACGTAAAGGGAATATTAGGCTTGAGGACTATCAGAATTACAACAACAAGGCATGTGGAGACAGCGGTACAATTTGGGGGGACAAAACCTTGATAAATAAAAAGAAAAAAGGAGATTTAAAATATATGATAAAGATATTTTTGTAATTCTTATGGAATTGGAATAAACAAAAATCTTTTGAAGTAATCAAGCTAGTATATAAGAATAGCAATGAACAGTCTTCAGAAGCAGATTGGTGGAATAATTTGTTCAAACTAATGAGAAGTGTCCTCTAATGTATTAGTCTGTGGCTAGAGCAAACCACCGGCAGAGCCGGTGGCCATAATTCAAACCAAATGCAAATATTAAAATCTCCACATATCTAACAAGACGGAAACCATTCTATTTCTTCATATGGAATTGTGAATTCAACAATACCTGTTGAGTATGGGGCTATATCATATTGCTGATAGTAAATGATTATCCCTTTAGGTGACATATAAAAACTGTTAGGATTAAAGTTTTTTATAATTAGGTCTTTGTATTCATCAAAGTAAATTAATGGATTTTCTTTTAAGTTTTCTCCGGCTTGTGCTGTCATTTCCTGTGTAACCATACGGGTGTAATCTGTATCAGGCTTAAAGAAACGATAAAGATAAATATTTTCTCCGGTGCATAGTTCCCATGTGTTTGAAGTTCTTATAGTGTTTCCGTGCGCACCTCCCGTGAATTCATATTTGTCGCTGTAAAGGCTTAAAAAACAGTTGTCATTATAAGTTATTGTATAGGTCATATACGCTTCATAGCCTCGAAAAGGGAAATCATTTTTAAGTGAATCCTTATAGGTATCAATCGCTTGATTATAAAGTGTGTTTGAAGCATATTTGAAGTATTCATCAACTTGCATACAAATCTGATTATTTATCTTTTCTTTTGCACATGGATTATTATAAGTATTTATTATTGGATATTTAATATTAAGTGTCAGCATTTCAATGTTATCATATTTAAATCTGCAATTAATTTCTTTCATGTCGATAGTAGCAAAGCATCTCGGCTTACTCATTTACAAACCTCCTGTAATATATTAAAACATTAGATAGTTGTACTTGTTTATTGCTTCGCAGCTTGTGCATCTGCTTAGCTTCATGAACAGTACCATAATTAATTAAATGATTATTATTGAGATAGAGTGTCTATGTTTAGTTCTTAAAATATTGGTCTTGACATCGTGTGGAAATTGAATAGGATATATGCTCGCATAATAAGGGATATACATTAGATTACAATCATCATATGCTCAAATTTTAAATATGATAATTTATCTTTACAGTTATTCATATCATCTAGTTTTTATTTTTTACAGATAAATTAAGAATCTTTCAAATTTATATAGAAAATTACAATATTTAATATATAATAGAATTATGCTCTAATCATTTAATTAGATAGCTTATATGATATAATGATATGGTTGGAAGAAAAAAATAAATTGTAAAGCCAAAACGATATCTCATAAAAATGAATATTATTATATAAAAAAATAGAAAGGTGATTATATGGAAAAAGTTTATAAGTATACAATAACGAATCAAGAGATATTTGAAAATATTTTTAAGGATGAAAAACTTCTTATGAATCATGTTGTTATACCGCCGGGCAAAGTATTTCCAAGGCATCCGACTGATGCAACTGTATATGCCTTAATTACTCAAGGAGAGTTAAGTATAACAATTGAAGATAATGCGACTAAAACTTTTAAAGCAGGTCAATTAGTCAATATTCCTAAAGGACTTAACTCTGAGTTAGGCAACAAGTCTGATACAACATTAGAGTTATTCGTTGTCAAATATGAATATGATCTCTAAAAATGTGAAGGTTTCTTAATTCCTTCATGTTTTTTTATCTTTGTCAATAGTTTAGATAAGAAATAATAAAAACTGCCGATGGTAAATCCAAACGACAGTTTTTTGATTGAATTATAACAGTGATAAGAGTTTAAATCTCGTATATTTCTCTCGAACCGGAGATGGAGCCGGAGATTGCTTTCTCCACAGATTCTAAGGCTTTTGCTTTATCATGATTTTTCAGTGCATTTAAGATTTCCCTTGCACTGTTGCATACAACTTCATTTCCGTATTTTTGGATGAATCTTATCCAAAGGTGGGTAACAGGAATACGGAAAGAACGATAGATTAAGGGAAGCAAAGTATTTTGGCTGGTCATTGCCAATTCGTGATAAAAAGAGAAAGCGGCATCAGCGGCTTTTTCATTATTATCGTTTAAATCCTGCATCTTATCTAAATAGCTCTCCAGGGAGGCAATATTCTCATCTGTGTGTCTGTCAACAGATAATTCTACCGCTAGTTTATCCACAATCATCTTAATTTCCAAGATAGAGCGAATCTCGTCACGGCGTAGGTGTCCGCCGTTGTAATTCATGATAGAGAGAAGTGTTTCTACGGTACCATAGCGGCGGTAATCTGTTACAAATACTCCGGAGCGTGGTTTTACTCTTAAAAATCCCTTTCTGGAAAGTTCGGCAATTCCGCTGTTTACCACAGCACGGCTGACCTGCATCTGTTCAGCTAAGATGCGCTCAGGCGGAAGTTTTTCACCGATTTTCAATTTTCCGGAAAGAATCATAGTTTCTAATTCCCTGACAAAAAGTTCCTTTAATGTAGGGGCTTTTAATTTTATAAAGTCCATTTGTATTCCTTTCTGAAAGTCCAATATAATTCTTCAAACTGGTATAAGCAGATATCAAAAAAATATCATAATATGGAATAAAAATCAATAGAATATTCCTGAATAGATGAATTTATTACACAAATTTATAGAAAGATTGATAAATACTTGACAATCCAGACTGAATTTTGTAGAATTAAAATATAATTGTACTACTGGTATGACCAGAATAAAAAATGTATTTCCTAAAGGAGGGAAAAATTATGTTTCAGTTTAATTATAGCGAGGGTGTAGGGTTTTTAAGTGTTTGGCTGGTGTGGATCGGTGTATTTCTCGCTTTGTTTTTGCTGAACGAAGTTACCCGTAGATTTAAAGTGGCTGGAATTTTGGGCTTTATGGTATTACCGGCCGTGCTTTCTGTACTGTGGTTTACGGTGATGAAAGAAACCACCTACACGGACTGGTTTCATTTAGCGAAAGTGTATTCAGCGACAGCTGGTTGTATCGGTTTTTGGTGTATCCGCCATGTACGTGGAATCAACAAAAAAACAGGCAAGGAATGGGCACTGGCTGATAATAAAATAGCTCTATGCTTTCCGCCGTTGATATTGGCTGTCAATATTTTGGAAGCAGTAATACGTGACTTTGAAGTGGGCAGCAAGTATGCTGTAATGGCTCAGGATGCAACGGCTGATGCGGCTGTAATGTTGATGGGCGGATCTTGGAATTATATGAACGGAATTGCCGGAATTTTAAATATTGTTATCATTACAGGATGGGTTGGTATTAAGATTAGGAAAAAGACAGAAAAGGACGGAAGCAGAGATATGCTTTGGCCTGATATGCTGTGGTTTTATATTCTGGCATATGATTTATGGAATTTTGCTTATACCTATAATTGCTTGCCGCATCACGCTTGGTATTGCGGATTTGCACTGCTGCTTGCACCGACCTTGTGTGCATTTACAGTTGGTAAAGGAGCATGGCTGCAGCATCGAGCTCAGACATTGGCACTGTGGTGTATGTTTGCTCAGACATTCCCATTGTTCCAGGATTTTGGGAAGTGGCGTGTAGACTCCACCTATAATCCTAAAATATATTTTATAGTTAGTTTTTTAGCATTGGCAGCTAACGTTGCTGTAGTAGTTTACATGATTTATAAATGGAGAAAGACAAAACGCAATCCTTATAAGGGTGAGCTGTATACAGACTTAAAAGAATATAAGACAATAGCGGCACTGGCAGAATAAAATTAAGAGATACAAGGAGGCGGCATGAAAGAAATTAGAATTTTAAAAATAAAGGAAAGCATATTTGAGGACAATAACAAGGATGCACAGCGTCTTAGAGAGCAGTTGAAAAGTGAGAATACATTTTTACTTAATCTGATGAGCTCTCCGGGAGCAGGGAAGACGACTACACTGGTAAACACAATCAATCGTCTGAAGGACAAGCTTAGTATTGCGGTTATGGAGGCAGATATCGATTCTGATGTGGATGCAAGAACTATTTCCGAGACCGGTGTAAAGGTAATTCAGCTGCATACAGGCGGGATGTGTCATTTAGATGCAGACATGACAAGACAAGGACTTCAGGGATTGGATGCTAAGGGAACTGACTTGGTAATTTTAGAAAATGTGGGAAACTTAGTCTGTCCTGCCGAATTTGATACAGGAGCTACAAAAAATGCAATGATTCTAAGCGTTCCCGAGGGAGATGATAAACCTCTTAAATATCCGTTGATGTTCCAGATATCTGATGCTTTGATTATCAACAAAATAGATACAATGGAAGTGTTTGACTTTAATCTGGATTTATGTGTGGAGAGAGTTAAAAAGTTGAATCCAAATATCGCTATATTCCCGATTTCCGCTAAAACAGGGGAAGGTATGGAAGCATGGACAGAGTGGCTGTACAGAGAAGTTAAAGGAGAGTAAAGCTATGGAACAATCAATTACAAAAATGTATTTTCCGGAAGGGTATGAATGTAAGTACAATGAAAAGGTAATGGCTCTGGCAAATATGCTTGGTCGAAAAGACCCTAAAAAGAACGGATATAAGTGGGATGATCCTGAGTATGTTATTTTGGAGGCAGGTGTTGATGATGATATGGCTGAGGTTGGCTTAGCCATGGGATATTACACCAAGAGGACTGCCAAGGAAATGGCTCAGATTATGGGAAAATCCGAGGAATACTGCCATGAGCAGATGATGAAACTGGCAGTGTACGGCACTTGTTTTGTAAATGTTATCGATGGAGTGGATACCTTCTGGCATGCAGAGAGCTGGATTCCGGGTATTATGGAGATGATTGTAAATAATCTGGATGTTGTTAAAAAATATCCGGTTGTAGCCTATGCCATGGAGGCATACGGAAGAGTCCGAGGACCTATGAGCGCAGGTATGTTTCCTCCCGGAATAGGGCTTATGAGAGTAATTCCTATTGAAACAGCAATCGAAGGCAACAGCCGCATAGCCAGCTATGAAGAAGTTTCTAAATATTTGAATGATAATACGGTATTTTCATGTTCTCCTTGCTCTTGTCGTACTGACAGAGAGGCAATGGGAGAGGGCTGCGGACATCTGAAAGAGGATATGTGTATTCAGATGGGACATGCAGCGGAATACTATATACGTACAGGACGTGGAAGAGAAATTACCAGAGACGAAGCCTTTGAGATTATTAAGCGGGCAGAGGAAAATGGTCTGATGCACCAGATTCCTAACATTGACGGATCAGGCAAAACTCACGCTATCTGTAACTGCTGCGGATGCTCTTGTCTGTCCCTGCGTTCCGGAACTATGTACAAGAACGTGGATATGGTACGTTCTAACTATGTTTCAAAAGTGGATAAGGAAAAATGCGTGGCTTGCGGTCAATGCGTGGAAAATTGTCCTATGAATGCCATGAAGCTTGGACAAAAGCTTTGCTCCAATGGACCTGTTACAGAGGATATTACAACAAGATATACACCAAGAAACAATGATTGGACTCAGGAGGACTGGAATACTGATTACAGAATCAACCGTCAGGAAGTTGTGGATACGGGTACGGCTCCTTGTAAAACCAGCTGTCCTGCTCATATTGCGGTGCAGGGGTATATAAAACTGGCAGCACAGGGCAAATATACGGAGGCTCTTGAGTTGATTAAAATGGAAAATCCTTTCCCTGCAGTGTGCGGATATGTCTGCAACAAGCGTTGTGAAGACGCTTGTACCAGAGGGGATTTGGATGAGCCTATAGCAATTGATGATATTAAACGATTTATTGCAGATCAGGATTTAAATAAAGAAACTCGTTTTATCCCTAAGAAGCGAAATAATTACAGTGATAAAAAGATTGCTATTGTGGGTTCAGGCCCGGCAGGATTATCCTGTGCATACTATCTGGCTATCGATGGATATGATGTGACAGTATTTGAAAAAGAAAAGGTAGTCGGCGGAATGCTGACTCTTGGGATTCCTTCTTTCGTTCTTGAGAAGAGAATTGTAGAAGCAGAAATCGATATTTTAAGAGAATTGGGTGTTAGCTTTAAAACCGGAGTAGAGGTAGGAAAAGATATCACTTTAGACCAATTAAGATTAGATGAATATAAAGCCTTCTATTTAGCAATCGGAGCTCAGAAGGGTCGGAAGATAGGCGTAGAAGGAGAAGAACTTGAAGGTGTGATTTCCGGAATAGAATTTCTTTCTCGTATCAATCAGAATGAAAAAGAAACTATATCCGGCAATGTAGCAGTTATCGGCGGAGGTAATGTTGCTATTGACGTAGCTCGTGTGGCAGTTCGTGCCGGCGGGAAAAAAGTTAACATGTTCTGTCTGGAAAACAGAGAGCAAATGCCGGCTCTTGACGAAGAAATTGAAGTGGCTGAAAGTGAAGACATCACAATCAATAATTCTTGGGGACCTAAGCGTATTATCGGAGAAAACGGTAAGGTAACAGGAATTGAATTGATGCGTTGTATAAGTGTCTTTGATGAAAACGGACGGTTTAGCCCTAAGTATGATGAAAATGATACGATAATCGTAGAAGCAGACTATGTTTTGTTATCTGTAGGTCAGTCTATTGACTGGAGCGGAATTCTGGAGGGGAGTCAGGCAGTTCTAAACCCTAACAATACCATAAAAGTAGATGATATCACATATCAGACAAATCAAGCTGATGTATTTGCAGGCGGAGATGCGGTAACCGGACCTCGTTTTGCAATTGATGCTATTGCAGCAGGAAAACAGGCAGCTATTTCAATTCATCGTTTTGTCCAGGTGGGACAAGACTTATTGATTGGACGTAGCCGTCGTCAGTATATTGAATTAGATAAGAAAGCAGTTGTTATCGACAGCTTTGACACAACTCCGAGACAAAGAGCCGCAAGGATTGACGGTCAGGAAGCAAAGAAGACTTTCCGCGACATTAGAACAGCCCTTACTGAAGAACAGATGAGAAAAGAAACTGAGAGATGTCTTGGCTGTGGTGCTACCGTAGTTGATGAATACATGTGTGTAGGCTGTGGAATGTGTGCTGCAAAATGTAAGTTTGAAGCCATTACTCTGGAACGTGTTTACGACGGCAAAGGTGTGGAGTTCTTGGGTATTAAAAAGGCAATTTTGCCTCATGTCATTAAGCGTAAAGTAAAGATAACCGCCAAAAAAGTATTTGGAGGGAAAAGATAAGCTATGCACGAACTAGGTATCATGTACCATATTGTTGAACAGGTGTTGAGAGTAGTGGAAACAAACCGGCTCTCAGAGGTGGAGGCCATTGTCCTGCAAGTAGGAGAGTTGTCTTCTGTAGTTCCAAGGTATCTTCATGCCTGCTTCCCCGCTGCGGTAGATGGTACCCTGCTTGCAAATACCAAATTAGAAGTAGAAATACTCACAGCTAACGGAATTTGTAAAGCTTGCGGAAAAGTATATCCATTATTGGAACATTCAAGGGTGTGCCCTGCGTGTCAGAGTGAAGAATTTGAGATGATCGGCGGCACAGAGTTTTATCTGAAAGAAATCAGGGCGTGCTGAGCTGATGAAAAAAATTGAAAGGGTTTTCGGTTATATTTTAGCCGAGACCCTTTTTATATTTTTTAGAATTCATATTATGTTAAATATATATTTGGAAAATAACACAAACTATATTATAATTAAATAAACTGTTTATGAATATTTCACATAGCAATATTAGAATATAGAGAGGTAGCGTGAAAAAATGACTTCACACTTAGAAAATCAAGAAAAGGAACACAAAAGGCGCGTAAGATATAAAGGAAAATATCCTAAAAATTATAAAGAAAAATATAAGGAGCATCAGCCTGAAAAATATGCAGATACTGTATCAAGAGTAATTCAGAAAGGCGGAACTCCGGCAGGAATGCATATATCAATTTGTGTAAAAGAGATAATGGATTTTTTACAAATTAAACCGGGACAAATCGGATTGGATGCCACACTGGGATATGGAGGACATACATCAGAAATGCTGAAATGTCTGAAATCTAAAGGTCATATTTATGCTTTGGATGTTGATTCTATCGAGATAGTCAAAACTAAAGAAAGGTTGGAAAAACTCGGGTACGGTTCGGATATACTTACAATTAAACAACTTAATTTTGCAAATATTGATCAGATGGGGAAAGAGTTTGGACCATTTGATTTTGTGTTGGCTGATTTAGGAGTTTCTTCAATGCAAATAGATAATCCGGACAGAGGATTCTCTTTTAAAAATGAAGGTCCTTTAGATTTGAGATTGGATCCTGAAAAGGGCATATCAGCAGCAGATCGACTAAAAGAGATGAGCCTGGAAGAGATAGAGGGTATGCTGCTTGAGAATTCTGACGAACCTTATGCAAAGGAGATATCTAAAGCTATAGTAAAAGAATTAAGCAAAGGAAATGAGATTGACACTACAACAAAATTATATAAAATAATAGAAAATGTACTTACATTTGTCCCAAAAGAAAAACGTAAAGACATTGTAAAAAAATCATCACAAAGAACTTTTCAAGCATTGAGAATTGATGTTAACAGTGAATTTGAAGTGCTGTATGAATTCCTGGAGAAGCTTCCCGATGTATTGTCAGAGGGCGGACGTGTGGCAATATTAACATTTCATTCAGGCGAAGACAGACTTGTAAAAAAATCATTCAAGCATTTCTTCAAAGAAGGAGTATATAGCGAAATTGCGAATGATGTTATCAGACCATCTGTTGAAGAGTGTATTAGTAACAGTCGGGCCAAATCAACTAAAATGAGATGGGCAATTAAGGCTTAATGATGTAAAACAGCTATGGTTGATAAACCGTAGCTAAAATATATGGAGATAAAACTATGTTCAAAATAATGATAATAGATGATAATGAACAGCTTCAGAATGAAATTGGCAACTTGCTCAGAATAAATGGTTATGAGGTTTTAAAGCCAAAGGATTTTGATAAGATACCACAAACAGTTAAAGAGAATAATCCGGAATTAATTTTATTAGATATAAATTTACCGAGTTGTGATGGCTTTAAAATCTGCACAGAGATTCGCAGCTTTTCAAAAGTACCTATAATATTTATAACAAGCAGAAATACAAATGTTGATGAGCTTATGGCAATTACTTTAGGCGGAGATGATTTTATTACAAAACCGTATAATACTCAAATACTTTTAGCCAGAATAAACGCGCTTATTAAAAGAGCATATCCTAATAATTCAAATCTGGATGTAATTGAATATAATGGTTTAAGGTTAAACGTTCTGTCAAGTACAATCGAGCATGAAGGAAATAGTGAAGAGCTTACAAAAAATGAGTTAAAAATATTATATTATCTGTTAATTAATAAAGGAAAAATAGTATCAAGAGCTGAAATTATGGAGTATTTGTGGGACAGTGCTATGTTTGTAAATGATAATACTCTTACGGTAAATATCACCAGAATAAGAAATAAAGTTGAGGAAATAGGCTTAAAAGAGTTTATTAAAACTAAAAGAGGACAAGGTTATATAGTGTAAAAAATAATTTTTCATTTCTTTTGTGAGGCCGCAAAGCGGCACAATGTGAGGTCAATATGAGTTTAAAAGATTATTTAAAAAGTAAAAGCGGAACAATATTTTTAAATATTATAGCTTTAATAGTTTTAGCTGTTTTTCTTTTCAGTATAGGTAATGAATTTAAAGCGGTAGCTATAATAGCTTTATGTTGGATTCTTACCTTAATTACATACTTTACTGTAAATTATAGAAAAAGAAAAGATTATTTTGAATTAATTGAGAAATGCGCAGCAGGTATTGATAAAAAATATTTAATGAGTGAAATTTTAGAAATACCACCTTTTATTGAAGCAAAACCATATTATTATCTTCTGAAAACATCAAGCAAATCAATGAGAGAAGAAATCAATAAAGAAAAATCAACGCTTAAAGATTACAAAGAGTACATAGAGCAATGGATTCATGAAGTAAAAACACCAATATCACTTATAAAGTTAATAGAAGAAAATAACAGAACAGCTAAAAGCTCGGAAATACTTATGCAGCTGGAAGAAATAGACAGATATGTTGAGCAAGCTTTATTTTATGCAAGAAGTGAAGCCGTTGACAAGGATTACCTGGTGAAGGAAACAAGACTGCAAAGCTGTGTGAACAATGTGATTACCAGAAATAAACAAGGCTTTATTCTGAATGATATAGATATAGAAATTAATAATATAGAAAGAAAGGTATATTGCGACAGCAAATGGCTTGAATTTATTTTAAATCAGATAATAGTAAATTCTATAAAATATAGAAATAACAAAGCCCCTAAAGTTAAGGTGTATTCATGCAGTGTAAAAAACGGAATTCAGCTGATTGTTGAAGACAATGGAATCGGCATACCTTCTGATGAATTGGATAGAGTGTTTGAAAAAGGATTTACAGGAAATACAGGTCGATTAAATACTAAATCTACAGGGATTGGATTGTATTTATGCAAAAAATTATGTGATAAATTAGGATTATTGATAAATATAGAATCAGAAATAAACAGCTATACAAAAGTTATTATTACTTTTCCTATAGGAAGCTTTTGTAAGTTCTGATTTACTAATGTTACAACATTGTCACTTAAAAGTAATATTAAATCGAATCCGGATTGAGGAATATAAGTTATAATATCTCTAAGATAATAGTGTGAAATAAAAGACATTTCACACAGTGAAATAAAAGACATTTCACACAGTGAAATAAATTTCACTTATGAAAAATCAAAAAACGATTTTTCAAGGAGGATATAATGAATGAGATATTGAAAATAAAGAATATTGAAAAATACTATGGAAGTAAAGGCAATATAGTTAAAGCGATAGATGATATCAGCTTTAGTGTGAAAAAAGGTGAATTTGTAGGGGTAATGGGACCATCCGGCTCAGGTAAGACAACTTTATTGAATTTGATAGCGACAATTGATGATGTCAGTTCAGGTAATATTTATTTAGACGGACAAGATTTAACAGAGGTAAATCAAAAGAATATAGCGAGCTTTAGAAGGGAAAACCTAGGGTTTATATTTCAAGACTTTAACTTGCTGGATACATTAACTGTTCAAGAAAATATAGCTTTGGCACTGACTATAAACAAAACTAAAAAAAGTGAAATAGATAACATAGTATTGAGTGCTGCAAAGGAATTAGGAATAGAAGATTTACTTTTAAAGTATCCTTACGAGATATCGGGAGGAGAGAAACAAAGAACTGCATGTGCAAGAGCATTAGTAACAAATCCTAAGCTAATATTAGCCGATGAACCGACAGGGTCACTGGATTCTAAATCCTCTCAAATGCTGATAGAGATGATATCAAATTTAAATAAAGATTTAGATGCAACAATATTAATGGTAACACATGATTCTTTCACAGCCAGCTATTGTGACAGGATATTGTTTATCAAAGACGGTAAAATATTCACAGAGCTGGTGAGAGGCGAAAATACACGCAGACAGTTTTTTAATAAGATTTTGGATGTGGTAGCATTATTAGGCGGTGATGTCAGAGATGTACGCTAAATTAGCCAAAAGCAATGCAAAAAAATCTATTAAAGATTATTTAATTTATTTTATAACCATAACAATATGTGTAAGCTTGTTTTACGCAATTACATCACTTTCCAGTTCAAGTTATGAGTTAATTACCGAAAAGTCTTACAATTTCCAAGCTTTAAATTTAATATTAAAATATGCAACTTATGTGATTACAGCAATTCTTATTTTACTTGTAGCTTATGTAAACAAATATATGATAAGAAGGCGCAAAAGAGAATTTGCAACATATGTACTGCTTGGAGCAGAGCAGAAAAGTGTAGCGTTAATGTTTTTTATTGAGACTTTAATAATTGGGATTTTAGCCATAATCGCAGGCATATTTGCAGGAACTTTATTTTCACAAGCAATTACAGCCATAGTTTTGGTAAGTGCAAAACAAGAGGTAGCTTTTAGTCTAAGGCTATATATGGATACAGTCTTGATTACTTTTGTATTCTTTATATGTATGTTTTGTATAATCGGATTGCATAACGTTATAGTTTTAAGGAAAATAAAACTTATAGATATGCTCAATGCACATAAACAGATGGAGTTTCAATTTAAAAGAAGCGGCAAGGTGTATGTTGTAATATTTATATTATCAGTGATTTTATACATTATTTGTGCCGGCTGTACTATTAAATTGTTAAATACAAAAATTGATTATAGTATAAAATCACTGATATATGTAGGGGTATCTTTGATTACTTTCATCATAGCAACTTATGCATTATTCTATTCAATTGCTTATATTATGATTTACATAAAAAACAAGTGGGTCAATTTTAAATATGAAGGAACAAATTTGTTTTTGATAGGATCAATAGTATCTAAAATAAAGACAGCGCCAATATTAATGGCTACAATATCAATGACTTTCTTAGGCGCAATGATAAGCTTTATAATAACGCTTGTAATGGCTCAGTGGGCACTTGGATATTTAGATATGAGGGTTCCTTATGATATAGATATACGCAATAATTACAGTTCATCCTTTCTGGCAGAAGCTAATATTGAAGAGATACCTAAATTAGATTATAGTATAATTGTTAACTATTTAAGCGATAAGGGCTATGTTGTGAAAAATCATTGCCAGGTAGAAAAATATTATGTCAGAGAAGGTGAGAACAGTGAATCAATTTTGGCAATTAGCTTAAGTGATTTTAATCAATTGAGAAATATGCTGGGATATAAAGAGATAGAATTAAGTGCTGATGAATATACTACTCAATGGTATAGTGTTGTTACAGATGAAGAAATAAGTAATTATTTAGATAAGAATTATAAATTAAATATTAACGGAAAAACATATAATCTAAGTAAAAACTCAGCTTATAAAGAATCCATCGGAGAAGGATTTTATGCGAATACAAACAGCATCATAATTTTGCCGGATGAAACATGTGATAAACTTGATTTTGCCGAAACTAATTTTGTTGCTAATATTAAAAATAAAATGAGTTATGAAGATGCTGATAATTTTCAATATGATTATGTTAATGAATGGTTTAGAAAAAATAATGCTGAATTTGTAGAAAAATACAGTAAAGAATATGATATAACACGCAGTGTAATCAGAGCAAGAATGAAATCATTGGAAACTAATAATATTTTAGTTGCAACTTTATCTATGAGAATTCTTGGCATATATTTAGGAATAGTTTTATTGATGATAAGCTTGACTATTCTGTCCCTCAGTCAACTTTCCGAATCTATAGAGCATAAGGATAGATTTAATATAATCCGGAAGCTGGGAATTGAGGAAAATGAAATAAGCAAGATTGTTTTAAAACAAATTTCTGTATATTTTATAGTTCCTATTGCTATAGCTATGATTGGAGTTGCAATATTTATATATAATTATTATTTATTTTATAAAGACATAATCACAGTTTTTGTAGGAGATACAGCATTTATTATAAGTATAATTTTCGGAGTTACTCTAATGCTTGCTGTTTATATTTCTTACTTTGGAGGAACATATTATACTTTTAAGAGAAATATTAATAATTAAATAACATTTTTAAAAGACTGTCCAAATTGAATTTTGCTTTCAGGGGTTTGATCCAATGAGTAATTTTAAACTTCAATTTGCTTAAGTTAAAATCTAAGAGACTAAGCTAAGATTAAATTATATAATCTGAATACTTAGTTTCTTTTTTTATCACATAGAAAAGCTTTCTTCCCCATGTGAATGGAGTGAACGCAGTTCACTTTTTATGCCCAAAATCAGAGAAAGTGAAAGTATGTACCTTAAACAATAAATATGATTGACATGAATAAAGATACTTATTGACATCCGGCTTATAATATATTATTATTTTAATAACAGTGTTATGAAAATAAACGGTGTTATGAAAAACCGGAGGGATAGCATATGGCAAGAGAAGAGCAGAAAATGCGCAGTGGGCTGGTTCGTCAAGCAATTTTAGATACAGCATTGGATATTGGAATCAGGGAAGGATTTGAAGGGGTATCCATCAGAAAAATCATTAAAGAGATGAAATACTCTACAGGCATTATCTATCATCATTTCAAAGATAAGCAAGAGATTATAGATGCAATTGAACAGAAAGAGACAGAGTGGCTTCGAAGCAAAATTATGGAATTGCTGAAGGATAATGATGATATCCTGTCTAAAATGGAAATGGTATTCCATATGATTATGAAACTTGCTTTTGAAGAACCAGAAAAATATAACCTCATTGTTCTTCATAAGTACAGCAGGAAGAATCCCGGTCAATCAGGATGGATAAGTTATCTGGCGAGAGAGCTGAAAGAGGCGATGAATGAAGGGAAAATCAGGAAAATGGATTGTGAAAAAGCTGCATTTTCTGTTTGGAGCTCCTTTCTGGGCTTTAATCTTATGATTTCAAGACATATAGATTTAACAACGGATGAGACGGAAGAAATGTTCAAGGTTCAATTTGATATTATTTTAAAGGGGGTTATCTCAAATGAATAAATTAAGAATTGTATATGCAACAAAAACCAAACATTCAAAAAAGTTGGCACAGGCTATTGGAAATGCTCTTAACATTCGGGCAGAAAATGTATCAGATAATTTGTTGCCGTTAGAAGCAGATTTGCTTTTTCTTGTGGGAGGAATTTATGGAGGAGAAAGTCTGCCGGAGCTTTTAGCATTTGTGAAAAGCTTAGACAGGGAAAAAATAAAGAGTGTTGCACTTATCACTTCTTGTGTGTCAAAAAAACAGGGGCAGGATACCGTCAGAAAGATTCTGCAGGATAAAGAAATTCCTGTAGTAGATGAATTTATCTGTCAGGGAAGTTTTTTATTTTTTAAAATCGGTCATCCGAATAAAGATGATATTCAGGAGGTAGTTGATTTTACTGTCAGAATATCGGAAAGGAGAAAATATTAAATGAAAAAGACAAGTATCACCATTGGAATTATACTTATTTTTATTCTAGGTGCCTTTATATGGATGACAGGCAGTGCAAAAAAAGAATTGGATACAATGGTGTATGAGGATATAGATATGAATTTGGTCTCAGACGGAACTTATTATGGGGAAACTGATGCAGGGCTCGTACTGGTAAAGGTTGGAGTTTATGTAGAGGAACATACAATATCAGATATCGATCTTATCGAACATCAAAATGGTCTGGGAAGCAAAGCAGAGGCTATTACAGAATTAATGATTCAAAAAAACAGTTATGATGTGGATGCTATCAGCGGTGCAACACTTTCAAGCGAAGCTATTAAAAGTGCTGTAAGTAAAGCACTGAAAGAAGGTTACACAGAGCAGCCTTAAAATTAAGTGATATGAATATCTGGCAGTTATGCCATGATGATCGGAGGATAAATGATTACTATATTAGCAGATGAGGGAAAAGGTAAAATCGGAGCAGAACTTTTTCAGGAATTATCATTGAAGACTGTCAAGTCGGAATATATTTCATTGGAGGGGATACAGGTGAAACCCTGTATAAACTGCGGAGGGTGTACCTACAAAACCTTTGGAAAGTGTATAAGCCGTGATGACGGAGATTGGATTTTTCCAAAGGTCATCGGAGCAGATATCCTTATATTTGTTACCCCTATTACATTTGGATGCTATTCCTCTAAAATTAAGAGGGTAATGGATAAATTCGGATTGATTATGGACCGGCATTATTTTATGGAAAATGGAGAACTGGTAAAAGGGGGCATGCAAGGAAAGCAGTTTAAATTTTATGTCTTAGGCATCAGAGAAAATTGCATTGATGATGAAGTAGAGGTATTTAAAAAACTTCATTATGAAAATCTCATCATTACCAGAGGTTTAGGAAAAACATTTATCGTTGATATGACGCTTACTACTGAAATGAAATATAATATTATGAAGGAGGTTTTTAATGCATGAAAAAAAACTTCTGATTAATGCAAGTCCCAGAACAAATGGAACAAGTTTTGTTCTGCTTCAAATGTGTAAGACATATTTAGAAGACAAGGGTCATAGGTGTGAGCTGATACACCTATATCCCAGTATGAACAATAAAGATGAATTGTGGAAATCTATAAAGAATGCAGATATATTAATTATCTGTGGTCCTTGCTACATTAATACATATCCGGCTGATACAATAGCTTTTTTGGAAGAACTATCAACACATAAAGAACTTTTACACGGACAAAGTCTTTATGGAATTATTCAGGGAGGAATGCCGTATGTTCATACTCATGAAAGTGGCTTATCCTTATTGGATATGTTTAGCAGAAAATGCGATGTAATCTATAAGGGCGGCTTTGTAATGGGTATGGGAGCAATGCTTAACGGTCAGCCTGTTAATAATCTCCCAAATTCAAAAACAATTATCAGACAGTTAAATATTTTCTTTGATTATATAGAAAAGGATGAAGAGTCAACATCAGAGGTATATCAGAAAGCACAATTTAAGGTGCCGAACTTTCTATTCGGTATTATGGCGAAAAGAATGAATCGAATTATTGATAAGGATCTAAAAAAGAATGGAATTGATGTAAAGCGGAGCAGTCCTTATCTGGATTCTAACTAATCTGTTATATAAAAACGAGGGTTTCTTTTAATTAAGATATTCTTGTTTTTTTATTGCGAAGTATGCGTAAACTAGAAAAAACCCGGCATACAGAACCGTATGACTACATTCTACTCGGTTTATGTCGATTTATACAATATTTTGTAATAAAATAGTGATTTTTTTTAAAAAATATGGTATCTTTAATAGTATACAGATAAAGGAAGGTTGGTGTGTTTTATGGTAGGAACTAGAATTGTTATTGTTGATGACTCATCTTTCTCGGTTGCATTTATAAGAAACATACTTGAAGAAAATGGGTTTGAGGTTGTTGGATCAGCTGGAACATTAGAAGAGGTTAAAGAGGTTGTAAAAGAAATGAAACCTTCTTTGGTAACTATGGATATGACCTTGCCGGGTACAGATGGCTTTGAGTGTATCCAAGCTGTCCATGAAATCGATGAAAACGTTAAAGTGATCGTTATAAGTTCTATGATGGATGACGAAATAGTGAAAAAAGCAAAAGAAAGCAGGGTATCCGCTTATATACAAAAACCTGTCGATTCCGATGAACTTATTACAGCAGTTAATAGGATAGTAGCATCCGAAGAATTATATGAATTTTTAGAGAATGAATATTTTTCAGTATTTAAGGAGGCACTGTTAGATGGCTTGAATCGTATGACAAAAACACTCCTCACGTACAAGGAGGAATACTCCAGTAAAAAAGAGCACGAATCAGAAGGTATGACTATTATTGTAGGAATAATCGGCAAATTTTCCGGCAGGATGTTATTTGATTTGTCCAAAGAATCTGCAAATAAAATGGCAACTGCTATTTTAAGAAGAGAGCCGAAAAATAATGATGAAATGATATCTGCACTCGGAGAATTTACAAACATAGTCTCCGGAAATGCTTGTTCTGTGCTTAACAGAAAGAATAAGGCGTTTGGGCTTCGTGTAGCTCCGCCGACTATTTTACATGGAGATAGTATTCTTATATCATCCCCTAGCTTTAATACAACTACAGCAATTGCAGATACGAGTTTTGGCGAATTATTACTTAATGTTGGTTTTCAAAGGAGTGATGAGAAGTGGATGTAAAGCATATAAATCCTTTTGTTGAATCCTTTAAAAATGTTATGCCTCAAATAGGATTCGATAGTACAAATATCGGAAGATTGACCGTAAAGGGTAGGGAGCTGACATATTCAGGGGTGATTATTATAGTTGGAATTGTCGGGGAGATAAAAGGTAATGTGGTTTACTACATAGATTTAGAACGTGCGAAAAAAATAGCATCAACTATGATGATGGGGATGCCGATTGAGGAATTTGATGAAATGTCACAGAGTGCAATAGCAGAATTAACAAACATGTTAACGGCTAATGCTGCCACCAGCTTCTATAATTTGGGGGTACAAATAGATATTTCAACTCCTACACTGCTTCATGGTGAAAATATATCTGTTAAGATGAGTTCTGACAAGGTTATATGTATTCAGCTCTTTGCAGATGAAAATCCAATTGAAGTCAATATAGCTTTTGAAAAATAAGTGATATAAAGATGACATCTTAATCATAAATTCTTGAGTTGTTAAAGATTTATAGGGTATAATATGCATATGCTTAATCTATATTGAGCATATGCATATTTTAAATGTTTCGGCTTGCCGAAACTATAGAATCATTAAATTACTAAAAGAGAGGTATTTATGATAAAAATAGGATGTCATCTTTCTGTGTCTAATGGATTTGCAGCCATGGGAAGAGATGCAATTAAAATCGGAGCCAACACATTTCAGTTCTTCACCAGAAATCCCAGAGGCAGCAAGGCAAAAGCCATTGATGAGAAAGACGTGGAAGAGCTTTTAACTATAATGAAAGAACATAATTTTGGGAAAATACTGGCACATGCTCCGTACACTTTAAATATATGCTCAGGAGATGAAAGAACAAGAGAGTTTGGTCTGGAAGTTTTAGAAGAAGATCTTAAAAGAATGGAGTATCTGCCGGGTAATTTGTACAATTTTCATCCGGGAAGCCACGTTAAGCAAGGTGTCGATGTAGGTATCGACTATATCATAACATCTTTAAACAAGGTTATTAAGCCTGAGCAGTCAACCGTGGTGCTTTTGGAAACCATGTCCGGGAAAGGCACTGAAATAGGCAGAACTTTTGAAGAGTTAAGTCAGATAATTGAGGGAGTAATTTTAAAGGATAAGATAGGAGTGTGTCTGGATACATGCCATGTGTATGATTCAGGTTATGATATAGTAAATAATCTGGATGGAGTATTGGAGGAATTTGATAAGATAATAGGTCTTGAAAATCTACATGCCATACATTTAAATGACAGTAAAAATCCCTTTAACAGTCAAAAGGACAGACATGAGGAAATAGGGAAGGGATACATAGGGCTTGAAGCCTTTGCCAGAATAATAAATCATCCAAAGCTATATAAGCTGCCGTTCTTTTTGGAAACCCCAAATGACTTAGAAGGACATGGAAGAGAAATAGAATTATTGAAAAAGGTATATAAGATGCAATAATATAGAAGGCTTATCAGCACAATTACTGAATTAATGAATAATTGATTTTCGACATTTTTTCTGCTATCATTAAGAATATAAAACCAGCAATTTAAAGTGGGAGAAAATATGAAAATTATTATTTCGCCGGCAAAGAAGATGAAAGCGGATTCGGATTTTCCTGTGATTATGAATACACCGCAGTTTATGAAAGAAACAGAACAGCTTTTAGAGTATTTGAGGAGACTAAGCTGCACACAAGCAAAAGAAATATGGAAATGCAATGATAATATTGCTAAGTTGAATTACGAAAGAATACAAAAAATGAATCTGTACGCAGATTTGACACCTGCCATACTTTCTTATGAAGGAATACAATATCAGTACATGGGACCGGGAGTATTTACAAGCACGGAATTTGACTACATAGAGGAACATCTTCTCATTTTGTCAGGGTTTTACGGTATGCTAAGACCATTTGATGGAGTTAAGCCTTACAGACTTGAAATGCAATCTAAAATACAACTCGGAGAATTCGGCTCACTCTATGATTTTTGGGGTAAAAAGCTGGCTGATGAGATATTTTCCCAAAGTAACTGTATTATAAATCTTGCATCAAAGGAATATAGCCGATGTATTTCAGAGTATATTGACGATAGCATAAAGGTTATCAGCTGTATTTTTGGTGAAATGAAAGAGAAAAAGGTAATTGAAAAGGGAACTCAGGTAAAAATGGCAAGGGGAGAAATGGTACGCTTTATGGCTGAAAATAAAATTAAAAATGCAGAAGAAATTAAATTTTTTGATAGACTTGGGTATTCGTATGATGATAATCTGTCAGACGACTGTACATATGTTTTTATAAAAAATGCTAAATAATATGTTTAAAGAATGAACAAAAAGCTATATGTCATAACCGGATTTTCAGTTATGACATATAGCTTTTATATACTGATTTTCTAATTTCAAATATTTATATATATGATAAATAGTCTTTTATTGACAAAGAGCTTTAGCAAGTTTCGCAGCATTGCTAAAATCCTCTTCTTGCGGATTCCAAAGGCATTTAGCTTCTGTTTCTGCCACAGAGAATCCGGCATTTGTAAGGCGTTCTCTAAGGATTTTTGTTCCCTCTCCGCTCCATCCGTAACATCCGAATACAGCAGCCTTTTTACCTTTAAATTTCATTTCTTTCAGAAACTCAAGCCAGCCTCCCACAGAAGAAAGGATGCTGCCTCCTACAGTCGGAGATCCAAGTGCGATTGCTTTTGATTTAAATACCTCAGTTATAATATCATTCTTGTTTATTTTAGAGATATTATAAATTTTTACTCTTGTATCAGGTGAAATCTGCGCAATTTCAGCACTGATTTTATGAGCAAGCTGCTTTGTTCCATCCCACATGGTATCATAAACAATAGTGATTTGATCCTCTTGATAATTTTGAGACCATTCATAATATTTTTCTACGATTTGTAATGGATTATCTCTCCAAATTGCACCATGACTTGTGGCAATGATGTCAATCGGTATATTTAGCGCCTGTATTTCTTCGATTTTCTTTTTAACAAGAGGAGAAAATGGAGTTAAAATATTTGCATAATATTTTATCGCTTCTTCCCAAAGCTTGCATTGATCAGCCTTGTCATTAAACAATTCCTCAACAGCAAAATGCTGTCCGAAAGCATCATTGGAAAAAAGAATATTATCTCCCGTCAAATATGTTGCCATGCTGTCCGGCCAATGGAGCATTGTCATTTCCACAAATATAAGCTTCTTTCCATTGCCGATGTCAATGGAATCTCCTGTCTTTACAACCTGAAAATTCCATTCGGGATGATGATACTGTCCTACAAGTGATTTTACCCCGTTTGCAGTACAATAAATAGGGGTGTTAGGTATTTTCTCCATCAATGCAGGAAGAGAGCCGCTATGATCAACTTCACCATGATTAGAAATAATAAAATCAATCTCATTTAAATCAATCTCTTTTTCAAGGTTATCGATAAATTCTGTGGAATGAGGCTTCCAGACCGTATCAATAAGGACTGTCTTTTCTTCCTTAATTAAATAGGCATTTTGGCTTGAACCATGATTTATGGAATAATCTGCTCCATGAAAAGATTCCAACTCCCAGTCCATAAAGCCTACCCAATAGACATTATTTTTCACAAGTTTTTTCATAATTAAATTTCTCCTTCATATTTTTTAAATAGTAATGAATTTTCTATAAATATATGAATGTAAACATCCTTAATCAGTTCATGCAGCTTCTGAAAGAGTACACGATATGAAGCGCATCCATCTTCCGGTGCTGTAAATTCATTTGTGCAGGCAGTAATCTCTTTTATCAGATTGCCGGCTGCATCATGTTCATCCTCTAAGGATTTCACATAATCAATACTTTTATCACCGCTAAAGTTTTTCAGCATGTATGGGAAAACAAGCTTTTCTTCCTTTACAAAATGCTGCTGAAGTTCTTTTCGCAAATCAGAAAATAGCGTATGCAATGAAATTAATTGTTCTTGATGATGTTCATAATGAACAAAAAAAACCTTATTTATGAGTTCATCAATTTCTGCTAACAAGTTTCTTTCTTTTAAATGGTGAGTATCTATAATATAGTTAATTAGCTCTTGTATTGACATTTTCATGAGTCTGTCTATATCGAGGGTTTGATCTTCATGTGATTTATTCTCTTGATTTACAAGTTTTTTATTCAAAACTTCGATAAAACTCTTTACTTCTATTCCAAGTTCCTTTATAGCATCCTCCAAGGCGTCATTTCCGCCACAGCAATAGTCAATATGGAAATCATTAAAAATCTCAATTGATTTTGGATAAGCCTTAACAACATCATTTATTTTCATTTTACCTGTAATCATAATTTTCCTCCTATTTTTAAATTCTGTTTTTAGCAACAGCTATTTTATTTATGAACTTAGTATAAACAGAAAAAAGAATAAAAAATGTGATTTGAATCATTATTTACAGAATTTTTTGTTTTTAAATTTTGTTTTCAAAGATATCTCTTAAAATATCTCTGTTTAAGACGTAGATTTTACGATTTCCTTCCAGTTTGACAGCACCTTCTTTGCAGAGTTCACCAAGTTTTCTGCTGATTGTCTCTCTACGGATGTTTATATAAGCGGATATATCATCTCTGGTCAACTCAATAGTTTGCCCTTTGATTCTATTGCTTCTGAATAAAAGGAATCCGGCAACTCTGGCTTTAGCATCATTTACAGATAATAACTGAACAAGTTCATTTGCCACAGACAGCTTCTGTCCCACCATGCTTAATATTTTAATCCCGATTTCAGGATTTTTTAATATCAGCTGCTGGATATCTGTCAGGGAAATGAGGCATAAGCCGCATTCTCCAAGAGCAATGGCATTTGTCTCAAAGGCCTTTCCGCTAAATATGTTCTGCTCTCCATATATATCGCCTTCTGCCAATATATCAAGAACATATTCCTTTCCTTCCATAGAATACCGATTAATTTTAAGTTTTCCGTAACGGATGATAATTATTTTATCCGCAATATCATATTCATAAAAAATTGTTTCTCCTCTTTTGTAATCCAGATGCCGGGCTTTTGATATAAGCTCTTTTTGCTCTTCTAAAGAGAGGGGCTTGAAAAGAGAGATTTTTGAAGTACACAATTTACTGCACGAGTTACACATGAGTTTCATGCCGTTCTCCTTTCGTTGTAATTGTTTTATGATAATTATATCAAACAGGATGATGATTGCAAGAAAATTTCCTTTTTCACCAGATATATGTTAAGATTTTTGATAGCAAGATAAGATACATTAAGATATAAGCACTGTATTTCACACAGGCTGAAGTATGTGTTATGCATATTATCATTTGAACATATTAAAAATTATTGTATACACAGTAAGAATATAGTAAAATGCATTTATCGGGCTTCAATTGAAATTTAAAATATCATAGAAGATACATAAATTTTAAAAGATAATTTGACATCAATGAAATTACAAAGGTATTTATTTTAGAAATGCTTATTGATTTAGAATAAGGAGGATAACTAAATGATTATTTGGTTAAATGGAGCGTTTGGCTCCGGAAAAACAACATGTGCATTCGAATTAAATCGTAGACTTCCAAATTCATTTGTTTACGATCCTGAAAATATTGGTTACTTTATACGCAATAATACGCCTAAAGAAATACACAAATCAAATTTTCAAGATAATGAACAATGGCGTCTGTTCAATTATGAAATGTTAAAGTATCTATATTATGAGTATAAAGGTATTATTATCGTTCCTATGACAATTTTTAATAGATGTTATTATGATGAAATTATACAGAAATTAATAGATGATGATATACCTGTTAAACATTTCATCTTGTATGCAAGCAAAGAAACATTAAAAAAACGTCTTAGAAAACGCCTTGAACTAAGTAATACATGGGCAAATAAACAGATTGATAATTGTATTAATGCATTTAATTTAAGCATTACCGAAGAAAAAATTGAAACAGATGACAAAACTGTTGATGAAATATTAGATGAAATAGCAATAAAAACCGGAATATCACTACTTTCTGATAAAAGAAGCGGAATAAAAAAAATGATAGATAAGATTTTGACTTTAATTAAGCATATACGTTGAGCTGTGTACACATTATATTTATTATTTTGATATAAAAATACAAGGAGAAACCATCATGGTCCAGAAAAATGTAAACAAAAATAACAAGGAGCTTTTGCCGGAACAATGTGATGAACTGATAAAAATATTGAAAGTGCGTTTTGAAAAGAACTCGAATTTGCATAAAGATTTAGAATGGGATAAAGTGCAGGCAAAGCTTGAAGCTAATTTTGAAAAACTATGGTCGCTTAATGAAATGGAAATAACCGGAGGGGAGCCGGATGTTATTGGTTATGATGAAAACACAGATGAATACATTTTCTGCGATTGTTCTTCGGAAAGTCCAAAAGGTCGCAGAAGTATTTGCTATGACCGCGAAGCACTTGAATCAAGAAAAGAGCATAAACCTGAAAATAACGCTATGGATATGGCTCGTGATATGGGAATTGAAATTTTGACAGAAGCAGAATACCGAGGACTTCAGAAGCTTGGAAACTTTGATACCAAAACATCAAGCTGGGTAAAAACTCCTGACTATATAAGAAAACTCGGAGGAGCAATTTTTTGCGACTATCGCTATGATACTGTGTTTGTTTACCATAATGGAGCAGAATCTTACTATGCTTCCAGGGGATTCAGAGGGTCTCTGAAGATTTAATTTTTTCAATTATGCGATAATATGAAAACCGATAATTTGTAATTGCTTACGAATTTATCGGTTTTTTCGTTGTAATTTTGATGGAAATCAATTCAAAATATGTTTTCATAGAGATTTTCCAACAAATAGATATATAGACAATTATAAAACGTGAATTAGCATATATTAATATAATGCTGATTAATACTAAAATCAACTATGAAGCCGATAATTTATTATAAATATTATGACAAATATAGCCATATTTTGTGAAAATTAAAATACTTTATATACATATTGTTTTATTGTAAAAAAATAATGAATAATATGCATAAAAAAGGCGAAAAATGTTGAACAATTTAAACGGTCGATGCATAAGATGTATGGACAGTGCTTTTCCGTACTGTTACATGTAAAAATTCATCGGAGGTTTTGTTTATGGCTAATTATAGTGATCAATACTATGAAAATTATAACAGGGTGTTAATTGTCACC